>JAAYBB010000017.1 GCA_012719075.1 Clostridiales bacterium | reverse complement strand
GTAATTTGGGGAGAGGCCCTGTATGGCAAGCATTGGCCGGGAAGCTGCAAGAAGTTTTTGAAAGGTACTCCCGGCGTGTTGTCAACAGAGGGGGAGGGCCGCGTGGGAGGCGGCGATGTCGTTTGCCCCATTAAAAAAGCAGGCCGTCCAAAAGGGGAAAAGACAAAAACTCGGGGCATGCGGACAGAGGGGGGTAAAAGCCTGGAGGAACAGGCATACAAGGGCAAAAGCAAAAAGCCGTGGAAGCAGACGTACAGAGAGGGGAAAGGCGAAAGCCTGGAGAGTAAGCGTATTGAGAGGATAAACAGACAAAGGTCTGTGGGGAAAGCGGCCGGGGTGGCAAAAGCAAAAAGCCGGGGAGCAGACGTACAGAGAGGGGAAAGGCAAAAATCTGGAGAGTAAGCGTATTGAGAGGATAATCAGACAAAGGCCCGTGGGGAAAGCGGCCAGAGTGGCAAAAGCAAACGTCCGGGGAAACAGGCATACAAGGGCAAAAAGCCCAGGGGGTGGATGTCTAGAATGGGAGAGGGAAAAGCCCGGAGGACAGGTGTACGGAGGGGGAGAAGCAAAAAGCCCAGAGGGGTTATGGGCATATTGGGGACAAAAGGCAAGGGCCGGAGGATGTTTACCTAAGAGGACAAACAGATAAAAGCCCGAAGGGCCGGCGCATTTGCGCAGGCCCTTCGGGCTTATTTAAAAAGGCGGGGAAACGAAAACTTGCATAGGACCTGTGGTCACGGAAGTTTGCGTAGAGCCCGGGATCATGAAAGCTCGCATAGGCCTGGATCATGAGAACTTGGTCGAGTCCCAGCATGACGACCACTGGGTACCATTGCAGGGGGTGCCGACGGCAGAGGGCACTACTCCACGTCACGGCCACGGGGTGGCCATTGCGGTGGGCACCGACGGCAGGGGACACTACTCCACGTCGAGCTCCAGCACGGCGACATCCAGCGTGTACTGCTGCTCGGTCTTGCCGTCCTCAGCCACGATCTTGATGGTAAAGGTGTAGGTGTTGCCGGCCTCCGCGGGATAGGTCTTGGAGACGTTGCCGGAAATCAGGCTCAGCTCGCCCGAGCCCTGCCCGACGTAGACCTTGGCGTTGCCGTCCTCGGGGGTACAGCGGATGGCGATGCCGGTGATGTCCGGGTCCTCCTCGTGGAGCCTCGAAACGCTGGCCGAATAGGTGTTGCCGGTCCCGAGCGTGGCCGGGAAGCTCACCGAGCCGGGCGTGGGCAGGACCGAGAGGCTGCCGATGCTGGTCTTGCTGGACTTTTTGAGGGTGGTGAAGTTTACGCTCTTTGTGGGCGCCTTCTCGGTCCCGACCAGCAGGTCGGCCGTGACGGTGTACTTCTTGCCCGGCTCAAGGCCGCTGAGCGAATAGGGGCCAACGTCGCCGGTGACGCCGGGGTTGTGCTCGGGGACAACCAGCTTGGCGCTGCTGGCGCTCTCGCCCTCCGCGTAGTACTTGAGGGTCAGGTAGCCGGGCGCGTTGATGTTGACATGGACGTCGGCATAGGTGTCCTCGACGTTCTTGACCTCCAGCGTCAGCGCCGGCGTGGTGGTGGCGGCGTTGATCGACTTGGTGGCGGTGGCGCCGCTGCTGGCCACGAGGCTGCCGGTCAGCGTATAGGTGGTCTTGGGGTTGAGGTCGGTGAAGGTGACCGACTTCTTGGTGCCGGCCTTGACCGCAACCGACTGGGAGAAGGACTGCCCGCTGCTGGGCTTGGCGGTCACGGTCACGTTGCCGGCAAGCGAGCAGATCATGTCGACCGTCAGCGTCGTGGGGGTCTTGCCGTCGCTCGGGACCACAAAGCTCGTGAAGCTGGCCGCGTTGTTGCCGGTCTTGAAGTAGAAGACGGTCTTTGGGACGATCTCGCCGTCCGAGTACTCCAGTCTGGAGGCGGGGATGACGATGTAGTAGGTGGTGTTCTGCAGCAGTTCGTCCTCCGGCGTGATGGTGATGGACTTTTTGTCGCTGCTGAGGTAGGCGTAGAAGTCGACGGCGGTGCCGGTCTCCTTGTCCCTGCGCAGCTCGATATAGCCGCCCTCAAGGTCGCTCTCGCGCAGGGTGTTGCCGCCATATCTGCGCAGTGCGCGGTCGAAGGTCAGCACCGGACTGATGTTGGTCGCCACGTTGGTGGCCTTGTTGTCGGGCGAGATCGAGATGCGCTCCTGGATGGTGGCGCCGGTCGAGAAGTTGGAGGTAAAGCGGGTGTTGCTGCTGACGTTGTCGCTTGAGAGGGTGTCCTCCACGAGGACGAGGTAGTAGGTGGTGTCGGGGTCCAGGTCGACCACCGGCGTGAGCTTGAGGGTCTTGGCGCTGTTTTCAATCACGGCGGTGAGGTTGATCCGGTAGCTGCCCTCGGGCGAGCCCTCGGCCAGGTAGGCCACGCTGTCTCGCACATAGGAGGCGGTCAGCGATTTGCCGTTCTTTTGATAGAGCGTCTCACTGAACTTGAGCGTGATCGTGAGCTTGGACCGGTCGGTCGTGACCTTGGTGCTGCCGGCCGCCGGCGAGACCGAGGTGGGGATCAGCGAGTAGACGGCCTTGGTGGTGAAGGACATGGAGAACTTGGGGTTGGTGTCGCCGTTCAGATTGGTCAGCGTGTCGGCGTTGACGATCACGAAGTACTTGGTGTTTTCCTTCCAGTCGGCGGTCGGGGTGATCGTGACGATGCGGGCCGAGGAGTTGATCTCGGCCGAGAAGTTCACCAAAGAGCCGCTTGTGCTGCCCTGGCGCACCTCGATGACCCGATCCTCGAGATAGGCCGCCGTGACCGAGTTGCCGTTGGAGCGGCGCAGGGTGTCGGAGAAGGTCAGGCGGATGGTCTGGGTCAGCGAGACGTTGGTGGAGCCGGTGGAGGGGCTGCTCGAGGGCATCAGCGACTCCACGCCCGACTTGGGCTTGTAGCTGCCGTCGTCATACTCGGTGCGCTTGCTGGGCTCGGTGGTGTAGGTGATGTCCTTGACGTGCTCGACCGCGTGGCCGATCTTGCACTCGCCGGTGAAGTTGTCCTTGCTGTGAATGTTGGCCAGCGTGCAGCGCACGCTGCTGTTCATCAGGATGGTCGAGTTGCCGGCGCTCTTGCCGACGTTGAGCTCGTCGATGCGGCCGCTCTGCACGACCAGATCGCAGCGGCTGTTGACGTTGAGCTGGTCGATGATGCTGTCGCCGCCGCGGATCAGCGCGCTGCTCGAGACGTCGACCTGCGTGAAGAGGCCGCTCAGGCGCACGGTGCCCTCCTCGAGGTGGCCGCCCGAGAGCGAGACCTTGGTGAAGCCCTCGCCGGTCAGGCTGGACTCCTCCAGGTGGCAGCCGCGGCTCAGCACGGCCTCCTTGACCAGCGTGTTGCCGGTTGCGACGACGTTGGCGTCGCCCTTGTCCTTGGAGACCGCCAGCGTGCCCACCTGGCTGTCCCGCAGCACGACGCCCGAGTTGCTGCCGCCGCCGTTGACGGTCAGCGTGCCCAGCACGCGGCAGTTGCCGAAGGTCACGGTGCCGTCGCCCACGCCGCTGCCCACCGTCACATTGTTGGTGAAGACGGTGTTGCGGTGGGAGGCGCCCGAGTTCGAAATGGTGGGGTTGTTTTTGATGTAGGTCTCATTTTCCAGCATCAGCGTGATGATCTTGACCGCGGCGCCGCGGGTCAGGGCCATCTCGGGCAAAAAGCGGTTTTGCTCGTCGCCCACCATGTAGCGCTTGGAGTACACGGTCTTGACGTAGGGCTGTGCCCAGTCGGCGATGGTGCCGCTGTCGGCCAGCGCGGACAGCGCGTACTCGGTCTCGGGCGGGGAGATCACCCGCGCCACGATGACGGCGGCCTCCTGCCGGCTGATGGGCTGGTCGGCGCGGAAGGTGTTGTCGCTGCTGTAGCCGGCGATGTAGCCGGCGGCAATGGCCTTTTGCACCTCGGGGTAGTACCAGGCGTTGGAATTGCAGTCGACAAAGGTGATGGGGGCCGAGTTGGTGATGCCCAGCGCGTGGTTGATCATCTTGGAGAACTGGCCCCTGGTCACCGTGTCGTCGGGGCGGAAGGTGCCGTCGGGGTGGCCGTTGATATAGCCGACCTCGGCGCCGGCGTAGACATAGGACTCTGCCCAGTGTCCCTTGATGTCGGAAAACTTGATGTTGGCGCCGAGGGTCGGGACCCAGAGGCCGGCCATCAGGCAGACCGCCATCAGCAGAGAGAGGGCCCTTTTTACATTCTTGCGCATACTCCCTAACCTCACTTCTCGATAAATGATGGGCGTGTGTGCGGCCGACATGAACGGGCCGCCTGTGCCCTTCGGACTGACCGGGCGTGGACGGGTATATAGGGATCAAAAGGATGAAACGTGCAGCCGAGGGGGAACTGCCGGCCGGCGCGCGGGGACTGCGGGACTCGCGCCGGGACCCGTAGGCGCCGCAAGCTGCAGCGCAGCGTGGAAAGATCAATCCAGTCAGATTCATTCTACACCAGCCGCCAGGGTGTGGCAACCTCATTTTTCACCGGGGACGGCCCGGGTGCGGCGCGGTTGCGATCGGTCGCCCGACACCCCTTATGACGGGGCGGCGGGCGGCGGGGTTCCGCGCCCCATCCCGGGGCCGCCCCCGGCAGAGGGCCGGGCGCCGATTTCGCGCAGGCCCCGGCCCGCTATTCGCCGGCGTCGCGCAGCAGCAGCTCCACCAGGGCCCTTGTGCGGGCATAGGCGTAGCGGTAGCGCGCGAGCACCTGGTCGCTGAGGCGGTTTTGGCGCAGCTGGACCACGGCCTCGGCCGAGGCCTCAAAGAGCAGCGGCATCGAGAGGTTGCCGGTCATTCCCTTGATGGCGTGGGCCAGGTTGGCGGCCAGCGGATAATCCTGCGCAGCGAGGGCCTCCTCGAGCTGGTCGAATTCGCGGCTGTTCAAAAACAGGTGCAGCATGCGGATGAGCGTGTGCTCCTTGCCGCGCACCCGCAGGAGGGCGGAGGGGATATCGAGCAGCTTTTTTTCTTCTTGCGTCTGATCGATGGACATGGCACAGGCAACCTCCCCACGGAAAAATCGCTGTTTTTTGTGAAGGACACGTCGAAAACAATAGAGACGGCGGAAAATCACACCAAAATCATAGCACAAAAGGTGGGATTTTGGAAAGAAAAATCGGCGGGGCGTTTTTAAAAAGCACGGCGTTTTGGACATACTACAAAAGAGTTTTGATAAAGGAGGCTTTTAAATGAGGTCAAATTCTGCAGTGCTCACCGGCGTGGCCGCCGTTGCGATCATCGGAATTGCAGCCAATATGATGTCGCCGCAAAACATGCGCAACCGCCGCATGCGTCGGCGGGTCAATTCGACCATGCGCGCCATCGGCGAGGCGGCCGACTCGGTGTCGAGGGTGGTTGGAGACATCCTGTAATTCACCCGGTCAAAACGGAAGGCACGGTTTTTTAAAAAAGGGCGGGGGCGGGGCCCCCGCCCTGGCCTGTTCAAAAAGGCATTTTACCCCCGGCAGGCAGGGGAGGAGCTGCTGTGTAGCGGGGCTGCGCGTCCGGCCCCGGACGAAGCAGGCCTGCGGACTTGGAAACCCTAACAGGCAGGAACGGGGGCGCTGTTTTTGTCTGTGAAAATGGGCTGCTTTACCCATGGTGCCGGGGGCAAGCCGGCTGCGACCCAAACCCTAAAGGGGCGAAGACGGGCGATGTGGGCAAACAGGTCCACTGAAAAACGAGAGGCTTTGCCGCTGCCGTGTTTTGGGGACCCTTTGCCTGCCGCCGGGAGACATGCTATACTGGGGCTATACACACCGACCGACATAACGGTTTGGCACCGGAGGTGCGGCATGCTGCAATACTATTCCTACGGCGAGGCCGAGACCGGCCATCTCAAGAAAAAGGACAGGCGGTTGGGCGAGGCCATCGAGCGCATCGGGCCCATCCGGCGGCCGGTGCGCCCCGACCTGTTCGATGCGCTGATCCACAGCATTGTGGGCCAGCAGATCTCCTCCAAGGCCCAGCAGACGGTCTGGCAGCGCCTGCTGGACCTGGCGGGCGAGGTGACGCCCGCCCGCATCGACGCGCTGTCCGAGGAGACCTTGCAGCGCTGCGGCATGTCCATGCGCAAGGCCGGATACCTCAAAGGGGTGGCCGAGCAGGTGCTCTCGGGCGGGCTGGACCTTGCGGGGCTGCAGGCGCAAAGCGACCAGGAGGTGATCCGGACGCTCTCGGCGCTGCGCGGCGTCGGCGTCTGGACCGCCGAGATGCTGATGATCTTCTCGATGCAGCGGCCGAACATCCTCAGCTACGGCGACCTGGCGATCCGCCGCGGGCTCTGCATGCTCTACCGGCACCGGGCGCTGACCCCCGCGCTGTTCGAGCGCTACCGCAGGCGCTATGCCCCCTATGCGACGGTGGCCAGCCTCTACCTCTGGGCCATCGCGGGCGGCGCGCTCGAGGCGGAGCCGGGCGAGGCGGCGCAGGATGCAGCGGAGGCGCTGCCCGTTTAAATGGCGACAACAGAAGGCGACAGGGCCCAGGGAATTGGGCCCTGTCGCTTTTTTGGGTGCGCATGTCTTTTTACGTACGGTGCATTGGACGCGCCGGAATGACGGCCGGCGGTTCATGGCGTCCACCCGTTACAGGGCCTCGGCGAGCAGGGCGGCGATGTCGTCTGCCATCCGCCGCCGCAGCGGGTGGTCGCCGGCCAGTGTGCGCAGGGTGCTGACAGGGTCGCCGGCCGGCCCGGTCAAGGCGGCCGGGAGCTCGGCGATGAAGTCGGCCTCGAGCGCGTCGGAGAAGGCGGCGGCCTGCGCGATGCGGCCCCCTTCGAGTGCGAGCAGCAGGCGGATGTCCCCCCAGTCAAAGCGGCGGTGCAGCTCCCGCTGGGCCGGAAAGCGCCGGCCCAGCCGCCACTCGGCCGAGGCAAAGCGTGCGGCATGAATCGCCACCGCGGCGGGGTCCGGCATGCCGCCCGGCGGCGCCTGGGCAGGCAGGCCAAAGACTTGCTCGGCGCTCTCTTTGAGCAGCGCGCGCATGCGATCCGTGGTCAGCCCCGGGCAGAACTCGGTCAGGTTGGCCACCCGTGCGCGCACCGAGGCCACCCCCTTGGCCTGCAGCTTGTCGGGCTGCACGTCGAGGTAGCGCGTGAGGCGGTCGAGGTCGACCGACACCAGCAGCGTGCCGTGGTGACAGTGCCGTCCATCGCGGCGCAGAAAGGCGCTGCCCGAAATTTTGCGACCACCGGCCAGCAGGTCGTTGCGGCCGCTCTGCACGGCCTGGACGCCGGCCGCCCGCACCGCCCCGAGCAGCACCGACAGCTGCTGCTCGGGGTCGTAGTCCCGCTCGGCCACGAGGAAGGTGAAGTTGAGGTTGCCGAGGTCGTGGTAGACGGCGCCGCCGCCCGAGGGGCGGCGGGCCAGCCGGCCGTCCTCCTGTTCGAGCAGTGCGATGCGGCACTCCCGCTCGGCGTCCTGGTTGCGGCCGATCACCACGGTGCGGTCGTTCTGCCAGAGGTAGAGCAGGCACTGGCCGGGGTGCAGGGCCTCCATCAGCGCAGCCTCCACGGCTAGGTTGCGATAGGGGTCGGCGTCAAAGGTCTCGAAGATCAGCAGTTCGCTCAGCATGGAAAGACACCTCCGTGGGTTGCGCGTCCGGCGCGGCTGGCTCGGGCGGGTGGAGTGCATGGCAGATGCGCAGCGGGCGCGGGGTGGTGGCCGGAGAAGGGCCGGAGAAGGGCCGGAGAAGGGCCGGGGAAGGGTGTGTGCGCCGTTTGTGGGGTGGACCTAAAGGGACGCGGGTGTTTGGGCTGCTGGGGATTTGCCTGTGTGGCACAGCGTGCAACAGCCGGGGGAGTCATTTTGTGGGATGGGGCGGTATCCCACGTTTATGATGCGCTAAAAGACAACCGTCCGCAAAGGGTGCCGTGTTGTTTTTCCGGGGCTGTGCCTTGCCGTGCCGGGCAGCGCCCGGCCGGGAACCCGGCCTAGTGCATCGGCGCGTTGGGCCGTGTTGGCGAGAAAGCGAACCGGCCCCACCGGGTGGGGCCGGCTGTCTTGTCAGCCACGTGCGGAGGAGCACAGGTGCGCGGGTCACGGCCATTTGGTCTGTGCACGGTGGTGTGTGCTGCCTGGGTGCGGGCAGGGTGCGAAAGGCCGCGGCCGCCCACAGGCGAAGGCCTGTGCCCACGGCCCCGGTGAAGCGGCGCACCCGTTGGAGCGTTGAAGCGGCGCGACCATTGGAGTAGCAAGCGGCGCGACCGTTGGAGCGGCGAGCAGAGCACCCGTTGGAGCGGCAAGCGGCGCGCCCGTTGGAGTGGCAAGCAGCGCACCCGTTGGAGCGGCAAGCGGCGCACCCGTTGGAGCGGCGAGCGGCGCGCCCGTTGAAGCGGCAAACGGCGCGCCCGTTAAAGGCTTTGCCTAAAACTCGAAGGTGAGCCTGGGGCTGCGGGCGGCCAGCACCTCGTCGGGCCGGGCCACGGGGGTGGTCAGCGGCGCGTTCAGCAGCGGCGCGGGGTCGGAGAAGGCCTGCGCGTGGATCTCGCGCAGCACCTGCGCGGCGTAGTCCAGCATCTCGCGCGGCTCGGTCTCGGTGGGTTCGAACATCAGGGCCTCCTCGACGATCAGCGGGAAGTACATGGTCGGCGGGTGGATGTCGTAGTCCAACAGCGCCTTGGCCACGTCCTTGGCCGACACGCCGGTGCGCTTTTTGAGCTCGGCCAGCGACAGCACGAACTCGTGCATGCAGATGCCGTCAAAGGCGACCTCGTAGAGGTCGTTGATCTGATTTTTGAGGTAGTTGGCGTTGAGCACGGCGTTGCAAGCCGCCTCGCGGATGCCCTCGGCCCCGAGCGTCAGCACGTAGGACAGCGCCTTGACCACCACGAGGAAGTTGCCGTAAAAGGCCTTGATGCGCCCGATGCTCTGCACCGGGTCTTCGAAGCCGTAGGCCTCTCCCTGCTGCACAGGGCGGTCCAGCGGCAGAAAGGGGGCCAGCAGCGCCTTGCAGCCGACGGCGCCCGAGCCGGGGCCGCCGCCGCCGTGCGGCGTGGCAAAGGACTTGTGCAGGTTGAGGTGGATGACGTCGAAGCCCATGTCGCCCGGCCGGGCGATGCCCATGATGGCGTTGAGGTTGGCGCCGTCGTAGTAGTTGAGGCCGCCGGCCTCGTGGACGATGCGGGTGATCTCGGCGATGTTCTCGTCAAACAGGCCCAGCGTGTTGGGGTTGGTCAGCATGAGGCCGGCCGTGTCGGGGCCCACGGCGGCGCGCAGCTTGTCGAGGTCCACGCAGCCCTGCTCGTTCGAGGGGATGTTGACGGTCTGCATGCCGTTCATGGTGGCGGTGGCGGGGTTGGTGCCGTGGGCGGCGTCGGGCACGATGATCTTGTTGCGGGCACGGTCGCCGCGGGCCTGGTGGTAGGCCTTGATCAGTAGCAGCCCGAGGTACTCGCCGTGGGCGCCGGCCGCCGGCTGAAAGGTCATGGCGTCCATGCCGGTGATCTCGGCCAGCACCTGCTCGGCCCGGCACAGCAGCTCGAGGCAGCCCTGTGCGGTCCCGGCCGGCTGCAGCGGGTGCACGCCGGCAAAGCCGGGCAGCGCCGCCATCTCCTCGCCCAGCTTGGGGTTGTACTTCATCGTGCAGGAGCCCAGCGGATAAAAGCCGTCGTTGACGCCGTGGGTGCGCTTTTGCATCTCGGTGTAGTGGCGGCTGATGTCGATTTCGGCCACCTGGGGCAGCCGCGGGGGGGCCTGCCGCAGCAGCGCCTGATCGGGCAGCGCGGCCGGCACGTCGCAGGCGGGCAGCAGCGAACAGCCGCGCCCCTCGCGGCTCTTTTCAAAGATCAGCTTTTGCAGCTTTTGGTCCCTCATGCGCCGCACACCTCCCGCACCGTGTTGACCAGCTCGTCGATCTGTTCCCGGGTGTTCAGCTCGGTGCAGCACCACAGGATGCCCTGCTGCACCGGCAGGCCGCCCAGCACGCCCTGCTGCGCCAGCCGGTCGAGCAGCGCCTCGGGCGGGCAGGGCAGCGTGGTGACAAACTCGTGGAAGAAGTCGCCCGGATGGGCCAGCGCGACACCTTCAATCTCGCACAGCCGCTGCGCGAGGTAGTGGGCCTTGGCATAGCACAGCGAGGCGGCCTGGCGCAGGCCGTCGGGGCCCATTGCGGTCAGGTAGGCGCCGGCCGTCAGCGCGCAGTGGGCCTGGTTGGAGCAGATGTTGGAGGAGGCCTTCTCGCGGCGGATGTGCTGCTCCCTGGCCTGCAGCGTCAGCACGAAGGCGCGGCGCCCCTCGGCGTCCAGCGTCTCGCCCACGACGCGGCCCGGAATGCGGCGCATGAGCGCCTTGGTGCAGGCCATAAAGCCGAGGTAGGGGCCGCCGAAGGCCAGCGGCATGCCGAGCGGCTGCCCCTCGCCGACCGCGATGTCGGCGCCGCAGGCGCCGGCCGACTTGAGCAGGCCGGCCGCGATGGGGTTGACCCCGAGGATGGCCCGTGCGTCGGCCGCGTGTACCTGTGCAAAGAGGGCGTCTGCGTCCTCGATCAGGCCGTGAAAGTTGAGCTGCTGCACATAGAGGCAGGCGACCCCCCCGTCCAGCAGCGCGGCCAGGGCCTCGGCGTCGGTGCGGCCCTCCCGCTCGGGCACCACGACCAGCTCGGTGTCGGCCGACTCGCAGTAGGTGCGCATGGTCCGGATGACCATCGGGTGGGAGGAGGCCGCGATCAGCGCCTTGCTGCGGCCGCGCTCGCGGCACATCGTGACGGCCTCGGCCGCGGCCGAGGCGCCGTCGTAGACCGAGGCGTTGGAGAGGTCCATGCCGGTCAGCTCGCAGATCATGGTCTGGTACTCAAAGATGAGCTGCAGCAGCCCCTGGCTGATCTCGGCCTGGTAGGGGGTGTAGGAGGTGACGAACTCCTCCTTGCCGGCCACGCTCCTGACGATGGGCGGGATGAAGTGGTGGTAGGCGCCGGCGCCGCGGAAGATGACGGGGAAGACGCGGTTTTTGTCGGCCATGCCGCGCAGCAGCGCCGAGACTTCGAGCTCGCTCTTGCCCGGCTCGATGCAGAGGCCCCCGATGCGCAGCTCTTTCGGAATGACCGCAAAGAGCTCGTCAAACGAGGCGACCCCCACCGCTTCCAGCAGCTGCCGCTGTTCGGCCGGGGCGGCCGGAATATAGCGGCCCATGCTCAACCCTCCTCGCCGCACAGCTTTTCATAGGCGGCGGCGTCCAACAGCTCTCCCCGGTCGGTGATGTCCGCAACCTCGATCATCCAGGCCCCATAGGGGTCGGCGTTGATCTGCTCGGGGCTGTCCAGCAGGTCGGCGTTGACGGCGGCCACCCGGCCGCTCACGGGGCTGTAGATGTCCGACACGGCCTTGACGCTCTCGACGTCGGCAAAGCTCTCGCCCATCCGGACGCCGTCGCCCTCCTCGGGCAGGTTGATGAAGACGATGTCGCCCAGCGCGTCCTGCGCAAAGTCGGTGATGCCGATGCGGACGCGGTCGCCCGTCTCCTGGACCCACTCGTGGTCCCGGGTATACAGGAGTTCCTTCGGAATGTTCATAAGTGCATACCTCCATGATGAATAGACTTCAATCGGGAATCGGGGGTTGAGAACCTGGGCGTGGGGGCCGGGCGCTATTTGCCCGGCTTTTGATAAAAGGGCAGCTTGACCACCTCGACCGCGATGCGCCGTCCGCGCACCTCGGCCTCGAGGGCCTGGCCGACCGCGCAGGCCCGCCGGTCCAGCAGCGCCATGGCCAGCGCCTCGCCGACATAGGGGCAGTGGGTGCCGGAGGTGGTGATGCCGACCGGCTCCCCCTCGAGAAAGACCGGGGCCTGCTCCCGCACGATGCCGCGGCCAACCACGCGCAGGCCCGCCCGCAGCCGCTGGGGCTCGCCCCGCTCCAGCAGGGCCTGCCGGCCGATGAAGTCGGGCTTGTCCAGCTTGACCGCAAAGCCGAGCCCCGCCTCGAGCGGGGTGATGTCCTCGCCGAGCTCATGGCCGTAGAGCGGCATGCCGGCTTCGAGGCGCAGTGTGTCGCGCGCGCCGAGGCCGCAGGGGATCAGGCCCTGCGGCGCGCCGGCCGCCAGCAGCGCGTCCCAGAGCGCGACGGCCTGGTTGGCGTCGGTGTAGAGCTCGTAGCCGTCGCTGCCGGTGTAGCCGGTCTTGGAGACGATGCAGGGGATGCCGCCCACCTCGAGCTCCTCCACAAAGGTGAAGGCCTTTTTGGGCAGTGCCCCGGGGTCCGCAAGGGCGCGCAGGATGTCGGCCGCGTGAGGGCCCTGCAGCGCCAGCAGCGCGACGATGTCCGAGATGTCGGTCAGCGTGGCCTCGCCCTGCAGGTGGGCCTTCATCCAGGCCACGTCCTTGCCGCGGTTGGAGGCGTTGACCACCACCATGTACTGCTCGGGGCCGTGCCGGTAGACGATCAGATCGTCCACCGCGCCGCCCTGCTCGTTGCACATGAGGCTGTAGCGCACGCCGCCGTCCCGCAGATTGGTGAAGTCGTTGGTCATCAGGCGGTTGAGGTTGGCGAGGGCGTCCGGCCCCTCGATCAGCACTTCGCCCATGTGGGACACGTCAAACAGACCGGCCCTCTCCCGCACCGCCATGTGCTCGGCGATGATGCCGGCCCCATACTGCACTGGCAGCAGGTAGCCGCCAAACGGAACCAGCTTGCCGCCGGCGGAAATGTGGCGGTCATAGAGCGGCGTTTTCCTCTCCATCTGCATCCTCCTCAGCCGTGACGCAAGAGCCGAAGAGGGCGCGCCTGGACAAGCGCGCCGTGGGCTGCATCACGCAATGTAGCTCAAGTATATAAGATGGCGTTTTCCTTTGTCAAGGCGGGTGTACATTTATTGGCGCGCGCCATTCGGGCGGCGCAAAAGGGCCGGCGAGGGCGGGGAAAACGCACAGAAAAATTGCGGGGCGCGAGGGCGCATTTGACTTGCCCGGGCGGTCATTATTTGATATACTGAATATCTGAAGATCCATAAAAATATATCCGGCCCGGACAGGCCCGGGCCGGTCGGATAAAGCGTGAAGGGAAGGGCGCTCTGCCGGCCGGGCGCGCGATCGCGCGTCCGCAGGGGAGGGCGTTTGAGGTGCAGCATGCGCATCATGCAAAGGGGGCACAAAATTGTCCTGGCCGGGGTGCTCACGGCCCTGGCCTCGGCCCTGGTCTTTTTGGGCATGACCGCCCGGCGGGGACCGGTGGAGCGGGCGGGCTTTGGCTTCATCCTCTGGGCCGAGCTGGTGCTGTTTGCGGCGGTTGCCGCCACGGGCGGCCGCAGGGAGCGGGAGGTGGCCATCGGCCTCGAGCCGGGCGGCAGCACCATTTTGGCGCTGTATGTCGCGGGGACCATCGGCCTTTCGCTGGTCTTCATGTCGCTGGTACAGCAGATGCCCTGGCTGCTGCTTGCGCTGCAGCTGATGCTGCTGCTGCTCTGTGCGACGCTGCTGATCCCGAGGGTGAAGGTTGAGCGGCAGCCGCAGGCGCTGGCGCCGCGCGGCGACGCCCGGCCGCTGTACCGCAGCCTGCAGCAGCGGCTGCGGGCACTCTGTGCGAACAAGGCGCTCTCGGCGCAGCGCAGGCCGCTGATGGAGATGCAAGAGGTCCTGCGGGGGCTTGGGCGCGCGCCCTCTGCGGTGGATGCCGAGATCGCCGCGCTGGTCGAGCGGCTGGAGCGGGAGCTGGGGCAGGGGCATGGCAGCGCGCAGGACATCGTCGCAGGGGCCAGGGAGGCGCTGCTTCTGCTGCTCGAGCGGCGGGCGCAGGGGCCTGCGCGGCCGGGCGGGGCCAAAGCCGCGCGGCAGCAACCCGAGGAGGCGGCGGAGGCGGCGGCCGGGGTGCCCGAGGCCGAGCCGGTCTAGGGGCTGATGGACTTGGAATTGGACTGTGCCATCGGGGGCGACCATGCAAAATGAACCCGGCGCACGGGGGAACCCGCGATATGCCGGGCGATCGGCGGGGGAGATCGAAGGATGAAAAAGCGCCAATCGGTCAGGCGGGGCATCAGCGACGACTATTTCAACGAATTTGAACGGCGCAGCGTCGCCATCATCCTGGCCACGGCCTTCTGTACGGCGGGGGCCGTGCTGTTTGCGACCCGCGGACAGCAGGGGTCGACCCGCCCGGCCGCCGTGGCCCTGAGCCTGCTGGCGGCCGCTTTGATCGGGCTGTTGATGGCGAATCTGGCGGTCCGCCTCCACCGCAGGATCAACGTGCCGATGCAGCGCAAGATGGCCTACACCGACTTTTTGACCGGCCTGAACAACCGCACGGCCTTTGAGCTGGACTTTCGCAGGCTCAGAAATGCCCAGGCCGCCGACGCGCGGGTCAGCATCGTGGTCTTTGACCTCAACAGCCTCAAGCAGGTCAACGACATCTTCGGGCACGCCTGGGGGGACCGCTACATCCGCTGGGCCGCCCAGACGGTGCAGGGCGGCTTTGCCGACCTTGGCGAGGTCTACCGCATCGGCGGCGACGAGTTTGCCATGATCTGTGTCGGCCCCCCGCACGCCAAAATTGCGGGGCGCATCGAGGCGGTCCTCTCGGAGGCGACGCTGCAGCGGGGCAGTGCGGACAAGACCGACTCGCCCACCCGTTTTTTCGACATCGCCTACGGGCTGGCCAGCTACGACGCCAGCCGGCACCGCAAGCTCTCCGAGGTCTTTGAGGAGGCCGACGGCAACATGTACCGCATGAAGAGCCGCATGAAGGGCGGCCTGTAGCCACATTTCCCATGGCGCGCGGCACTTTGCGTGAAGAAGGCGGTGTCGACGCCGTACTCGCTGACCTGCCGCATTTCCCATGGCGCGCGGCACTTTGCGTGGCCATGGCCATGAGCGCGCAGCAAAAAGCGACGGTCACCCGTCGCTTTTTTTGCGTTGAGGAACATCCACTGTCTGCGGCTTGGCCGGCGAATTGCGGGCACAGCCGTTGCCTGCGGCGGCCTGCGGCTTCGCCGGCAGCGGCCTACGACTCCTTGGCCGGGATGAATTCGCCGTACTCCTCCAGCGCCCGCTCCAGCCAGACGTGGGCCAGGTCCATGGCCACGTAGAGGCCGACCTTTTCGCTCTTTTTCAGGATGCGCTCGGCCGCCCTGACCGACTCGTCGGTCAGCATCAGGATCAGCGAGACCCTGCCGTCCACCTGCCGGCCGTCCTGCTCCATGGTGTCCAGCACCTGCAGCATGACCACGCAGGGGTCGGCCAGATCGCCGTAGTAAATGATGTTGTCGTTGCGCACAAAGGGTTTGCCCCTGTACGTCAGGAACTCGGTGTTGGCTTTGGCCATCGTCATATCACGCCCTCAACTGTCTAGATAGGATTTCACCAAAAGCTGCAACAACTCGTCGCGGTCGATCTTGCGGATCAGGGTGCGGGCGTTGTTGTGGTTGGTAATATAGGTCGGGTCCTCGCTGAGGATATAGCCGACAATCTGGTTGATGGGGTTATACCCCTTCTGCTTCAGAGAGTCGTACACCTCGGTGAGGGTCTGCCGGATCAAATCCGCCCGCTCCTGTGCAACGGAAAAGGTGATGGTGTTGTTCTCGAAATCCATACTGGGGTCACCTCACAACCAAACAGCAGTGAAACTATATAACTCAGTATACAGCATTTTGCGTGAAATTACAAGGCGTGGATCGCAATGGCGTCAGAAATGGGGTCCTTTGCCCCAAAATATCGGCTGCGGCGGGGGCTCCCCCGTCAGCTGCGCAGCGTGATGCCGTGACGCTGCTGCAGCAGCGCCAGCGCCTCGTCGATCAGCGCTGAGACCCGCGCGTCGTTGAGCGTGGTCTCGCGGTCGCGCAGCGTCAGGGCGTAGGCCAGGCTCTTCTTGCCCTGCGGCAGGCTGTCGCCGCGGTAGACGTCGAACAGCTCGAGCTGCTCCAGCAGCTCGCCGCAGACCTCCCGCAACACGGCCTCCGCCTCGGCGGCCGGCAGGTCCTCGTCGCAGACCAGCGCGAGGTCGCGCGTGGTGGCGGGGTAGCGGGGCAGCGGCGTGTAGCGCGGCGCGGGCAGGCGGTTTTCAAACAGCTTGCCGATGTCCAGCGTGGCCAGCAGGGCCGGCCGGTCGAGGCCGTAGTTTTGCAGCACGGCGGGGTGCACTTCGCCGATGACGCCGACCTCCTGCCCCGCCATGCGGATGGAGGCGCAGCGGCCGGGGTGGAAGGTGGGCTGGCCGGCCTCGCGGTGGAAGGTCGGCGGGGTCAGGTGCAGCGCCTTGCACAGGGCCTCCACCACGCCCTTGAGCGCGTAGAAGTCGCCGGCGCCGTAGGTGCCCAGCGTGAGCTGCGGGCGCTCCTCGGGCAGGTCCTCCTCGTTGTCGGCCGGCAGGAAGATCTTGGCCAGCTCGAACAGGCGGGCCTGCTCGTTGCGGTAGTTGTGGTTGGCCGAGAGCACCTGCAGCATCGAGGGCAGCGGCGTGGTGCGCATGATGCTGGTGTCCTCGCCGAGCGGATTGCGGATGACGACGGCGCGGCGGCGCAGGTCGTCCTCGGGCAGGCGGATCTGGTCGAAGGCCCGCGGCGAGTAAAAGGTGTAGGTGACGCTCTCGAAGAAGCCAAAGCCCAGCATGGCCTGCACCAGCGACCGCTCAAAGCGCTGCTCGGGGGAGTACCGGCCCTGCGGCGTGACCCCCCTGTGCAGTGCCGAGGGGACGTTGTCCAGCCCATAGAGCCGCACGACCTCCTCGGCGAGGTCGGCGATGCCCTCCATGTCGGCCCGGTAGGAGGGGCAATACACCAGGTCGTCCTCGACGCAAAACTGCAGGCGCTCGAGGTAGGAGACCATCTGTGCGCGCGGGATGTCGGTGCCGCAGATTTTGTTGATGCGGTCGCAGTCCAGCTGAATGCTGTGCACCCGGTAGTCCGTGTGGTCGATGTCGATGCGGCCGTCCAGCACCTCGGCGCAGCCCAGCAGCTCGCAGAGCTCGCAGGCGCGGTCGACGGCCTCGGCGGTCATCTGGGCGTCCAGCCCCTTTTCGTAGCGGGCCAGCGCGTCGGTGCGAAGGCCGAGCTTGCGGCCCGAGCGGCGCAGCGCCGGACCGTTGAAGTTGGCCGACTCGAACACGATGGTGGTGGTGTCCTCGCGGATGCCCGACTGCAGGCCGCCCATGATGCCGGCCAGGCCGACCGGCTCGCGGGCGTTGCAGATCATCAGCATCTCGGGCGAGAGCGTGCGCTCCTGCCGGTCCAGCGTGACAAAGGTCTGGTCCTGCTCGCCGGCCTGCCGCACGACGATCTGGGCGTGCTCGCCGCTGTCGGCCAGCTCGCGCAGGTCAAAGGCGTGCATGGGCTGGCCGTACTCCATCATCACGTAGTTGGTGATGTCGACCAGGTTGTTGATGGGGCGCATGCCGGCCGCCCGCACCCGGTCCCGCAGCCACTTGGGCGAGGGGCCGATTTTGACGTTTTTGACCGCCCGCGCCGTGTAGCGCGGACAGAGCTCGGGCGCCTCGACGCGGACCGAGAGCAACTCCTCCACCCGGCCGCCGCCGCCCTTGACCTGCGGCAGGTGGGGGCGGTAGGGCTGGTCCAGCGCGGCGCAGACCTCGCGCGCGACGCCCATGACCGAGTGGCCGTCCGGCCGGTTGGCCGTGATTGAGAAGTCGTAGATCAGGTCGTCGAGCCCCAGCACCGCCAGCGCGTCCTGCCCGACCTCGCAGGGGGTCTCCTGCTCGTTTAAGAAGAAGATGCCCTCCTCGATGGCGTGGGGGTGGTCGGCCTTCGAGAGGCCCAGCTCGGGCAGCGAACACATCATGCCCTGTGAGCGGACGCCGTCAAACTCGGCATCGCCGATCTCGGGGCCGCCGCTCAGCCGGCCGCCCGGCAGCACGACGGGGCAGAGCCCGCCCTCGACCAGGTTCTTGGCCGCCGTCACCTGCTGCAGCAGGCGGCCGTCCCCCACGTCGAGCGTGCAGACGAAGTACTTCTCGATCGTGGGGTGCCGGTCGATCTTGACCAGGCGGCCAATCACGACCCCCTCACAGCCCTCGCCGGGCGAGGTGTAGCCGTCCACCTCAAAGCCGACCGAGGCCATCCGGTCGGAAAAGTTGCGCGGGGACAGCTCGATCTTCACATAATCTGACAGCCATTTTTTAGAAATCAGCATCGGTTACCCCTCCCGTATGTCAGTTGAACTGCCGCAGGAAGCGCAGGTCGTTTTCGTAGAGCAGCCGCAGGTCGTCGATCTCGTACATGCGCATGACCATGCGCTCGAGGCCGATGCCGAAGGCCCATCCGCTGTAAATGTCGGGATCGATGCCACAGCCCGCGAGCACCCGCGGATGCACCATCCCGCTGCCCAGAATCTCGATCCAGCCGGCCTGCTTGCAGAGCGGGCAGCCCTCGCCATGGCAGGAGAAGCAGCGCATGTCCACCTCGACCGAGGGCTCGGTGAAGGGGAAGTGGCTGGGCCGGAAGCGCAGCACGACGTCCTCGCCGTACAGGCGCTGCGCGATGACCTCGAGCGTGGCCTTGAGGTCGCCCAGCGTGATGCCCTCGTCCACGACCAGCCCCTCGATCTGGTGGAAGATGGGGGAGTGGGTGGCGTCGACGTCGTCCGAGCGGTAGACCCGGCCCGGCACGATGATCCGGATGGGCGGCTTCTGCTTGAGCATGGTGCGCACCTGCATCGGCGAGGTCTGGGTGCGCAGCAGGATGTTTTCGGTGATATAAAAGGTGTCCTGCGTGTCCCGCGCGGGGTGGTCGCGCGGGATGTTGAGCATTTCAAAGTTGTACTTGTCGTACTCCACCTCGGGGCCGTCTGCGATCTCGTAGCCCATGCCGACAAAGATCTCCTTGATCTCGTCGAGCACCAGGTAGAGCGGGTGGCGCCGCCCGAGCGGAATCGGACTGCCCGGCGCCGTGACGTCGATGCGCTCCTGCGAGAGCCGCTGCTCCAGCGCCGCCGCCGAAAAGGCGGCCTTTTTTTCGTCCAGGCTGTGTTCGATGTCGGCGTGCAGCTGGTTGGCCAGCCGGCCGACCTCCCTGCGCTCTTCGGCCGAGAGGGCCCCCATCTGCTTCATGATGGCCGAGAGGGCGCTCTTCTTGCCCAGCAGGTCGACCCGTGCCTGCTCCAGCGCCGCGAGGTCACCGGTCGTCTCGACGGCCTGCAGCGCCTTTTGTCGCAGCTGCTCCAGTTGGTTTTTCATGTGATCACCTCAAGTAAGAAATGTCGGTTTGTATTTTTGATATTGGGTTGATGTGTTCAGGGGGGCTTTGGAGGGCGTGGAAGTCCGGGGTGGGGTTTTTCGCCTGGATCAAGCCCGGCCTTGCGCGCTGTTCTCCCAAAGGTCGCGGCCTGCGGGCCGCGGGGAAAGGGTTCGCGGCCTGTGACCGCCGGCGCGGGACCTGGCCGATGAGACCTGGCTACTAATAAAACACGTCCCTATTCAGCCGCCTTTGAAGGGCTGCTGGTACAGGCCTTGCCCCAGCGCGCTGCTGCAGACCTGCCCGCCCTGCCAAGGCCAGCAGCCACCCGGCCCACCGGCCTTTTAAGGTCGCGGCCGCGGGCCGCGGGGAAAGGTCGTGCTTTTGGGCGGCAAAAGCACCAAAACCGCATCCTTTTGCGGCGGGCAAAAGGATGCAAAAGCCGCCGGGGGGCAAAGCGAGGGCTTCCAGGGGGTACGGGTACCCCCTGGACCAAATCTGCCCGAAGGCGAATTTACTTCGCCGAAGGGCACCTCGACCCGCCGGCGCAGGTCGCTGGCGACCGCGTGAGCTGTGCGAACGCGAGGGGGGTATCGGGCGAGCGCCATCGGCGCGATGCCCGTATCTAGGGGGGATGAAATCCCCCCTAGACTCAAAACTGCCCCGCCCCCAAAAAGGGGCGAGGCAAGCTCGCGGTACCACCCTCATTTCGCACGGGGTCCCCGTGCGAATCTCGTTGCGCCTTAACGCGGCAAGACGTCCGCACCTACCACCATGGCGGCTTCAGCACGGCGGCTCCGGGGCGAACTTCGGAAAAATGCCTCTCCAGGCGCGCTTTCAGTCGGTGACGCACCCTCTCTGGTGAGACGCAAAGGTCCTACTCTCCCCTTCATCGCCTTTTCACTATGAATAAAATCAAGTTTATCAGCGAACTGCACAAATGTCAAGTCCAAAACGCATGCATGTGCCGATGCACGTCGCCCTCCGGACTGGGCCACGCAACCCGTTTAAAAAACGATAGACTGAGGCTGCCGGTATAGGAGACATCGGCGGGTGGGTGGGTGGAACGCTTTTAAACGTTAAAAGGAGGGCGATGGATGGAGACGAAAAACGAGCCCCGCAGGCGGCGCAGGCGCAAGGACCCCGACGCGGTGGTGCAGGACCTGCTGCGGCAGGCCGCGCCGGCCGCCGTGGGCTGCCTGATCGAGGTGCTGGAGGACCCCTCCTTTCCGATCGGCACCCGCATGGACTGCGCAAAGGAGATTCTAAACCGCGTCTACGGCAAGTCGGCGCCGCTGGCGGGGGAGCGGGAGCGGGCGGCCACCTTTGTGCTCGAGGAGGCGCTGAGGGACTATGCCGTCTAGCGGCGCGCGCTGGCAGCTCGGCCGCCCAAATCCACGCCAGCGGGCCTTTTTTCTGGCCGGCAGCCGCTTTGTGGCCTATGGCGGCGCGCGGGGCGGCGGCAAGAGCTGGGCGGTGCGCAAAAAGGCGGTGCTGTTGGCGGCGGCGCATCCGGGCATCCGCCTGCTGCTGTTGCGGCGCAGCTATCCCGAGCTGCGGGAGAACCACATCCTGCCGCTGCGGGCCGAGCTCTCGGGCATTGCGCAGTACCACGAGACCCGCAAGGCGCTGGACTTTTTCAACGGCAGCCGGCTGCGTTTCGGCTACTGCGACGGAGACGGCGACGTGCTGCAATACCAGGGCCAGGAGTACGACGTCATCTTCATCGACGAGGCCACGCAGTTCACCGAGTACCAGTACAGCACGCTGACGGCCTGTCTGCGCGGGGCCAACCGCCATCCGCGGCGCATGTACCTGACCTGCAACCCCGGCGGCGTGGGGCACGACTGGGTCAAGCGGCTGTTTGTCGACCGCCGCTTCCGCGGCGCCGAGCGGCCGGAGGACTACAGCTTCATCCCGGCCAGGGTCTACGACAACGAGGCGCTGCTGGAGCGCGACCCCCACTATCTGCACATGCTGCAAAACCTGCCCGAGGAGCTGCGCAGGGCCTGGCTCGAGGGGGACTGGGACGTCTTTGCGGGGCAGTACTTCAAGGAGTTTTCGCGCGAGGTGCACGTGGTGGCGCCCTATGAGATCCCCGGCCACTGGCCGGTGACCGTGACCATGGACTACGGCCTCGACATGCTGGCCTGCTACTGGATTGCCAGCGACGAGCAGGGCCGCGCCCACGTGTTTCGGGAGCTCTACCGCGAGGGGCTGATCGTCTCGGAGGCGGCCGAGGCCATTTTGCAGCGGTCGGCCGAGCGCGTGGCGCTCTACCTGGCGCCGCCCGACCTCTGGAGCCGGCGGCAGGAGAGCGGGCGCAGCGTGGCCGACCTGTTTGCCGAGCGGGGCATTCCCCTGACCCGCACGGCGGGCGGCCGCGTGGCCGGCTGGATGGCCCTGCGCGAGTGGCTGCGGCCGACGGCGGGCGAGGAGGGGCGACGGGAGGCCAGGCTGCGGATTTTTGAGACCTGCCCCAACCTGATCCGCACGCTGCCGGCGCTGCGCTATGACGAGCTGCGGGTCAACGACGCAGCGCTGCACCCCCACGAGCTGACCCATGCGCCCGACGCGCTGCGCGGCTTCTGCGTCTACTGGACGCCCGAGGCCAGGCCGCTGCCAAAGCGCCCCCAGCCCTGGGCCGAGGATCTGCTCGAGGACTACGCCAACGCCGATGCGGCCGGCCGCCAGTACCTGCTCGAGAAGTACGGGTAAGGGCAGGGTCTTGGAGGCGACACTGCCTGGAGGGGACGCGGAACCGTTTTGGGCCGCAACCGCATTTGGGCCGCAACCGCATTTGGGCCGCAACCGCATTTGGGATGCGAACCGCCTGTTGGGTGACGGGAAAAGCTCGCAACACCGGCAAACATGGGAATTAACTCAGCCGGAAGGGGGAGGCCGTTGCGGTCAGCGCGAGGCGCCCGCCCCCAAAGGCAGGGCCGCCCACAGGCGCAGGCCTGTGCCGTCCGCCCCGGGGCCGCCGAAGGCGCCTCACCGGCGAGGGACGCCGGTGGGCGGGCCCCGATGGGGCTTACCCCGGGGCGGCGGCGGAGGGGGCCAGCGGCCCCCTCTGGGCGGTCGGCGTTTGGGGACGGGCATGGGGGGCGATGTCAGGCACATTCAAGGAGGGAGCACATGGAGCAACAGCACAGGACAGACCCGCCGGGCGGGCGGGACAACGAGGGCCTGCTGGCCCTCTGGCAGGCACGCGCGGCGCGGGCGGCCGAGGCGGCGGCGGCCGACCGCGCCCGCATGGAGGAGCGCGAGGCGCTCTACCGCGGGACCCGCAGCGTCGACCGCGTGACGGCGTCGGGGGAGACCCGATCCGGCGAGGGGACCGCCCCCGCCACCGTGGTGCGCAACATCGTGGCCGAGTCGATCGAGGGCCTGGTCGAGAGCACCATTCCGCAGCCCAAGGTGACGCCCCGCCACCTCGAGGACCGGCCGCTGGCCGCGCTGATCGAGGACCTGCTGCGCGGCGAGCTGGACCGCCTGCCCTTTGAGGTGCTCAACGACATGGACGAGCGCACCACGCCGATCCAGGGCGGCGACTTCTTTCTGGTCGAGTGGGACAGCGGGGCGGGCGGCGCCCACCCGGGCGGCGAGCTCTCGGTGTCGCTGCTGCACCCGCGACAGGTGCTCGGGCAGCCCGGCGTGCTGCGGCTTGAGGACATGGACTATGTCATCGTCGAGCGGCTGCAGACCAGAGAGCGGCTGGAGCGGCGGTATGGCGTCCCGCTGGGGCAGCCAAACGAGGGCGCCGCCGCGCCGGACGAGACGCTTACGCAGTACACCGCTTACTACCGCAACCGCTCGGGCGGCATCGGCCTGTTCCGCTGGGCCGAGGACCAGGTGCTGCAACAGCTTGAGGACTACCAGGCCAGGCGGGTTCGCCTCTGCGAGGCCTGCGGGGAGCCGATGGGGGCGGTCTGTGCGCACTGCGGCGGCCATGCCTTCCGCGAGCGGGAGGAGGCCTTTCTGCCGGCCGCGGCCGGGCGCCCGGCCGGCATCCCGCACTACAAACCGGGCTGCTTTCCGCTGGTGCTGCGCAAGAACGTCTCGCTGTACGGGCAGCTGCTCGGCGACAGCGACGTGGACAAGATCCGCGACCAGCAGAACACCATCAAAAAGGTGACCACCCGCATTGAGGAGAAGATCGGCAAGGGGGGCTCCATCGTCACGCTGCCACGGCAGCTGGCCATCCGCACCACCGACGAGGAGCTCAAGGTGGTGGAGCTGGACAGCCCGGCCCAGAAGGCCATGATCGACGTGCTGACCATCCAGCCCGACATCGGCAAGGACCTGGCCTACCTCGAGTACAGCTACCAGTCGGGGCGGCAGGTGCTGGGCCTGACCGACAGCTTTCAGGGCCGCAGCGACAGCACCGCCCACTCGGGCGTGGCCAAGCAGTTTGCGGCGGCCCAGACGGCCGGGCGGCTGGAGTCCCGCCGCATCATGAAGCAGGCGGCCTATGCCGAGCTGTTTGCGCTGATGTTCAAGTTTCTGCTGGCCTATGCCGACGAGCCGCGGGCCGTGGCCCGGCGCACGCTCTCGGGCGGGACCGAGGTGCTGCACTTCGACCGCTACGCCTTTTTGCAGCAGGACGGGGAGGGCGAGTGGTTCTGGAACGACCACTTTCTGTTCAGCGTCGACGCGGCGGCCTCGCTGGCCGCCAACCGGCAGGCCATGTGGGAGGAGACGCTGCGCAGCCTGCAAAACGGCGCCTTTGGCAACCCCGGAGAGTTGGAGACCTTAATTCTGTACTGGAGCAAGCTGGAGCTGCTGCACTATCCGGGCGCAAAAGATACGCGGGAGCAGCTTGAGCGCCGGCGGGGGGAGAGGGGGGATACCGATGCTCTGCCCCATCTGCGGGATCGAGAAGAGGCTGTGCTTCTTTGACGCCCTCGGGCGCCCCGAGGCGCGCTGCATCAACCGCCGCTGCCCGGCCTGCGGGCGCGGCGACACCTGAAAGGGGGTGAGGGAATGTCGGGATACCAGGGAAAGGTCAAGCCAAGCGGCAGCCAAGTCATCGAGCCGGTCCACAAGGGCGGGCACAGGCCGGCGCCGACCGTCAAGACCGGCGGCGATCTGAGGGGCCGCTAGGGGAGGAGAGGTATGCAGGACATGTTGCAGGAGGGTTTGCTGCCGGAGGGGCCGGCAGAACAGGGGCCGCCGACGGCGGCCTGGGAAGTGCCTGGGGCGGCGCAGGGACCGCCGGCGGACACGGCCGGAGAGGACCCGCAGGTGGGCGCCCTGCCGGCGGAGGGTGCGCCGCCGCCGGAAGCAGACGGGCCGCTGCCGCAGGCGGATGCGCCCCCACCGACGGAGGAGCCCGGGTGGGTGGAGGCCGGTGCGGATGCGCAGCTTGAACAGGCGGTGAGCGGCGCGCTGCTGCTCGAGCGGGAGCTCCTGGCCATCCGGGCCGACAACCCCGACATCGGCAGCTATGCCACCGTCAGCGCCGACGGCCAGCCGCTGTTCTCGACCGCGCACGGCTCGATCACCGAGGGCTGCGACGACCAGAGCAACCTGTTCAAGGTCGCCTTTTCACTCGAGTCGCTGGACCGGGTGCAGGAGAAGATGCAGGACTTCCGCGACGACGACGGCAACCTGCTCAACGTCTCGCCCGACACCATCGTGATCCCGAACGCGGCGCCGCTCAAGCGCGCGGTGCTCGAGGCCATCGGCAGCGAGCTGGACCCCCGCAGCCCGAACCACGCCTACAACTTCCAGATGGGGCTGTGGCGCGTGCTGGTCTGGAACTACCTGCCCAAGACGCTGGCCGGCAAGCCCTACTTCATGCTGCTGGACAGCAAGTTCAACAGCGACTACATGTGCCTGCCCTGGCTCGACCGCCTGCCGCTGACCGTGCGCAGCGACATCGAGCCCGAGACCGACGCCAACGTGTGGCGCGGACGCGCCCGCTTCGGCGCGGGCTTCAACAACTGGCGCGCCATTGCGCTGTGCGGCGAGGGGTTCTCCGGCACCCTGCTGGACTGATGCCCCGCGCGGCAACCGAGCAGCCGGCGGGGAGGGGAAGTCCCCCTCCCCGCCCCCGAAGGGAGTGAGGCCAATGACGCTTGGAGAACTCAAGGTGATCGCGCTGCAGAAGATGCAGGCGGCCGGCGACGACCACCTCAGCCGCTCGCGGGACAGCGAGCCCTACATCGACCGGATGCGGGCCCCGGTCAACGAGGCGCTGCTGCTGATCGCCACGGCCGCCCGCCCGATCCTGCGCCGCCTGTGCATCGAGCAGGCGGGCAGAGAGGGGGAGGCCGCCTTCCGGCGGCACGACCTGCGGGCGCTGTGCGAGCACTTTTTCAACCTGGCGCCGGGCGGCGTCTACCGCGAGGCGCGCGGCGTGACCGAGCGGACCGCCGACTACCTGCTGGAGCCGGACGGCGCGCTGCTGCTGCCCAACTGCGCCGGCCAGTGGCACCTCCACTGCCACACGCTGCCGCCCGAGATCGGGCCGGACACCCCCGACAGCTTCGAGCTGCCGATCGACCCCGACGCCGCGGCGCTGCTGCCGCTCTATGTCGCGAGCCAGCTCTATAAGGAGGACGACCTGCCGGCCGCGGTGCAGCTGCGCAACGAGTTTGAGCTGGGGCTGCAGCGGCTTGCGGCGGCCACGCCGGCTGGGCGTGGGGGCCTGCGCTTCCGCTCGGCCCGCGGCTGGTACCGGGGGGTGGCGCGGTGAACTTCCGGCTTCCGGCCGCAAGGGCGGTGGAGCGCACGGTCTACGGCAGCTTCAAGGGCGTGGACTTCTCCACCGACTCCACGCGCATCGATCCCAGCCGCTCGCCCTGGGCCCCCAACCTGATCTCGGACAGCGGCGGACACCCGCAAAAGCGCACGGGCTGGCGCCGGCTGACCCAGGTCGAGGCACCCTGCAACGGCATTTTCTACGCCAGCTTCCGCGAGCGAGACTGCCGGCTGATCCACGGCGGGACCAAGCTCTACGCCTGGGACACCGGCCCCACGCCCCGGCTGATTTACGAGGGGGTCAACAGCGCGCCCTCCTTCGCCTTTGTGTCGGGCGACTTGCTCTACCTGCTGACCGGCCGCGAATACCTCTGCTACGACGGCGAGCAGGTGCGGCCGGTGGGCGAGGTGGCCTATGTGCCCACCGTGACGCTCTCCCGCGCGCCGGCCGGCGGCGGGACGGTCTACGAGAGCATCAACCTGCTCTGCGACCGCCGCAGGGACTCCTTCCTGGCCGACGGCAGCAGCAGGACCTACCAGCTCTCGGCCGCCGGCATCGACGCGGTGACCGAGGTGCTGCGGGACGGGGAGCCGGTCGACGTCGCGTCGCTGACCGTCGATTTGGAAAAGGGGACCGTGACCTTTCAAACGGCGCCGCAGGCGCCGACCGTGGCGGGCCAGGACAACCTGCAGATCACCTACCGGCGGCGGGTGGAGGACTACGAGCGGCGCATTGCCGGCTGCCGCTTTGGCATGAGCTACGGCGCCGGCGACGCCGACTACTGGTTTTTGTCCGGCAACCCCGAGCACCAGAGCACCGACTGGCACAGCGCCCTCAAGGACCCGACCTACTTCCCCGACCTCGGCTACGCCGAGATCGGGGCCCCCGGCACCGCCATCACCGGCTATGCGCCGGTGGGGGACAGCCTGGCCATCCTCAAGCAGGAGAACGCGCAGGACGCCACGATCTTCCTGCGCAGGGCCGAGCTGATGGGGAGCGAGGTGGTCTTCCCGGTGCGGCAGGGGGTGGCCGGCGTCGGGGCGCTGTCCCACCGGTCGGTCAGCAGCATCCTGGACGAGCCGCTGTTCCTGTCCCGCACCGGGGTCTACGCCATTGCCGGCAGCGCCATTTCGGACGAGCGGACCGTGCAAAACCGCTCCCACTTCGCCGATCCGCAGCTCTGCCGCGAGCCCGGCCTCGAGCGGGCGGTGGCGGTCAACTGGGAGGGGCGCTGCATGATCTGCGTCAACGGCCGCGCCTACCTGCTGGACGGCACCCAGCGAAAGGCCTGGCGCTCGGGCAGCGAGAACGACTACGTCTACGAGTGCTACCACTGGGACAACATTCCGGCCGTCTGTTTTCTGGAACTGGACGGGGAGCTGTTTTTCGGCACGGCCGACGGCTGGGTCTGCCGCTTCAACAGCGACGTCGAGGGGGTGGGGCAGTACCACGACGACGGGCAGCCCATCGTCTGCGAGTGGCGCACGCGCGAGGACGACGACGGCGACTTCATGCAGCACAAGAGCCTGCTGCGCCGCGGCTGCGGCGTGCAGGTCAGGCCCTATGCGCGGGGCAGCGTCACGGTGCTGCTGGCCACCGACGGCGAGCGGGACATCCCGGCGCTGCGGACCATCATCGACCGCTTTGACTGGCAGCGCGTCGACTTTGGCCGGTTTTCCTTCGACCTTGGGGCCGGCGCGCAGCTGCTGCCCTTCCGCACCGCCTGCCGCAACTACCTGACGCTGCAGATCGTGGTGCGCAACGGCGAGCTGTACGAGGGGCTGGGCGTGCTGGGCATCGTCAAGCGCTTTTGCAGGGGCAGATCCAAACGATGAGGAGGGATGGCCATGTCCATCGAAAGCTATAAAATCACAGCCGGCGACTACAGCGGGCGGGACGTCACCGGCCTGCCCGACCAGGTGACGGGGCAGGCCGACTGGCTCAAAAGGCGCTTTGACGCGCTGACCAAGGAGGTGGTGGTCCCCCGCTTCAACGCCGTGATCGACACGCTGTACGGCGCCGAGGGGGCGGCCTCGGTCGGCACCCGCCAGGGCCTGAAGCTGGACCGGGCGGTGCTCTCGCCCGACATCGACCAGCTGCGCCGGCGCGAAGACGGCCGGCTGGAGGTCAGGCAGGAGGGCAGCTGGAGCGCGCCGCCGACGGGGCACAGCATCTTCAACACCCACGGGCAGAGCACCGCCCCGACCGATCGGCTGCAGTTTGTGGACGCCAACGTCTGGGTGGAGGGGGGCGTCACCTATGTGCAGGGGGTTGGTCAGGCGGGCGGCGAGGGGCTGCCCGGGCGGGACGGCGCTGACGGAAAGTCGGCCTACGCGGCGGCGGTGGAGGGCGGCTATGCCGGCAGCGAGGCGGCCTTTGCGCAGCAGCTGGCCGACCTGCCCGAGACGGCGCGCCGCGGCCTGCTGGCCACAAACGGCAACCTGCTGCTCAACAGCAACCTCTTTTCCCCCGGAAACAGCGGCGGCCGGCAGAGCTACAGCGGGCAGCTCGACCAGTGCATCGACCACTGGTCCCTGCGCTCGCCCTCGGGCAACGGCCAGCTGGCCGACGTGCAGGGCAGCGGGCGAATCCGCCTGCGCAGCGGCAGCGGCGGCCTGGTCGAGCTGGTGCAGCGCAGGAGCGGCTTGGGGCACCTCAGCAGCCGCACACTGACCTTTTCGCTGTTCTGTACGCCCGAGGACATCCGGCCGCGGCAGCTCGAAGTGCGGGTGTGGCAGGGCGAGACCTCGGAGGTCGTCGCCCACAGCTCGCCGCTCTACACCAGCGGCGTGGACGCGCTGGGGTCGACGGTCCAGCACCTGCTGACCTTTCAGCCCGGCGCGCTGACCAACGCCTCGGTGCTGGAGTTTGTCGTCCGGCTGCCGCAGCCCTCGACCGAGCTCGGCCTCATCTGGGCCAAGCTCGAGCTGGGCTCGGCCTGCACCGGCTATGTCTACGAGCCGCCGGTTGAGCGCTCGGCCGTCAAAGCGGGCTGCTACACCGGCAACGGCGTCGACTACGGCGACACGCAGGAGATCGAGCTGGGCTTTGCCCCCTCGGCGGTCATTTTGCGGCTGGACGGCGCGAGCCTGACGTCGACCACGACCAACGTCGTCCGCAATGTGTCGGGCTACACGGGCATCGCCACAAGGGAGCTGCCCTACAGCAGCTACGACGTTCCAAACGCCATACAGGTCACCGAGCGCGGCTTTCTGGTGACCCACGGCCTGCAAACCCACTTCAACGTGGAGGGCAAGCGGGTCCAGTACGTCGCGTTCAGATAGGCTCGCAGGGGCCGGGAGGGAGCATGATGGCTTACAATCAGACACTGGGGTATGACCCCGACATTGCCGACTACTCGCTGCTGATTGCCGGAACCAGGGACCGGCAGGCGCGCGACGAGCTGCTGCGGCAGCGGCAGAACAAGCTGGACCACCTGCAGGCGCAGGGGACGAAAAACCCCGACTGGGCCTCGAACCAGACCGTGAGCGGCTGGACCGAGCTCAGCCAGCCGGGCGGTTGGAACAACGCCACCGCCGCGTACAACCCCCATGGGGGTGTCGCCCCCGCCGTCGTCGGCGCGCCGGCCCCGTCGGGCGCGATCGGGCTGCAGACCTCGGCGCTGCAGCGCCGGTACGAGGAGGCCACGGCCGCACAGCAGCAGGCGCTGCGGCGGGCCGTGGAGCTGGAGGCCGGCCGGCTGGACGCGCAGAAGGAGGCCGCCACGGCCGACTACGAGGCCATGGCGCGGCAGGCCTACATCCAGTACATGCGGGACCTGCAGGCGCTGCCGACCGCGCTGTCCCGCCACGGGCTGCAGGGCGGCGTGACCGAGAGCGCGCTCACGGCGCTGGGGACCGCCTACCAGGAGAACCTGTACCAGGGGGACCTGGCGCGGCGCCGCACGCAGGAGCAGCTCGACGCCGCGATTGCCGAGCTGCGGGCCAAGGGCGGCATCGAGGCCGCGCAGGCCGCCGCCGAAAATGCCGCAAGGCAGGCCGAGGCCCTGCAGTCGCTCTACCGGAGCCTGCTCGAGGAGCAGCGCTGGCAGCAGCAGTTTGACTTTACCGCGCAGCAGCAGGCGCAGAGGCAGGAGCAGAGCCGGCAGCAGCTTGCGGCCGAGGCCGAGCAGCAGGACTACCGGCGCAGGCTGGAGGTCGCCAAGCTGCAGGCGGCGGCGGGGCCGCGCGGCCGAAGACCGCGCTCACGCCGCTGGAGCGGTCGGCCCTGACCTATGTGGAGGAGCTCTCGGCGCTCTATGTGCGCAACGGACAGAAGATGCGCGACCAGATCGCCGAGGACCTGGACCGGGGCTTCATCTCGGAGGCGCTGGCCGGCAAGGCCCTGGCGCTGATCCGCGGCGACTGGCGGGTGGTGGAGGGATGACGCTGCTCTCGGGCGGACCCAGGGAGGCCGCCGGCCGGCTGACGCTGGCGGCGCTGCTCGCGCTCGTGCTGGCCGAGTTCCGCTATTACGCGCCCATGCTGCTGCTCCTGGTGCTCAGCATCCTGGCCGACTACCTCACGGGGGTGGCCAAGTCCTTTCTGGCCGGGCGGGCCGAGAGCGGCATCGGCCTGCGCGGCCTGGTCAAAAAGCTGTGCTACCTGCTGGCGGTCTGCGCCGGGTTTTTCACCGACCTGCTGATCGCGCTGATGGGGCAGACCCTGGGCCTGCAGATGTCGGCACGGCCGCTGTTCGGCCTGCTGGTGACGGTGCTGCTGACGCTCAACGAGCTGCTCTCGATCGTCGAGAACCTCGGCGAGATCGGCCTGCCGCTGCCGGCGGCGCTGAAGCAGGCGCTGCTGCGGCTGCGGGACGGGGAGCCGGAGTAGGCGAAGGTTGCGATGGGGGCTTTTTACGGCGGGGCCGGCGGCGCGGACTTGGGCCGCCGGCCCCGCCGGCCGTCTGGGCTTTTTGACCAAAAGCCCTTGCGCGCAGGCACAAAGTGCGCTATCATGGTCATACTTGCAGGGGGACGCCATAGGCGTTGAGAAGGCGGGAGCCTGACCCTTTGAACCTGTTTGGTTAACACCAACGTAGGGAGCAACCGGGTACAGCAACGCAGTGGACCCCTCCCGCGCGGGAGGGGTTTTTGTTGTGAAAAACCAGGCGATGGGGATCGCGCTTTCGGCAGGCACACACAGAACAGGAGGCTGTTTCATGAAAAAGGCATTGAGCATTGCGGGGTCCGACTGCAGCGGCGGCGCGGGCATCCAGGCCGACCTGAAGACCTTTTCGGCACACGGGGTTTTCGGCATGACCGTCATCGCGTCGGTGGTGGCCGAGAACACCGTCCGGGTCATCGCGTTTCAGGACGTGTGCCCCGAGCTCATCGAGCAGCAGATCGACGCCGTGTTTGAAGACATCCCGCCCGATGCGGTCAAAATCGGCATGCTGTCCTGCCGGCAGAGCATGCTGGCGGTGGCCGGCAAGTTGCGCCAGTGGCGGCCGCAAAGCGTCGTCGTCGACCCCGTGATGTACGCCAAGAACGGGTGCGCGCTGATGGACCCACAGGCCATCGACACGCTGATTGAAGAGGTCATCCCGCTTGCCGACCTGATTACCCCCAACATCCCCGAGGCCGAGAAGATTGCAGGCCTGCGCATCCGCACCGAGGCGGATATGCAGCAGGCCGCCCGGCGCATCGGCCGGATGGGCTGCCGCGCCGTGCTGGTCAAGGGCGGCCACAGCGAGGGGGACGCCGCCGACATCCTGTTTGACGGCGACGGATTCCACCGCTACACCTCGCCCCGCATCGACACCAGACACACCCACGGAACCGGCTGCACGCTTTCGTCGGCCATCGCGGCCAACCTCGCGCTGGGCATGCCCTTGCCGCGGGCCGTGGAGCGGGCCAAGGCGTATGTCACCACGGCCATTGCCCATGCGCCGCAGCTTGGTGGGGGCAGCGGGCCGACGCACCACTTTTACGACCTGTATCAAAACGGGCTGCGGGACGGAGAGCCGGAGTAGGCCCGGTTGCAAGACCAGGCCGCAGCGAACAAAACCCCGGATGCCAAAGTGGCATCCGGGGTTTTTCAATACTTGTTAAAAAACGGGCGGTTTTGACCGGGGGGCTGTTTGCCCGCGGCGCACCGGGGGTTTGGCCTTGGCAGGCGGGTGGCCATGCCGGCCGGCCCCGGCATGGCACAGCCATGCGGAAAAGGCCGGCGCAATGAACGCGTATATGGCCCCGCGTCAAACGCTCCTGCCCGCCAGCGCGCCGGTGGAGTAGGCGATCTGCAGGTTGAAGCCGCCGGTCAGCCCGTCGAGGTCCAGCACCTCGCCGGCGAAGAAGAGCCCCCGGCAGAGCCGGGACTGCAGCGTCTGCGGCGACACCTGCGCGACGTCGACGCCGCCCCGCGTGACGATGGCCTCCCGCAGCGGGCGGGTGCCGGTGACCGTGAGCGGCAGCGCCTTGAGCAGGCGCAGCAGCGCCGCCCGCTCGGCCGCTGTGACCGAGTGCACCTTTTTCTGCGGCGGGATGCCCGAGCGCGCGACCACGACCGGGATCAGCGCGCGCGGCAGCAGCTGGTCCAGCGCGTTGGCAAAGTCGCGGTTTTGCAGCTGCGCAAAGTCGCGCAGCAGGCGGGCGTCGAGCTTTTCGGGCGGCAGCGCCGGCTTGAGGTCGATTTCGGCCCTGGCCGGGAAGCAAAGCCCCGGCGCCGCCGAGGCCGAGAGGGTCAGCGGGCCCGAGAGGCCAAAGTGGGTGAACAGCAGCTCGCCCTGGTCGCTGTAGAGCGGCTGGCCATCTTCGGTGAGCAGGCTCAGCCGCACGTTGCGCAGCGAGAGGCCCTGCAGCGCGGGCACCCAGTCCTCGGCGCAGAGCAGCGGCACCAGCGAGGGGGTGGGCTCCACAATCGAATGTCCCGCCTGTGCGGCCAGCCGGTAGCCGTCCCCGGTGCTGCCGGTGCCGGGGTAGGAGAGCCCGCCGGTTGCGATCACCACGGCCTCGGCCTCGAGGCGGCGGCCGTCCGCAAGGCGCAGGCCGCGGACCTCGCCCTCCTCGAGCAGCAGCGACGCGGCCTCGGCCCGGCGGACCTGCGCGCCGCCCTCGGTCGCGTGGCGCAGCAGCGCGTCGCGCACGTCGGCCGCGCGGTCGGAGGCCGGGAAGACCCGCTGGCCTCGCTCCACCTTGAGCGGCACGCCGAGCGACGCAAACAGCGCCATCGCGTCGCGGTTGTCAAAGGCGGCGAAGGCGCTGTACAAAAACTTGGGGTTGCGGGCGATCTGCGCAAAGAAGTCCTCGCGGTCGCAGGCCGTGGTCAGGTTGCAGCGCCCCTTGCCGGTGATCAGCAGCTTTTTGCCGACGGCGGGGTTCTTCTCGAGCAGCGTGACGGCCAGTCCGCGCCGGGCGGCCTCGGCCGCGGCCAGCAGGCCGGCCGGCCCGCCGCCCACCACCAGCACCCGCCGCCGGTTCACTGGCCGGGGCAGAGGTGGCGCAGCACCTCTTCGGGGGTGCTCTCGACCCGGTCCTCAACGGCGACAAAGCGCAGCGCCGTCAGCGGCGCAAACAGGTCGGGGTTGCGGCAGATCACCCGCGTGGGGCAGCTCGCCATGGCGTAGGAGGTCACGGCGCGCAGCAGCATGTCGTGAATGTCCCCGTCCAGCGCGCGGTGCCGGTCGATGCGCAAAATGACCAGCGCGTCCCCCGCCACCTCAAAGTGGCACTCGGCCACCAGCTGTCCGTCCTCCCAGAGCCCGTAGGTCCCCGGGGCCGAGCGCTTCATCTCAATCACGCGGTTTCTCCTCCTTTTGCAGGGCCTGCGCCTTGAGCGCGGCCACTTCCTGCGGCGTCAGGTGCCGCCACTTGCCCGACTTGACCTCGGCCAGCCGCAGCCCGCCCACCGACACCCGCTTGAGGCGCAGCACCGTGGCGCCGGCCGCCTCGCACATGCGCCGGATCTGGTGGTTGCGCCCCTCGGTGATCGTGTAGCGCAGCACCGAGCGGTCGGGCTCCTTTTTGAGCACCTCGACCGAAAAGGGCTTGAGCGGCACGCCGTCCAGCGCCGAGACCGCGCGCAGGCGGGCCAGCTGCTCGCCGCCGACCAGGCCCTCGAGTGTGACCAGGTACTGCTTTTCAACGTGGCCGCTCGGGTGGGTCAGCGCATGCACCAGCGCGCCGTCGTCGGTCAGCAGCAGCAGCCCCTCCGAGTTGCGGTCCAGCCGGCCGACCGGCACCACGCGGGCCTCGAGCCCCTCGAGCAGGTCGAGCACGCAGTGGCGGCCCTCCTCGTCTTTAAGCGTGGTGATGTAGCCGCGCGGCTTGTTGAGCATGACATAGGTGTGGGCCTCCCGGCGGGCGGCCACCGGCCGGCCGTCGAGGGTGACGTTGTCCCCCGGCGAGACCTTTTGGCCGAGCTGCGCCACCTCGCCGTTGACCGAGATCCGGCCGGCCAGGATCAGCTGCTCGGCCGCACGGCGGGAGCAGAGGCCGCAGTCGGCCAGGTATTTTTGCAGACGCTGTTCCAAAGCTGCACAACTTCCTTTGCAGGGGGAGCCTGTCCCCCGATTTTTTGCGCGGCGGCCCTTCGGCCGGCCTCCGTCAACTAAAATAGTTTATACCAGATTCGCTGCCAAAGCAAGCCGATCCGGCCCCTGTTTTGCGCGTCGGGCAGGCTGCTGTCGTAGGCCCGCAGCGGCAGCCGCCCGACCTCCTGCCCCCCGCTGAAAAAGACCACCTGCCCCACCTGCTCGAGCAGGCCGACGCCGGCGTAGGTGAAGGGGGGCAGCTGGACGCTGGCCGTCAGCGCCTCGGGATCGGCGTCGACCAGCACGAGGCCCTCTGTGGCGTCCGGCCGCACCCGCAGGCTGCCGCCGCCGGCCACCGGCAGCCGGTATTCGGACAGGTACAGGTGGGCGACCGGCGCGCGGACCGCGCGCACAAAGCCCTCGTCGAGCAGGGCGGTGTGGTCCCGCCAGTCGTCGGGGTCGTTGATGGTGACCGCGATCAGCGTGACGCCGTCCCGCCGGGCCGCCGTCACCAGCGAGCGGCCGGCGGCCTTGGTGTAGCCGGTCTTGCCGCCCAGCGCCCCCGGGTAGTGCAGCAGCATTTTGTTCTTGCTGGTCAGGTACTTGGCGGTGCGGCCCTCGTCGGCGGGCAGCACCTTGCCGCGGGTGCCGATGTAGCGGCAGAAGTCCTCGTTTTGCAGCGCGTAGCGCATCAGCAGGGCCAGGTCGTAGGCCGAGGTGTAGTGGCTGTCGCCGTCCAGCCCGCTGGGGTTGTCAAAGTGGGTGTTCTCGAGCCCGAGCGCCGCGGCCTTGCGGTTCATGTGTGCGACAAAGCGCTCGACGCTGCCCGACGCCAGCTCGGCCACCGCGACCGCGGCGTCGTTGCCCGAGGCCATCAGCAGGCCGTAGAGCAGCTCGTCGAGGCTGTAGCGCTCCCCCTGCTGCAGGTACATTGTGGAGCCCTCGGCCCCGGCCGCCCGGGCCGAGACGGTGCCCACGCGGTCGAGCGGCACGCGCTCGAGCGCGACGATGGCGGTCATGATCTTGGTGGTGGAGGCCATGGGCAGGCGCTGGTGCTCGTTGAGGGCGGTCAGCACGCGGCTCTGGCCGGCCTCGAGCAGCACGGCCGCCTGGGCCGAGAGGTCGGCGGAGGCGCCGGCCGGCGGGCAGGCGGACACCAGCAGCAGGCAGCAGAGCGTCAGGGCGAGGAGCTTCTTCAAGCGGCATCAGGCCTTCCAGTGGGATGAGGGGTGTGCACCTCACTACTATATGCCGCAGCGCCGCCCCACATGCGGCGGGCCGGCCGTGGAGACAAAGCGGCCTTCGGCTGCGCACAGCCGAAGGCCGCTCTTGGTTTACCCGCCCGCGCGAAGGCGGGGCGGCAGTCTGCAAAAAGGCCCCCTTTTGCAGGCCGCCGCCCGGCGCAACGTTCACGCCGATCAGTACAGCGGCTCGTCGTGGTCGCCGGACGGATCCTTCTTGATGGCGCGCAGCACCTTGTCGATCATCTCGGGCGCCATGGCCAGTGCCTTGTCGGCCGTGGTCTCCTTGCGGTCGATGGTGATGAGCTTGACGTTCTCGCCCGAGATGGTCAAAAAGGCCACCGGCGAGATGGTCAGCGCGCCGCCGCCGCCGCCGCCGAAGGGGTCCTTTTCAACCGAGCCCGCGGGGTTGCCCTTGAAGTCGCCGCCGCCGAGGCCAAAGCCCACCGTCACCTTGGAGACCGGGATGATCGTGACGCCCGAGGGGGCCATGATGGGCTCGCCGATGATGGTGGTCACATCGGTCATCTGATTGAGGTTGTCCATGATGCTCTCGATCATGCCGGAGAAGGAGTGTTCGCTCATTGTTTACACCTCGTTTATTCTAAGTCTGGGGTTGATGTTCTGCTTGTAAAATGGCCTCCCGCCTGGCCGCCCGGATGTCCGGCCAGATCTCCCGAGCCAGCGGATACAGCGCGATGGCCGCGCGCGGCAGGTGGAGCAGGCGCAGCCGCAGCTTGAGGTCCATCAGGACCCCGGTCCGCGGGCCGCTGCCGCAGACCACTGAAAAGCCGTAGTCGCGCACCCGGAAGGTCTGCGTGATCCAGGCCGCCAGCGGATAGAGGACGGCGCTCGCGCCGCCGTAGAGCAGGACGGTCTGCATGGGGTCGGCCCCGGCCACCTCGAGCCGCAGGAAAAAGCGCGGGAAGACGATCTGCTTCAGCAGCCGCTCGCTGAGGATGTGCAGCAGCCGCCGCAGCAGCGAGAGGGCCTCCATCGGCCCGCCCAGCGCCTCGAGGTAGTCGACCGTGAGCTCGGGCGCCGCGGGCGCCTCCCCGGGCGGGGGGAGCACCTCTTTTTCCGCCTGCTTCATCAGGCTGCGCAGCTTGCTGTCGGTCAGCCGGTAGACCGTCAGGCCGCCCAGCTGGATCGACAGCCGGAACCGGTCGTTGCACAGGTACAGGTGAAAGCCCACCCGCATCAGCAGCAGCAGGAACAGCAGCAGGAGCAGGGCGAGGAAGATCTTCAGTAGCAGCATGCCATCACGTCTCCTGAAATTCGAGCTGGGCGATCAGCGCGCCGCGCTCGTCCACCGGCGGAAGCTCCTCGAGCGAGGAGAGGCCAAAGCAGCGCAAAAACGCCGCCGTGGTGCCAAACTGCATCGGCCGGCCGGGCGCGTCCAGCCGCCCGCGCTCCTCGAGCAGCTCCTTCTCGAGCAGCGAGGCCACGACGCCCGAGCTGTCCACGCCGCGCACCTGTTCCAAAAAGGCCCGGGTGACTGGCTGGTTGTAGGCCGTGATGGCCAGCACCTCGAGCGCGGCCGGCGAGAGGGACACCTCCCGCTTCCTGTCCAGCACCGCGCGCACGCACGCGGCCTGCGCCGGATTTGAACAGAGCTGGTAGCTGTCGTCCAGGCGGCGCATCACAATGCCGCCCTCCCGCTGATTGTACCCAAAAAGCATGCGATCTAACAGCGTCTTGCACAGGGTTTGCTCCATTTCCAGTGCGGAGGCCAGCACCGCAAGCTCGACCGGCTCGCCGGCGGCGAACAAAATGGCCTCGACCGCCGCCTCAAACCGGGCCTGCGGCGGGTGGCCCCGCCCGGCGTCCTGCAGCAGCGCCTGCCACTGCGCCCCCGGGCTGTCGGGTTGCGTCATGCCGGCCGCCCCCCCTTCTGCAGCGCGACCTCGAGGTCGTCGCCCTCGCCGAGCAGCTGCACGCGGTCGAGCCGCAGCAGCTCCAGCAGCGCCATCAGGCAGGCCACGATGTCGGCGCGGGAGGGCTGGGCGAGGAAGAGCTGCCGCATGGGCAGCCGCCGCCGCTCCAGCAGCCGGCGCGAGAGCGCAAAGACCTTGGAGGCCACCGAGACCGTGCTGTGCGTGAGGATGCCCTTGAAGTGCGCGATGGGCGGCGGCGTGCGCCGCAGGCTGCCGGTGAAGACGGCGCGGTAGGCCGACAACAGCTTGTCCGGCGAGTGGGGCTTTAAAACCGGCCGGCTCTCCGCAAAGTCCTCGCGCGGCTTGACAAAGCTGCGGCGGCCGTTTTGCTCAAAGCGCCGCTCCAGCTCGTCGGCCAGCTCGCGGTAGCGCAGGTAGTCCTCGAGCATCGAGCGCAGCTCGTCGCGCGGGTCCTCCTCCCCCTCCTCGCGGGGCAGCAGCAGCTTGGACTTGATGTAGAGCAGCTGGCTGGCCATCAGCAAAAACTCGCTGAGGTTGTCGAGGTCGATCTCGCGGTACTGCTCCACCACCGCGAGGTACTGCTCAAGCAGCAGCGCAACGGGGATGTCGGCCACCTCGAGCTTGTTGCGCTCAATCAGGTGCAGCAGCAGGTCGAGCGGGCCTTCAAAGACCTCGAGGGTGTAGGTCATGGGCTGGTCCATCGGTTGCGCCTCCCTACCCGATCAGTGAGATGAGGGGCTGCAGCAGCGTGAGCATGCCGCCCATGATCGCGCTGCGCAAAAAGATCAGTGGCCGGTCGAGCAGCCCCGTGAAGAGCAGCAGAAACAGCAGCGGCTGCACATAGCGCTCGTAGGACAGGAGCTGAAAGTAGCTGCGCTCGGGCAGCAGCGCATAGAGGATCTTGGAGCCGTCGAGCGGCGAGATGGGCAGCATGTTGAAGACGGCCAGGCCGACGTTGATACTGGCCAGCACGATCAGAAAGCCCGAGAGGTAGTTGCCGACCGGGTTGCCGGTCAGCGGCAGCGTCAGGATGTAGGCCGTCAGGCTGAAGAAGGCCAGCACCAGGTTGGCGGCCGGCCCGGCCGCCGAGGTGAGGGCCATGCCCTTGCGGCGGTCCCGAAAGTACATGGGGTTGACCGGCACCGGCTTTGCCCAGCCAAAGCCGAGCAGCAGCAGGCAGAGCGTGCCCAGCGGGTCCATGTGGGCCAGCGGGTTGAGGGTCAGCCGCCCCTGGGACTTGGCGGTGGGGTCGCCGAGCCTGTAGGCCGTGTAGCCGTGGCAGAGCTCGTGGACCGAGAGCGAGATGGCGATGGCCGGCAGCAGATAAATGGCGTTTTGCAAAAAGCCGGTGAGCAGCGATGTGATTCTGGACAAGGGCGACCTCCGAACGGTTTGTCATGTTTAGTTTGGGTCAGGCGCGGTCAGGTCAGGAAGAACTTCTGGTAGCGGTGCGTCACGATGCGGATGACCCGCGTGAAGGCGATGTCGTAGAGCACGAAGGTGAGGTTGAGCACCGGCAGCGTCAGGTAGAGCCGGTCGGTCAGCTCGGGCGGCAGGATGATCAGGGCCCTGGCCACAAAATAGGTGACCACGACGATGCTGTTTAAGTATATCATTTTACAGGCCCAGCAGGCAATGGTGCCGGGCAGACGCTCGGCCCGCAGCTTGATCATTGGGTAGAGGCCGAACAGAAAGATGAACTCGATCGCGGCCTCACGGCTGGGCAGAAACAGCAGCGAAAGCAGCGAGGCGGCGATGTAGCAGAGCAGCGAGGCGCCGGTGCCCCACTTGAGGTAGACGAACATGATCAAAAAACCCGAGAAGGCCGCGCAGGAGAGCGATAGGGAGGGAAAGGGGGTGGAGAGGGCCATCAGGACCACGATGGCGGCGGCCATCAGCCCGCCGCCGGTCACGGCGCTCGTGCGCATGCAAACACCTCCCTGGGGCGGGATTTTGGAGCAAGGGGTCACTGTCGGGGGGACCGGCGGTGCGGAGAAGGCCGTGGCCCCGTATGGGGGTTCCAGGGGGATCGTGGGGACTGTCGCGCCGGCCGGGGCAAGGGCAAGGGGCAAGGGCAAGGGGAAAGGACAGGAAAATTTTAAGCGCTGGCGTCGGCCGCCGTGTCGCCGGGAGGCCGGTGATTTTGCCGGTACTGGGGAAGCGCGTGGTGGATCCGGGGGGAAAAGACGGGCGGACCCGGGGCAGAGGTGCCGGCATCAGCCGGCGCACCCATAAAGGGTGCGGCCAAAGACGCGGTCCCTGCAGTCCCTGGCGTCTTGCCCAATACCCCATGGTATGCCACGCAGATGCCAAACTTGCGGCCGGCCCTCAGCGGTTGTGCGGCTCTCAGCGCAGACAGGCAGCTTGACGACAGAGCCCGACTGCTTGGTGACCCAGGGCGTCCTGTCTAAAAAATGTGACCGTCCCGGCCCGCCCGGCATACGGCCTGGAAAATCATTGCCAATTCCTTTTTCAGCCGCTCACAGGCCGCCCCGCCCCGCTGCCCGGTAAAGCCTTTCCCCCTGTCAAGCGCCCGCTGGGCGGCAGGGGTCTGCGGGACAGCACCCCCTTGCCAAAAGCCATGTCCGGCACCCGGGCCCGCCTCCCGCAGCGGCCGCCCGGCGGGGGCCGGGCAGCGGCCCCCGCTGCCGCCGGCCCCCCGGGCACCCCGCTGGGGTGCCCTCCCTGCGGCGGGGTGTCCCCGCCGCAGCGGGCGCCGATGGCGACCCTCGGGGGGCCGCCGGCACATGCGCAGGCATGCGGGCGGCCGCGCCCGGGCGCCTGTGCGGGGTCAGCGGCAGCAGCAGTCGCACATGGCGTTGCAGCAGACCATCGTGGCGCAGAGGTCGCAGAGGCCGCCGCCCGGGATGCAGCAGCCGGTGGCGTAAGGTCCCTGCCAGGGCTGGTCGGGCTGCCCTGCAAAGGGCACGCCGGCGGCCTGCCGGTACTCGGCGTTGTTCGGCTCCCGGCGCAGCGCCTCCTGAAAGTAGCCGCGCGCGTCGGCCAGCCAGCCCTGCCGCTGCAGCACCAGCCCCATCAGGTAGAACCACTCAGCCGTGCGCAGCCCGCCGGTCACGGTCTCCAGCACTCGGCGGGCGTCCTCGACGCGGTTTTTTTGCAGCAGGTCCCGCACCTCGGCGTAGAGGGTGCCGTTGCAGCCCGGCTGCGGCTCCGCGCGGCCGCCAAAGCCCCGCTTGCGCTCCTGCACGATGGCGTCGTAGGCGCTGTTGATCTCGGCCATCTTTTCCTGTGCCAGGTCGGCCAGCGGGTTGTTCTGGTAGTTGTCGGGGTGGTACTTGCGGGCCAGTTCCCGATAGGCGTCCTTGACCTGCTGGTCGGTGGCCGAACGGGAGACGCCCAGCGTCTCGTAGGGATCTCTCATGTCGGGCTCTCCTCTTTTATCGTCCTCTCCCGCAGCGCGCACTCCACGCGGAGGGCCTGCTGGCGCAGGCCGTGCTGCAGGATGTTCTCCAGAATGCCGAGGTAGCGCCGCGCCGGCAGCAGTTGTAGCGCGCGGGCGGCCGCCTGCGCCGCGTCGGATAGCAGCGGCGACACCTCGCCCTGCGCGCAGCGCTCGACCGTGTAGCCGGCCGCCTGCAGCGGGTTGAAGCGGCCGCACCGGGCGTCTTCGAGCAAATCGTCCAGCGCGTCGATCAGGTAGATAAAGCGGCCCAGCTGGTACCCCAGCTCCATGAGGATGCGCCGGGTTGCCGGCTCCTGCGACAGCGGCGCGGCCAGGTCGGCCAGCAGCGCCCCCGAGTGGTGGGCGTAGCCGTCCAGCGAACAGGCGGGCCCCCGTTCGGCCGCCCGCAGCGCCGCGGTGTGGCGCAGGATGGCCCCCGCCTGCTCGGGGTAGCGCCGCGTCGCCTGCTCCCGCGCCCGGTGCAGCGCCGACAGTGCGGCCCGCGCCGCGGCCCGGCCGGCGGCCGGCTCGTCCTCGGCGTCGTCCTCGAGCTTGGCGGCGCCCAGCAGCAGTTGCATGGCCGCCGCGTAGTGCAGCGGCTCGCCCCCCTCAATGCAGGCCTTGCGGCGCAGCGGCAGGGCCGGGCAGCTGCCGCGGCCGAGCAGCGGCTCCTCCTCCGACAGCGAGAGCCCCAGCGCCGCGAGGAACACAAAGTCGTAGGACAGCGCCAGCGTGCTGCGCAGGCCGTAGTCCAGCTTGAGCCGGCGGCAGAGCCCGCAGTAGATGGCCTTGTAGGTGTGGAGCTCCCGCACCCGCAGCTCGGGCTGCAGCGCGGTGACATAGCCGAACATCAGCTCGAGGCGGCGGAGCCGTCCTGCATCAGGGCGTCCCGCTCGAGCGCGGCCTTGAGGTAGACGCCGGTGTAGGAGGCCCTGTTGTCGGCCACCTGCTCGGGCGTGCCCTCGGCCACCAGCTCGCCGCCGCGGTCGCCTCCCTCGGGACCGAGGTCGATGAGGTGGTCGGCGCTCTTGATGACGTCGAGGTTGTGCTCGATGACCACCACCGTGTTGCCCTCGTCGACAAAGGTCTGCAGCACCTCAATCAGCCGGTGCACGTCGCCGGCGTGCAGGCCGGTGGTGGGCTCGTCCAGCACGTAGATGGTCCGGCCGGTCGAGCGCTTGCTGAGCTCGGTGGCCAGCTTGACCCGCTGGGCCTCGCCACCCGAGAGCTGGGTGGAGGGCTGGCCGATCTTGATATAGCCCAGGCCGACGTCGGCCAGCGTCTGCAGCTTGCGGCGCAGCCTCGGCAGGTTTTCGAAGAAGGTCAGCCCCTCCTCCACCGTCATGTCCAGCACGTCGGCAATGGACTTGCCCTTGTACTTGACCTCGAGCGTCTCGCGGTTGTAGCGCCGGCCCTTGCAGACGTCGCAGGGGACGTAGACGTCGGGCAGAAAGTGCATCTCGATCTTGAGGATGCCGTCCCCCTCGCAGGACTCGCAGCGGCCCCCCTTGACGTTGAAGGAGAAGCGCCCCGGTCCGAAGCCGCGCATCTTGGCGTCGTTGGTGGAGGCAAAGAGGTTGCGCACGTCGGTGAACAGGCCGGTGTAGGTGGCCGGGTTGGAGCGGGGCGTGCGCCCGATCGGGGACTGGTCGATCGCGATGATCTTGTCGAGCTGCTCGAGCCCCTCGATGTCCCTGACCTCGACGGCGGTGTAGCGGGCGCCGTTGAGCCGGGTGGCCAGCGTGCGGTAGAGCACCTCGTTGATCAGCGAGCTCTTGCCCGAGCCCGAGACGCCGGTCACGCAGGTGAAGGTGCCGAGCGGGATGCGCACGTCGAGGTCCTTGAGGTTGTTGACCGAGGCCCCCAGGATGCGCAGGTCGTGCCCGTTGCCGGACCGGCGGGCGGCCGGCACCGGGATGTGCCGGCGGTAGCTCAGGTACTGGCCGGTGACCGAGGCCTCGCAGCGCATGATCTCGTCGGCCGTGCCCTGCGCGACGACGTGGCCGCCGTGTACGCCGGCCCCCGGGCCGATGTCGATGATGTGGTCGGCCTCGAACATGGTCTCCTCGTCGTGCTCGACCACGATCAGCGTGTTGCCGAGGTCGCGCAGCCGCTTGAGCGTGTCCAGCAGCTTGCGGTTGTCCTTCTGGTGCAGGCCGATCGAGGGCTCGTCGAGGATGTAGAGCACCCCCATCAGCGAGGAGCCGATCTGGGTGGCCAGCCGGATGCGCTGGCTCTCGCCGCCCGAGAGGCTGCCGGCGTTCCGGGCCAGTGTGAGGTAGTCGAGGCCGACGTTTTGCAAAAAGGTCAGGCGCTCGCGGATCTCCTTGATGGCCTGGTGGCCGATCAGCCGCTCCTTCTCGGTCAGCTCCAGCCGCTCGAGGTGGGCCAGGTGCTGCACGACCGACAGCTCGGTCAGCTCGATGATGTTCCGGCCGCCCAGCGTCACGGCCAGCGAGATCGGGTTCAGGCGCTTGCCCTTGCAGTCGGGGCAGGGCCGCGCACTCATGGACTGCTGGATCTCGTGGCGGATGAACTCGCTGCTGGTCTCGCGGTAGCGGCGCTGCAGGTTGTTGACGATGCCCTCAAAGGGGGCGAAGTACTCGCCCGAGCCGTACTCGTGCTCGCGGCGCAGCTTGATCTTCTCGCCCTTGGTGCCGTACAGCACCGCCTCCTGCGCCTGCTGCGGCAGCTCGCCAAAGGGCAGGTCGAGCGAAAAGCCGTAGTGGGCGGCCAGCCCCTCGTAGTACATCTGGGCGATGGTGCCGCCGTAGACGAAGTTCCAGCCCGAGGCCTTGACCGCCCCCTCGCGCAGGCTGAGGGCTTTGTTGGGCACCACGAGGTCGGGGTCCAGTTCCAGCAGCGTGCCGAGGCCGGTACAGGTGGGGCAGGCGCCAAAGGGGTTGTTGAAGGAGAACATGCGCGGCGTCAGCTCGTCGATCGAGACGCCGTGGTCGGGGCAGGCGTAGTTCTGCGAAAAGAGCAGCTCAGAGCCGCCCTCCACCTCGACCAGCGAGAGGCCGCCCGCCATCGCGGCGGCGGTCTCGATCGAGTCGGCCAGGCGGGAGCGGATGTCCGGCTTGATGACCAGGCGGTCGACCACGATGTCGATGCTGTGCTTGAAGGTCTTTTTGAGCTTGATCTCGTCCTCGGCCAAATCCTTGGTCTCGCCGTTGACCCGCACCCGGGCAAAGCCCTGCCGCCGCGCGTCCTCGAGCACCTTTTGGTGCTCTCCCTTGCGCTGGCGCACGACCGGCGCCAGCACCTGGATGCGGCTGCCCTCGGGCAGCGCCAGCACCTGGTCCACGATCTGGTCGACGGTCTGCTGCGTGATCTCCCGCCCGCAGACCGGGCAGTGCGGAATGCCGATGCGGGCAAAGAGCAGGCGCAGGTAGTCGTAAATTTCGGTCACGGTGCCCACGGTGGAGCGGGGGTTGCGGGAGGTGGTCTTCTGGTCGATCGAGATGGCCGGCGAGAGGCCCTCGATGCTGTCGACGTCCGGCTTGTCCATCTGGCCGAGGAACTGGCGCGCGTAGGCCGACAGCGACTCGACATAGCGGCGCTGGCCCTCGGCGTAAATGGTGTCGAAGGCCAGCGAAGACTTGCCCGAACCCGACAGGCCGGTGATGACCACCAGCCTGTCGCGCGGGATCGCAACGTCGATGTTTTTGAGGTTGTGGGCGCGCGCGCCCTTGATGAGAATTTCGTTTTGCAAGAGCAAAAGCCTCCAAAAAGAGTGGATTTCAAACGGGGTCCGATGGAGTTCCGAAAATGCAAGGTCTCGGCCTGCAGCCCGCAGGCCGCGACCTTTAAAGGGCGACGATTGAGCCGGCAGCTTACCTGGGGGCAAGACCTGTGTCTGCGGTCTTCTAAGGGTGGCCAAATAGGGGCAGCTTGTCCGCGAGGTCCGTAGCCACGACCCTGTTAAGAGGACGGCGGGTGGGGCGGTGCCTTATCATGGGATCGGAGAGAAAGGCCCGCACCCCGCCCGGCGGCCCCCTAGAGCGCCCGGACCTCCTCGATCTTGTCGCGCAGGTAGGCCGCGTGCTCAAACTCCAGCAGCTTGGCGGCGGCCTTCATCTCCTTCTGCAGGCGTTCGATCAGCTTTTCGCGCTCCTTGCGGGTCATCTTGCGCAGGCCCTCCTCGTCGGTCTCCACCTTGCCCGAAATCTCGATGATGTCGTGGATGCTCTTGACGATGGTCTTTGGCACGATGCCGTGGGCCTCGTTGTGGGCCGACTGGATGGCGCGGCGGCGGTTGGTCTCGCCGATGGCATAGCGCATGGAGTCGGTCATGCGGTCGGCGTACATCAGCACCCGGCCGTCGGCGTTGCGGGCGGCGCGGCCGATGGTCTGGATCAGGCTGGTGGCGCCGCGCAGAAAGCCCTCCTTGTCGGCGTCGAGGATGGCCACCAGCGACACCTCGGGCAGGTCCAGCCCCTCGCGCAGCAGGTTGATGCCCACCAGCACGTCGAAGTCGCCCAGCCGCAGCTTGCGGATGATCTCCATGCGCTCGATGGTCTCGACGTCGTGGTGCATGTAGCGCACCCGGATGCCGAGGTTCTCGAGGTACTGGGTCAAATCCTCGGCCATCTTCTTGGTCAGCGTGGTGATCAGCACCCGCTCGTTTTTCTCGACGCGTTTGTGGATCTCGCCCGTGAGGTCGTCGATCTGGCCGGCGGTTGGGCGCACCTCCACCAGCGGGTCCAGCAGGCCGGTGGGGCGGATGACCTGCTCGACGATCTGCGTGGCGTGGGCCCGCTCGTAGTCGCCCGGCGTGGCCGAGACAAAGACCACTTGGTTTAAGCGCTCGGTGAACTCCCCAAAGTTGAGGGGCCGGTTGTCAAAGGCCGAGGGCAGGCGAAAGCCGTAGTCCACGAGGTTTTGCTTGCGGGAGCGGTCGCCGCCGTACATGCCCCGCACCTGCGGCAGCATGACGTGGGACTCGTCGACGAACATTAAATAGTCCTTGGGCAGGTAGTCCAGCAGCGTGTAGGGCGTGGAGCCCGGCGGCCGGCCCAGCAGGATGCGCGAGTAGTTTTCGATGCCGGAGCAAAAGCCGATCTCCCGCAGCATCTCGACGTCGTAGCGCGTGCGCTGCTCGATGCGCTGGGCCTCGATCAGCTTGCCCTGGGCCTTGAAGTGGTCCACGCGCTCGACCAGCTCCCGCTCGATCTCCGAAATGGAGGGCTCGAGCTTCTCCTTCGAGACCACGTAGTGGGAGGCCGGAAAGACGATCGTGAACTTGGGGCGCCCCAGCACCTCGCCGGTCACGGGGTTGAGCTCGGTCAGGCGCTCGATCTCGTCGCCCCAGAACTCCACCCGCAGCACCCGCTCGCCGTGGTCGGCCGGGAAGATCTCCAGCACGTCGCCACGCACGCGGAACTTGTTGCGGGTCAGGTTGACGTCGTTGCGCTCGTACTGGATGCCCACGAGCCGGCGCAGCACCTCGTCGCGGCCGATGGGCTGCTTCTCCCGCAGCGTCACGGCCAGCTCGGTGTACTCGCGCGGGTCGCCAAGGCCGTAAATGCAGGAGACCGAGGCCACGATCAGCACGTCGCGGCGCTCGAACAGCGCGGCGGTGGCCTAGTGGCGCAGCTTGTCCAGCTCGTCGTTGATCGAGGAGTCCTTCTCGATGAAGGTGTCGGTGTGCGGGATGTAGGACTCGGGCTGGTAGTAGTCGTAGTAGCTGACAAAGTACTCGACGGCGTTGTTCGGGAAAAACTCCCGAAACTCGCTGCAGAGCTGGGCGGCCAGCGTCTTGTTGTGGGCCAGCACCAGCGTGGGGCGGTTGACCTGCGCGATGATGTTGGCCATCGTGAAGGTCTTGCCCGAGCCGGTGACGCCGAGCAGGGCCTGGGCGCGGTCGCCGCGCAGGATGCCCTCGGTCAGCGCGGCGATGGCCTTGGGCTGGTCGCCCGAGGGCTGGAAGGTCGAGACGAGTTCAAACTGGTTCATGGACGCTCCTTACAAGGGGGATTGCGCCTCACCGCCCTACAGCAGCTGGCTGTCCCGCATGCTGATGCAGTCGTTGTCGGCCACCACGATGTGGTCGAGCAGCTTGACCTGCATGGTGTCCAGCACCAGCTTGAGCTTGCGGGTGGCGCTGATGTCGTCGGGCGAGGGGATCGCAAAACCGTCGGGGTGGTTGTGGGCCAGCAGGATGCCGGTGGCGCGGTGCTGCACGATGCGGTCGACGATCTGCCGCGTGTTGATGGCGACGGTGGCTAGGCTGCCCTCCTGCAGGAATTCGGCCGCCAGCACCTGGTTCTTGTTGCCGAGAAAGACCACCAGCAGCTTTTCCTGCCGGGTGTCGATAAAGCGGGGGAGCACATACTGCCGGGCCTCTTCGGTGGTCAGGATCGTGGAGGGGATGTCGGCGCTCGACTCGATGTACACGCGCGAAAGGCCGGGGATCATCTTGATCAGAAAGGCGCTGTGTGCGCCGATGCCGCTGACCGCCGTCAGGTCCTGGAGCGGGGCGTCGAAGACGTTGCGCAGGCTGCCGAACTGCGCCAGCAGCCGGTGGGCGAGCTCGTTGGTGTCCCTGCGCGGAATGCTGTAGGACAGCAGCAGCTCCAGCACCACGTGGGGCTCAAGGCTTGCGACGCCCTGGTCCAGCATGCGGCGCTTGAGGCGCTCCCGGTGGCCGGCGTGGGGATGTGGGTTCATGGGGCGGGCTTTCGGCTGCCCGGCTTGACGAGGGGGAGGCCGGTCTTGCAGATGGGGCAGCCGTCCGGATCATAGGAGGGCATCTCGATCGAGAGCGCCGCGTGGAAGGGCACGCCGAAGTCCAGGCTGCCGCCGGTCCGGTCGACAATGGCGCCCACGCCCGCCACGATGCCGCCGGCCTGCCGCACGGCCTCCATGACCTCGCGGACCGTGCCGCCCGTGGTGCAGACGTCCTCCACCACCAGCACCTTCATGCCGGGCAGAACGGCAAATCCGCGCCGCAGCGTGATGACGCCGTTTTCGCGCTCGGCAAAAAAGTTCAGGCAGTCCAGCTGCCGGCTGACCTCGTAGGCCATCTGGATGGCGCCCAGCGCCGGCCCGATGACGATGTCGATCCCCTCGTCCGCAAAGGGCTCGGCCACCATGGCACAGAGCGGCTCGGCGAAGCGCACGTGCTGAAACACCTTGGCGCACTGGAGGTAGCGGTCGCTGTGGCGGCCCGAAGTCAGCAGAAAGTGTCCCGTCAAAAAGGCCCCCGACGCATTGAGCAGCTCCAGCACCTGTTCCCGGTTTGGCATAACGTGTCCCCCTTTAGAGTATGGGCAAAATTTGAGAAATGCCCCGGTGGGCAATCACTTCATTATACATGATTTTGCGCGCCGAGAAAATAGATGTGCCGAAAAAACATCGGGGGGAGGGGCAATGGCACCGGGCTGCGCACCGGGGGAGGCGCCCCGCCCGAGCGGGGGCAAAACACGTGGACAGCAGGGGCGCTTTGGCCTTATAATGAATCGAATCCAAACGGCCCGCCTGCGCGGCCGGGAATTTTGGACAGACTGTAGTCAAGCATACAGGCCGATTGCGTCAATTGTGTGACGCCACAGGGGGAGACGAGCGATGAGAGAGCTGACCATCGGAGCAAATGACGCCGGCCAGCGGCTGGACAAGTTTCTGCAAAAGGCCTTTCCGGCATTGCCGGTCTCGCTGATGCACAAGTATCTGCGGCGCAAGCGCATCAAGCGCAACGGCGCGCGGGCCGAAGGGGGCGACCGGCTGGTCGAGGGCGACCGGCTGGCGCTGTACGTCAGCGACGAGCTGCTCGAGGGGCGGCAGGAGGCAAAGGCGCCGCTGATCGTCAAGCCCGACATCGCCGTGGTCTACGAGGACGACAACCTGCTCATTGTCGACAAGCCGGCCGGCCTGCTCTGCCACAGCGACGACCGCGAGAGCGTCCACACGCTGATCGCGCAGATTCAGGCCTACCTCTACGCGAAGGGGGAGTACGACCCCACGCGGGAGCAGAGCTTTGCGCCGGCGCTGTGCAACCGGCTGGACCGCAACACGGCCGGCCTCTGCCTGGCGGCCAAGAACGCGGCGGCGCTGCGGGAGCTCAACGAGATCATCCGCAGGCGGCAGCTGCGCAAGTTTTACCTCGCGCTGGTCGAGGGGTGCCCGAGGCCGGCCGAGGGGCGGCTGCGCGGCTACCTGCTGCGGGACCGGGAGCGGGCGCAGGTCAGCATCCTGAAGTCCCCGGCGCCGGGGGCCCGGTCCATCGAGACGCGGTACCGCGTGCTGCGCTCGGACGGTGCGCGCTCACTGGTGGAGGTGGAGCTGATCACCGGGCGCACCCACCAGATCAGGGCGCACTTTGCCTCGATCGGACACCCGCTGTGCGGGGACGGAAAGTACGGCCGCGCAGGCCGCAACCGGCAGCAGCCCCACCAGGCGCTCTGCGCCTATAAAGTGGCGTTCGCGCTCGAGGATACGCAAGGAATTTTGAGCTATCTGGACAATACGCAATACTTTTCCACCCAGACCGCAGTATTTGATGGATTTTCATGATTATTTGATGATTATTGAGAAAATCATTGACTTTTTTGCCCCGGGTCCCTATAGTATACATTGCCGATCTCTGCGGGCAGCAGTGCGGGCAAAGGCCCGCCGCCCCCGGCAGATAACCATACAAATAGACGGCAAATAGACGACAAATAAACGGCATCGGATCGCGGCATTCGGGCGGAGGGGGAGTTCCAGAGCCAATGACCAACAGCAACATCATTGAGCTGGTCAACATTTCAAAGAGCTTTGACGGCGACCTGGTGCTGGGTTCCGTCAACCTCTCGATTCGGGATGGGGAGTTCATCACGCTGCTCGGCCCCTCGGGTTGCGGCAAGACCACGATGCTGCGCATCATCGGCGGCTTTTTGTTCCCCGACACCGGCCGCGTGATGTTTGACGGCAAGGACATCACCCGCCTGCCGCCCTATCAGCGGCAGCTCAACACCGTCTTTCAGAAGTATGCGCTCTTCCCCTTTTTAAACGTCTACGAAAATGTGGCCTTCGGCCTGCGCATCAAAAAGATGCCGGAGGAGAAAATAAGGGCGCGGGTCTCCGAGATGCTCGAGCTGGTCAACCTGCCCGGCTTTGAAAAGCGCGGCGTCACGGCGCTCTCGGGCGGACAGCAGCAGCGCGTGGCCATCGCGCGGGCGCTGGCCGCCGACCCCGACGTGCTGCTGCTCGACGAGCCGCTCGGCGCCCTCGACCTCAAGCTGCGCAAGGCCATGCAGATCGAGCTCAAGCGCATCCAGCAGCAGGCCGACATCACCTTTGTCTACGTCACCCACGACCAGGAGGAGGCCCTGACCATGTCCGACACCGTCGTGGTCATGAACAAGGGCAACATCCAGCAGATCGGCACGCCCGAGTCGGTCTACAACGAGCCCATCAACGCCTTTGTGGCCGACTTCATCGGCGAGAGCAACCAGCTCGAGGGCATCATGCGGGAGGACTACCTGGTCGAGTTCAACGGCCGGCGCTACCGCTGCGTGGACCGCGGCTTTGCCAAAAACGAGCCCATCGAGGTGGTCATCCGGCCGGAGGATCTGACCATCTGCCCGCCCGAGCAGGGCAACATCTCGGGCATTGTGCAGACCTGCGTCTTCATGGGGCAAAACTACGCCATCGAGGTGCTGCAGGACGACTACCTGTGGACCGTGCACTCGATTTACCACGCCGCGCCGGGCAGCCCGATTCACCTCTACCTCGAGCCCGACGCCATCCACATCATGAAGGAGTTCGACAACGACGACGCCTATCCCGACGACCCCGAGGAGGAGCTGCTGGCGGGCGCCGAGGAGGAGGAGCTGTGAGGGGGGCGCGCAAGGCGGCCTACCCCTATGCCGTCTACGCCTTTACGTTTTTTACGGCGCCGCTGCTGCTCATTTTGTTCTACAGCCTCACGCGGCGGGGCCCGGGCGGGGTCGCCTTCACGCTCGACCACTTTGCCCGCTTTTTTGACTTTTCAAATCCGCAGTACATGAAGGTGCTGTGGAACTCCTTCCGCATCGCCTTTTACGCCACCGCGCTCTGCCTGCTGCTGGGCTTTCCGGCCGCCTACGTGCTGGCCAACCTGAGGCCGCGCTGGCGCAACTTCTTCTCGATGCTGTTCATCCTGCCCATGTGGATGAACTTCCTGCTGCGCACCTACGCCTGGATGGCGCTGCTCGAGACCAACGGCATCGTCAACACGCTGCTGCAGAAAATCGGCCTGCCGGCCCTGCAGCTCATGTACACCGAGCGCGCGGTGGTGCTGGGCATGGTGTACAACTTTTTGCCCTTTATGATCCTGCCCATCTACAACATGCTCATCAAGCTGGACAACAGCCTGCTGGAGGCGGCCGACGACCTCGGCGCCGCCCCCTGGCAGACCTTTGTGCGGGTGACGCTGCCGCTGACCCGCCCGGCCATCTTCTCGGGCATCAACATGGTCTTCATGCCCTCGGTGACCACCTTTGTCATCTCCCGCCTGCTGGGCGGCACCTCGACGCCGCTGATCGGCGACCTGATTGAAAAGCAGTTCAAGCTGGTGGACGACAAGGGCTTCGGCTCGGCCATGGCGGTCATCATCATGGTCTTCATCCTGGCCTTTGTGGCCCTCAACGGCCGAAACGAGGGGGAGGAGATGGTGTTTTGAACCGCATGAACAACCGCTTTATGCGGCTGACCGGCGGCGTGTACGCCGCCTTGATCTTCCTGTTTCTGTACGCCCCGATCGCCGTGCTGATCGCGCTGTCCTTCAATGCCTCCAAGCTGCGCAGCAGCTGGGGCGGGTTTTCGCTGCGCTGGTACGCCGCGCTGTTTGAAAACGACCGCATCGTGCGGGCGCTGCTGATCACGCTGGTGCTGGCGCTGCTCTCGGCCGCGATCGCCACCGTGATCGGCACCGTGGCCGCGATTTTGCTGCACAACCTGCGGCGCGGGCCCTTTCGGTCGGTGTTGATGAACCTGACCTACATCCCCATGTTCAACCCCGACATCGTGACCGGCGTCTCGATGCTGCTGCTGTTCACCTTTGTCGGCTTCCGGCTGGGCTTCTCCTCGCTGCTGCTCTCGCACGTGGCCTTCAACACCCCCTATGTGGTGCTGTCGGTGCTGCCCAAGCTCAAGCAGATGAACCCCCGCCTGGTCGACGCCGCGATGGACCTCGGCATGCGGCCGGCGCAGTCGGTCCTCAAGGTCGTGGTGCCCGAGATCCTGCCCGGCGTGATCACCGGCTTTCTGCTGGCCCTCACGATGTCCATCGACGACTTCGTGATCTCGTTCTTCACGACCGG
>JAAYBB010000089.1 GCA_012719075.1 Clostridiales bacterium | reverse complement strand
GTCGGGCTCCCTCGACGGAGCGTCCGGCGCAGTTGCGCCCAAGCCGTACGCGACGGTCTGGGTGTCAAGCACCGCTCCATCCCAATCCTTGAAGGTCACCGTATAGCTGTTGGTCGTCTCGCTGTACTGGGCCGTCACGATCAGATCGCCCGTGATGTTGTCAAAAGCCTTATCCCAGCCGGTGAAGCCGTAGCTGTACTGGGCATCGGGCTCCCTCGACGGAGCGTCCGGCGCAGTTGCGCCCAAGCCGTGCTCGATGGTCTGCGTGTCGAGCACTGCCCCGTCAAAATCCTTGAAGGTGACCGTGTACTCATTGAGCGCGAAGTTCGCGGTCACGGTCGTTGCACTTCCGGGCATCGTAAATGTCGTGCTTTCACTGGTTGCGTCTCCAAAGGAGCCGCCGTTTGACGATGTCCAGTTGACAAAACGGTATCCGGCCTCGGCCGCGGGGGTTGCCGAAATGTTCACAGACGCCCCCGAGGCGTAGGTGCCCGCGCCCGTGGCCGTGCCGCCGCCCGCGGGACTGGCGTTGACCGTCAGCGCGTACGTAATCGGCGTCCACTGCGCGTACAGGATTACATTGCTGCTCCCCATGGAAAAGGTGCTGTTCACCGCGTGGGGCGTTCCGCTGCCGTCTGCAGCGGTGTTCCAGCCGGCAAACTCAAAGCCGTCTCTGGCCATGGACCCCTTGCCCAGAACCGTCACAACGTCCCCTGCTATGTACGGGCTGTTGGGGTCGGTCAGGGCACCGGTTCCACCGTTGGCATTGTAGGTCACCGCATAGTTCTGCGCCCATCTCGCATATAGAGTTCGATTGGCGGCTCCCATCGTAAAGGTGTCTCCAACCGCGTAATTAGTTCCAGTACCCCATTGATTCGTGTTCCAGCCGATAAACGTGTAGCCCGACCTAGCCATGGTCCCTTTATCCAGCACCGTGACCGTGGCGCCCTGGAAGTACGGGCTGTTGGGGTCGGTCGGGGCGCCGGTTGCACCCGTGCCGTTGGCGTTGTAGGTCACTGTGTAATTCTGTCTGGAATAGGTGACCGTGACGGCCAAGTTGTAAACGTACAGAGTGGAGCTACTACTGCCATTTACCCTAACCCGCAAATTACTGTTAATTCCGGAAGCGGACAGATTTTGGCTATAATCTCTGCTTACAGTTTGAGCGCTTGTGCCAGAATAGCCGAAGTTCTGTGCAGTTGAATAACTTGACCCATTGTTCGTTGAAACAGAGACACTTAGATTCCGGGTTTGGCCAGAAGAGGACCTCGCCCCAAGAATGTTAACTCTAATATTTGTGATTGTCGCATCCGATGGAATGCCTAATGTAAACCCGGAAAAAGTTGCCGTATCACTACTGCTATCCCACGTACCGTAGGTGCTGTTGTCGTCGTCATAGGCCCTATTTGGATTCGATACGGCGCTACTGCCACTACCCGTTGTATGAGCGCTGGGCCTGATCGCTGCTGTCGTGGAGGTAACCGTCGCCGCAAAGGCCGGGATGGCCAGCGACAGCACCATCGCCGCCGTCATGATCAGCGCCAACATGTTCCTTGTCAATTTAGTCTTGGGTCTCAATTCATCTCACCTCTTAAACATTTTTTTAAGAGGGTCGGTTACACTAGCAGCTCCATACAGCCCAAGTGTCCAGTTACAGGCTGTACTTCTTCGCTCCCCACTGCCAAACCCCTTGGCATGAAACACCGGCCGAACCTGCGCCGGTCTTGAAACACCGCTGCGCCCGCACCACCCCTTTCCATACGTCTCCAACCATCGCCGCACCACAACTGAGAATGCCTCTGCCCGCCTACCACTCCTCTCATCCTCTACCGCATCACAGCTGCTGTCGGCCCTTACCATACGGTGCAAAAGGGATTCGCGGTTGAACAGCCTGTCCCGAATCCTGCAGCACGGCGCCACAAAAATTCTTGGCCCGATCTTTCAGGTTGGATCTGGGGTTCGCATCTCCAAAAATTTCTGTAACCGTTATATAAGCTATTATAGAATCGGGCCGTTTTTGCAACAATATGCAATTTATGCGATTTCATGCAGTCCTGCTGGCGAGGGGTTTTTCATCCTGTACATGCTCGGCAAAGGTCTTGTGCGGCGGGCGGTCAGGGGCTGCGGCGCCGATCCCCGCCCCGTTTTTTTGTGCATCCGCATAAACCCCCGCCGCGCCGCATAGGCATAATCTGATCGGACACACCCGTTTTGACATGTGAGGGAGCGAGGAGCGATGAGAGAGCGGTTTTCCTTTCGACGGTTGCCAAAACGCCTGGCGGGATTCTCCTTCCGGTCCAGGCGGACGCGGGCGCTGGCCATCTGCTGCGCGCTGTTTTGCCTCTGCGGCATCCTGTCCGCGCAGGCCTATCGCCACCGGGCGGCCACAACCGCGGCGGCCGTGGACAACTGGGGGCTGAGCTTTCAAAAGGAGGGGCAGCCGCCGGTCGGCAACGCCAGCAGCGAGTACCTGGCCGGCTTTGACGCCTGCTACCTGGGCGACACCGGCCAGCCCGTGATCTACCTGACCTTTGACGCCGGCTACGAAAACGGCCACACCGCCAAAATTCTGGACACCCTGAAGGCCCACGACGCGCCGGCCGCCTTCTTTCTGGTGGGACACTATGTCTCCACCCAGCCCGAGCTGGTCCGCCGCATGGTCGCCGAGGGCCACACGGTGGGCAACCACACCAACACCCACCCCGACATGAGCCGCATTGCCGACCGCGCCGCCTTTGAGAAGGAGCTCGGCGAGCTCGAGCGCCTGTTCCAGGAGGCCACCGGGCAGCCAATGTCAAAGCTCTACCGGCCGCCGCAGGGCAAGTTCAGCGAGGCCAACCTGCGCATGGCCAAGGAGATGGGCTACAAGACCTACTTCTGGAGCCTGGCCTACGTCGACTGGTACACCGACAACCAGCCCACGCACGAGCAGGCCTTTGCCAAGCTGATTCCGCGCATCCACAACGGCGCCATCCTGCTGCTGCACTCCACCTCCTCGACCAATGCCGAAATCCTCGACGAGCTGCTGAGCCGCTACGAGGAGATGGGCTACCACTTCGGTAGCCTGCAGGAGCTGGCCAACCCCGGCCGGGCCGGTCCGTGAGGGGGCACAATCTGTACAAAAAAGAAAAGAAGCCGTCCGCATGGGCGTCCGCGCCGCATTCGCTGCAGCATCGAGGCCCTTTGGCCCTTGCGGCCCCAATTCACCGGGGCGGTCCAAAACCAGTGCGCACAGCGACCATAAAAAGCAGGCGGCGCCGATGGTCGGCGCCGCCTGCCTGTTGTTTTGTATTTCGTCTGCCGCATCGGGCAGGACCACCCCGGGTCCTGATGAACGCCCTCAGCCCCCGAGCTTTTCAATGCCCCGTCTGACGCGGGCGAGGGTCTCCTCCCGGCCCAGCACGGCGGCCAGCTCCAGCCCGCCGCCCGGCGTAAAGGCCTTGCCCGAGACCGCCACCCGCAGCGGCCAGAGCACCACGCCGTTCTTGACTCCCATGCGCTCCACCAGCGCGAAGACGGCCGGCTGCAGGCTCTCCAGCCGCCAGTCCGAAGCCTCCTCCAGCACCGGCAGCAGCGCCTGCAGCGAGCGCAGCGCGTTTTCGCGGTCGGTCTTCATCTTCTTGTGGCAGTAGAGCTCGGGGTCGTAGTCGGGCAGCGCCTCCACAAAGTCAACCTGCTCGGGGATCTCGGTCAGCTGCTCGCAGCGGGTCTGCACCAGCGCGGCCAGCGCCGGCAGGTCGATGTCGGTGCGCGTGACGGTCCGGCGAAGATAGGGCTCGGCCAGCGCCAGAAAGGCCTCGGGCGACAGGCGGCGGAGATACTCGCCGTTGAGCCAGCGCAGCTTGTTGAGGTCGAAGATCGAGGGGGATTTGGAGAGCCCGGCCAGGTCGAAGGCCTGCACCAGCTCGGGCAGCGTGAAGAGCTCGCGCTCCCCGCCGGGGCTCCAGCCCAGCAGCGCGATATAGTTGAGCACGGCCTCCTTCAGGAAGCCCTGCTCGACCAGGTCCTCATAGGAGGCGTCGCCCAGCCGCTTGGACAGCTTCTGGTGGGCGTCCCGCATGACCGGCGGACAGTGGACATAGATCGGGATGTCCCAGCCGAAGGCCTCGTACAACAAGTTGTACTTGGGCGTCGAGGAGAGGTATTCGCTGCCCCGCAGCACGTGGGTGATGCCCATCAGGTGGTCGTCCACCACGTTGGCAAAGTTGTAGGTGGGCATGCCGTCGCTCTTGAGCAGCACGTTGTCGTCCAGCGAGTCGTTGGGCGCCGCGATGTGCCCGTACACCAGGTCGTCAAAGGCGGTGCTGCCGCTGTCCGGAATGCGCTGGCGGATCACGTGGGGAACGCCGGCCCTCAGCTTTTCCCCGACCTCGGCCGGGGTCAGGTGGCGGCAGTGCCCGTCGTACTTGGGCGGGAGCTTGGAGGCCTCCTGCACCCGCTTGAGCTCGTCCAGCCGCGCGCGGTCGCAGAAGCAGTAGTAGGCCTTGCCGCGCTCGACCAGCTCCAGCGCGTAACCCTTGTAGATGTCCTTGCGCTCGCTCTGCACATAGGGTCCCACCGGGCCGCCGACGTCGGGCCCCTCGTCGTGGAACAGCCCGTTCTCGCGCAGGGTCTTGTAGATGACCTCGACCGCACCTTCGACCTGGCGTTCCTGATCGGTGTCCTCAATCCTCAAAATAAAGGTACCGCCATTTTTTTTGGCCAGCAGATAGGCGTACAGCGCCGTGCGCAGATTGCCCACATGCATATAGCCGGTCGGACTGGGGGCAAAGCGTGTGCGAACCCCTGTCATGGTGCGACACTCCCTTCGGGTGGATGTCGGGCGGCGCGCCGCCCGCTTGTGCCTATTTTACTTGATGGGCGCGCGGCTTGTCAATCGGCTGCAGGCCGGCGGCAGAGCAGCGCCGCCCAGCCCTCCAGCTCCCGCCGCTCCAATGTCTCAAGGCCGGCCTGCTCAAGGCCCTGCGCCACCTCCTGCGCCCGCTCGGCCAGGATGCCCGAGGCGATCAGCAGGCCGCCCGGCCGCAAAAAACCGTGCAGGTGGCGCCGCATGCCCAGGATGACGTCGGCTACGATGTTGGCCAGCACGAGGTCGTAGCCGCCGCCAATCTCGGCCTCCAGCGCCGCGTCGCCGGTCACGTCGCCGCCGAACAGCCGCAGGCGGTCCCGGCCGATGTGGTTCTTGTCGAAGTTGTCGGCCGCCACCCGCAGGGCGTTCTCGTCGATGTCCACCGCCGTCACCTGCGCCGCGCCCAGCAGCGCCGCCGCAATGCCGAGGATGCCGCTGCCGCAGCCCATGTCCAGCACCCGCTCCCCCGCGAGCGGCAGGGCCTCGAGCAGCAGCAGGCAGAGCCGCGTGGTGTGGTGGGTGCCGGTGCCGAACGAGGAGCCGGGGTCGATCTCGAGCGTCACGCGCCCGGCCCGCGGCTCGGCCGGCTCCCAGGAGGGCTTGACGGTCAGCCGCTCGCCGACGTCGAAGGTGTGGAAGTACTGCTTCCAGTTGCTCTCCCAGTCCTGCTCGTCGACCTGTCCGACCGTGACGGTCAGCTCGCCGTACAGGCCCTCTGCGTCCCCGCTGCGCAGGCGGTCCAGCGCCCGGCGCACCCGCTCCAGCTGCGCCCTGCCCTGCGGGTTGTCGGCCAGGTAGAAGGTCACGGCGGGCGGCCGCTGCAGCAGCGACATCAGCCCCTCCTCCACGTAGTCCCAGTGGGTCTGGGTGCCCGCGAGAAAGGCCGCGAAGTCGGCGGGGTCCTCCACCACAAAGCCGGTCACGCCCTGCTCCTGCAGGCAGTTGCAGAGCAGGTCGATGCCGTCCGCCCCGGTCTGCACCCGAACTTCCATAAACTCCATTTCAGCTTCCCCCTTTTTGCATGGCGCCAATCAAAGCCCCCGCAAAATTCGTTCCATATAAAGCGTCTCAGGGGAACCCCCTGAGACGCTTTGCCAAAAGTTGCGTTGCCGCGTTATTTCACCACAATCAGGCGCACCACGCCGCCCTGCGCGGGCTGGCGGTCGGTGTAGACCTCAAAGGTCTGGTAGCGGCGCTTGGCCTCGGACAGCGGGATGAACTTGTCGTTCGTGTAGTCGTACACCTGCACCCGCTCGGCCACGCGCAGCAGGTAGCCGTCCACGCGCAGCTCGCCGCTCCCCTCAAAGTCCCCGAGCCCGATGCCCGAATAGCGCTCCATCGCCACCGTCTCGCGCAGATTGCCGCCGCGCACCGAAACGCCGCAGTAGGGGCCCGGGATCAGGTAGGTGGTCTCGTCCCAGCTGGCGACCGTCTCGGTCGCCGTGTCGGTCCCGGCCGTGCTGTCGTAGCGCAGCCGGGTGATCGGGCCGCCATCGTCCACCAGGATGCCGTAGGTGAAGGCGTTGCCGGTCACATTCTCAAAGACAATGGCGTCGACCAGCCCCGCGCTGTTCTGACTGTAGTACTGAATTTTTGTGCGGTCGATGCGCTTGTCGGCATTTTGCAGGTCCTTGAGCGGCACCGGAACCGTCGTGGTGTAGCGGCCGGCGCACTCGTAGAAGGCGGCTGTCGGCGCCACGGTCAGGCTGCCGAGCGTCATGTCCGCGAGGCTGAGGTCGCCGTCCGGCTGCCTGTCGGCCGGGCGCTTGAGGCTCACGACGCCCGTACTGCTCACGGTGACGTTGACAAAGGCCCCGTCGTAGAGCGCATTGGCGTTTGCGTAGGGGTCGTTCTGGGGCTCTGTGTACCCCAGCCGGATTTCGGCCTTGATGGTGTGGCCGCCCAGCAGCTCCACCGTCGCGGTCGTGCCGCTCAGCGTGGTCAGCAGGCCGGACATGCCGGGCTCGGCCTTGTTCAGCGGCAGCACGCCGGCCACCGTGCCCTCCTCGGTCAGCAGCAGCGTGACGGCGGTACTGTAGCCGTAGGCCGAGAGGTCGGGCGTATAGCCCGGCTGCATGGGAAAGGTGAGACCGTAGAGCCGGATGCTCTGCGCGCGCTCAAGCGTGGGGTAGACGCCCTGCAGCGTGCCGGCGATGCGGCTGTTGCTGACCACAAAGCGCTTCAGCTGCTCGTTGTAGGTCACGACATCGTAGCGCCTCAGCGCCGAGGCGTCGACCGTGCGGCCGTGCTTGTAGATGGGCATCTTGGACACCAGGTCGGCGCCGTAGTGCTTGAGCAGCGGATTTTGGCCGGCGGCGTAGTTCTCCTCGAGCACGTGGGCCACCGAGGTGCCGGTGCCCAGGCCGCCGATGTTGCCGACCGCGATGTAGGCCAGCAGCCCGTCCTGATCGTGGAAGAAGTTGAGGGTCAGGCCGTTCCTGAGGTCGTACCAACTCTTCTCGTAGGTGGTGATTTTGCCCTCCCACACGACCTCGGTCGTCAGCGGGATGATGATCTTGCCGCCCGCCTGGGTGGTCACGCCGTTGGCGTCGCGGTCCTTGACCACGACGGTGGTGGCCGTGTACTGATAGGGCACAAAGCCGTTGATGCGCCCGTCCCGGCCGCAGATCAGGATGCCGCGGCGCCCCACGAGGGCGGTGGGAATCTTGTTGGCGGCCGCCATCTCGGAGGCGGCGCCGCCGGCCTGGACCCGGACCACGCCCTGCGCCAGCGAGAGGTCGCTCTCCTCGGTGGCCAGCAGGATGGCGCCGTCGACGGTGCTCTGCCCCATGCTCTTGGCAAAGGCGCCGCCCGGCACCAAAACGCCGTTCTCGTTGGCCGAGACGGTCTCGTTGACCAGCAGGTTGGTCAGCAGCACGGCCGCGCGGCCGCGCGTCATCGGCGCCGAGGGGTCGATCTGCAGATCCCCGGTCAGCCCGATCTCCCTGGCCTTGCTGAGGTAGTCGGCCGGCCAGAACACGCCGATGCTCTGCTCGGTGTAGCCCAGCATGCGCAGGCAGATGGTCACGGCCTCGGCCTCGGTGATGGCGTTGTCGGGGCGGAAGGTCCCGTCGGGGTATCCGCTCAAAATTTTGCACTCCTTGACGGCGGTGTTGACATAGCCGGTCGCCCAGTGTCCGCTGCGCACGTCGGGGAAAATGGTGTAGTTCTGGTAGAGCAGCGCCCGGTCGCCGGCGCTCAGGCAGAGCACGCCCATCTTGGAGAACTGTGCCCTGGTCAGCGTGGCGCCGGCGCGGAAGGCCCCGTCCTCAAAGCCCGACACCACGCCCAGCGCCGAGAGGGTCTCGGCCGCAATGCGCGTCTCGGGGTCGGTGATGTCCGAGAATGCGGCGGCCGGCTGCACCAGCAGCCACATGGCCAGCAGCACCGCGGCGATAGAGACTTGTTTTTTCATGTTGTCTTCCTTCCCTTCTCCGCCGCTCACTCTACGCGCAGCGCATCGATCGGATTGAGCTTTGAGGCGCGGTTGGCCGGGTAAAAGCCAAAGAACATGCCCAGCACAATCGAGAAGCCGGCTGCGCCGACCACGATGAACAGTGAGGGCAGCAGCACCAGATCCTTAAAGATCAGCCGTCCGAAGATCAGCGACAAGAGCGCCCCGAGCAAAATGCCCAGCAGTCCGCCGCAGAGGCTCAGCGTGCCCGACTCGATCAAAAACTGCGAGATGATGTCAAAGCGCCTGGCCCCGATGGACTTGCGGATGCCGATCTCCCTGGTGCGCTCGGTGACCGACACCAGCATGATGTTCATGATGCCGATGCCGCCCACCACCAGCGAGATGCCGGCGATGCCGCCGCCGATCAGGCTCATCAGCGCGATCTGCTCGTTGTAGAACTCCATGAACTGGTTTTCGCTGTAGATCCAGTAGCCCCAGTCCCGGCCCAGCAGCTGCTTGAAGTAGTTCTCCATCTCGGTGATGATGGCCTTGGTGGCCTCGCCGTCCACGGCCTGGATCACGTACTCGCTGACGCTGGGGTTCTTCATCAGCAGGCGGTTGTTGGTGTAGGGCACGATGCAGATGTTGTCGTAGTAGTCGCCCCACTGCATGTTCTTCTCCTCGAGCACGCCGACCACCCGGAACTTTTCGCCCTGGATGTGCACGGTCTTGCCGATGGGGTTTTCAAAGTTGAACAGCTCGTTTTTGAGGGCCTGGCCGATCACGCAGACGCGGTCGGCGTTCAGGACGTTGTTGTAGGTGAACATGCTGCCCTTTTCGATGTTGTAGTTGGTGCAGATGTCGTACTGCTCGCTGCCGAAGATGATGCGGCTGTCGCGGCTCTTGTCCCGCAGCTTGACGGTGTACCAGTTGCTCTGGTTCGGGGTCATGGCCTGCACATACTCGGGCATGCTGCGGGCCTTTTCGGTGATGCCGCGCGAGACGTCCCGCTGGTCGTAGTAGTAGCTGACCTGCACGACGTTGGTCCCCATGTCCGAGACCTGGCGGATGAACTCCTTCTGGTAGCCCTGGATGATGGTCACCAGCGTGATGACGGCCGCCACGCCGATGATGATGCCCAGCATGGTCAGAATGGAGCGGGCCTTGTTGTTGCGGATGGACTTGATGGCCATGGAAAAAGCCTGCCCGATGTTCATACGGCCCCCTCCTTTGCCAGGACAGTTGGCTGGTCGCTGATGATCCTGCCGTCCCGCAGCTCGATCGTGCGGGCGGCGTACCCGGCCAGCTCCCGGTCGTGCGTGATTAAAATGATAGTGGTCCCCTGGCGGTTGAGCGCCCGCAGCAGCTCCATGATCTCGCGCGAGGAGCGCGAGTCGAGGTTGCCGGTCGGCTCGTCGGCCATGAGGATGGGGGGCGCCGTCGAGATGGCCCTGGCGATGGCCACGCGCTGCTGCTGCCCGCCCGACATCTCGGAGGGCAGGTGCTGCAGGCGGTCGCCCAGCCCCACGCGCTGCAGCGCCTCGGTGGCGATGCGGCGCCGCTTGGCGCGGCCCATGTTGCGGTAGACCAGCGGCAGCTCCACGTTTTCCAGCGCCGTGAGGTCCTTGATCAGGTTGTAGCCCTGAAAGATGAACCCGATGGCCAGGCTGCGGATCTTGGAGAGCTGGTTGTCGCTGAGCTGCTCCACCGGCGTTCCCCCCAGCCGGTAGGTGCCGTGTGAGGGGGTGTCGAGGCAGCCGAGGATGTTCATCATCGTGGACTTTCCGCTGCCGGAGGTGCCCAGCACCGCCACGAACTCCCCCCGTTCGATCTGGGTGCTCACGCCGGCCAGCGCGCGCACCTCGTTTTCCTCGCCGGGGTTGTAGACTTTATATAAGTTGTGAATCTCAATGAGCGGCATGGAAGAAATCCTTTCCGCGAGACCTCGGCCGGCGGGTCTTCTCAATACATGCCATAGGGGTTGTTGACAATGGCGGTGGTGGCCACCTCGTCCATCTCGGCGAGGCCCTTGGTGATCTCGATGTTCATGGCGTCGGAGGCGCCGGTCTCCACCCAGACCGCCGTAAAGCCCTCGGGCACCTGCGAGGCGGTCATCTCGTCCAGCTCGGCCACCTCGTGGTGCTCCTGCACGGTGCGCACAAAGCAGACGGTGCCGCCCTCGACGTACTTGACGGCGTTGCTGGGCACCGCCAGGCAGTTCTCGGTACGGTTTGTGATGATCTCGTAGTCCAGCCACATGCCGCTCATGAGCCCCTCGGCGCCGAAGACCTCGATCTTGCCGGGGAAGGTGGACATGCCGGTGCCGATCTCGGCCTGCATGGCCAGGCTGGACAGCACGCCCTCGTACATCGCGCCGGTGTCGTAGCTGGCGGTCACGGTGGCCGGCATGCCGGCCACGAGCTGGGACACGTACATCTCGTCCACGCTGATGTTCATGATCATGCGGCGGGTGTCGGCAATCGAGATCAGCGTGTCGCTCGAGCCGCTCAGCTTGTCGCCGGTCATCACGTTGACCGCCAGCACCGTGCCGTTGATCTCGGAGAGCGGGCTGTAGTACTTGTACTGCTCGGCCACCAGGTCGTAGCTCTTGCGCGCGGCCTCGAGCGACTTGAGGGCGTCGGAGAGCCGGCTCTCGAGGTCCTCGTTGACCATCGTGAGCAGCGTCTCGCCCTCGGCAAAGGCGTAGTAGTCGCGCATGGCCAGGCTCAGGATCTCGCCCTTGGTCTTGGCCTTGATGTTCTCCTCGCGGTTGTATGTAAGCGCCCCGGCCTCGGCCGGCGTCACCAGCCCCGCCTCGGTCTCGATCATCGCGGTGGCCATCATGCCCTTGGTCAGCGTGCCGGGATTGTCCATCAGCACCTCGACCTCGAACAGCACGGTGCCCTCGTCGGTGATCTTGGCGATGTTCTCAATGCGGCTCACGGTCCCCTCGACCTCGGCCATGCTCTTGGGGATGGAGATCTGCGCCCGCTGCCCGACCTTGATGGCCTCCTGGTAGATCGTGCTGTAATAGGCCACCAGCTTCATTTTGCTGTCGTCGGCCAGCACCGCCAGCACGTCCCCCTTGGACACGATGGCGCCCTTTTCAACCGTGACGCCCAGCGTCTTGCCGGCAAATGCCGCGCGCAGGTTCTGGCCCGCCATCTCCTCGTAAATCAGGTCCACGTCCTTGCCGGCCTGCGTCAGGGCCTGCTGCTTCTCGTTGAGCTCGTTGATGATCTCCTCGTCGTCCACCACCAGCAGCGGCTGTCCGACCTCGACCGTGTCGCCGACGCCCACGAGCACCGAGCGCACCTCGCCCTTGGCCAGGCCCAGCACGTCCTGTTTGTCCTGTGCGGAGATCGAGCCCGACCCCTGCACCTTGTTTTCGATCGTGGTGTAGTAGGCCATGGCGGTCTCAAACTCGGGCGCGTCCTCCGGCTTAAAAAACAGCAGGTAGATGACATAGCTGATGCCGGCCACAATGGCCAGCAGCACCGTCCACAGGATGACGCGCTTGATGATCTTGCTGCGCTTGCTCTTGATCTCGGGCTTGAAGGTCAGCACCTCTTCAAGGTCTTCGCGCTCGATCGAATCGTCCGGCTCGGCGACGGCCACAGCGGCGGCCGGCTCCTCATTTGGGTTCAGCTCCGGTGTGACGGGTAGCTTGTCTGCCATTGCAATTCCTCCGCAACTGTCTATAATGTGTATCGTCAATGCCGCAGCGGTTCGGCGGGCTTTTTGGGTGCCTTCGCACCCTTTGCCCGCCGTTCGTTTGCGGCGAAAATCCCTGAAAAATCAGCCGATCAATCCATTTGACGCCTGTGCAGAAAAAAAGTTCCTGCGCGCAGCGCCCTTTGTTTTGAAACCCTTATCGGAAAAGGGCAATTAAAATTGAACTTGCTGTCTATTATATGACAGCGCCCTTGAAACCACAAGCGAATTTCCCAAAAACCACCCGGCTTCCTCAAATTCACTCGGCGGGAAAAGATTTCCGCGGGGCGGCAGGTCCCACCAAAAAGGCGGGGATCGCCGCGCGCGCGGCGATCCCCGCCAGGGGGTCTCCCCAGGCATGGCCGGGGCGAGGTCCCCCGAAAAGGCGTGTCATTCCCGGTACATCAGGCGGCCGGTGTAGTAGAGCGCCGCCAGCACGGCGGTTCCGGCGATGGCGATCAGCCCGTAGTAGCGCGCGGCGGTCGGCGCCTGCGTAAACAGGCCGCCGGCCGCAATCACCACGGCGCCGGCCAGGTAGCCGGGCCGCACCGATCGGCTGTCCCTGGACACCTGCAACTGCCGGCCAAACAGCGTCAGCGCGCCGCCCTGCCGGTCGGCGCGCAGGCAGAGCAGCAGCCAGGCCACGCCCATGGCGACGAGCAGCAGGCCAAACAGGATGCGCGTCCAGCCCGGCAGCCAGAGCAGGGCGTTGAGCTCGAGCTCAAATAGGTAGAGCAGGCTGCCGGCTGCGAGCAGATAGCCCGACAGCAGGAAAAAGGCACTGCCGTAAATGCTTTGGATGAAGTAGACCAGGCAGAGCGCGGGGATGACGGCGTACAGCAGCTTGATGGCGTCGAGGTAGTTGACGCGCAGCAGCAGCGCCCCTGCGAGCGCCAGCAGCGAGAGCCAGAGCTGCACCTTGGGGGTCACCAGCGCCTGCGGCCGGTCGGCCCCGCCCGCTCGCGACAGCCGGAAGATTGAGAGCGCCGTCAGGCCCAGCGCGAGCAGCGGCAGCGCCCTTGTGATCGCGCGGTAGATCTGCAGGCCCTGCAGCGTGTTGTACAGGCGGTAGAGGTAGGCCAGCAGCAGCGTGGAGGCCAGCGCCAGCCCGAGGTAGAGCACCATCCGGTTGGCGGCCAGGTCCCGCTGCTGCTCGCGGCTGCGTTTGTCAGAGGTTCGGCGGTTCAAAATGGAATCACTCCCTGTCGTGAGATGGGCGGTCCGGGGACGCCTTGCAGCGGCCCCCACCCAGTGGCAAGCGGCACCGTGGCCGGACTTAGGACAGGTTTCCGGTGATGTGCTGCAGCACGGCAATGGCGGCGCAGCCGGCCGTCTCGGTGCGCAGGATGCGCGGCCCAAGGCCGATTGACGCAATGCCCAGGCTTCGCGCCTGTTCGGCCTCCTGCGGCGAAAAGCCGCCCTCGGGGCCGACCAGCAGGCCGATCTCGGCGGTCTTTGGCAACGCGCCCGGCAGTCCCCCGCCCCGCTCGGCCTCGTACAGCATCATGGGGTGCGGCATGGCGGCCAGGCGAAGAAGCGCCGGCTGCCAGCCCATCAGCGGGGCGACCGGGGGCAGCGCGGACCGCCCCGATTGTTTGGCGGCTTCGAGGGCGATTTGGTTCCATCGGCGCAGCTTTTTTTCGGCCGCGGCCGGGTCGGGCCGGGAGACGCAGCGCGCCGAGAGCACCGGCACCACCGCCGCCGCGCCCAGCTCCACCGCCTTTTGGACAATCTGCTCCATCTTGTCCCCCTTGGGCAGACATTGAAACAGCGTGATCGCACAGCGGGACTCGCCGCAGCTGGGGCTGCGCGCCAGCACCTCCAGCGTCACGCGGTCGCGCGCCGCCGTCAGAATCCGGCAGCGGATGTCGGTCCCGGCGCCGTCGCAGACCGTCACCGGGTCGCCCGGCCGCATGCGCAGCGGGCCGGTCAAGTGTGCGGCGTCGGCGCCCGAGAGGGTCAGCAGGTCGCCCTGCGCCTGCTCCACCGGCAGAAAAAAACGCGGCATCCGGCGCCACCCCCGCCCCCACGTGATCACAGGCGGCCTTCGCCCCTGCTTGGCAAGCGATATTATAACAACTGCGGCCCCCGATTACAAGGAGCATTTTGCCGGCACCGCCCCGCAGGCGGCGAAAACGGCCGGCTGCGGCGCACAACCTGCCCTTTCCCGATCTTGCATCTTTTCCCTGGCTGCACTATAATAGTATTTTAGAACACACAACAGCTGTTTTGCACACCGGACTGCAGCGGCAGACGCCGGGGGTAAAGGAGTGGGGGCCGCAGATGAACCTCGCCAACAAGATCACCACTGTCCGCGTCCTGCTGATCCCGGTCTTTGCGGTGCTGCTGCTGCAGGGCAGCCCGCCCGCCGGCCCGCTCTGGGCGACCGGCTGCTTTTTGCTCGCCTCCTCCACCGACAAGCTGGACGGCGTGGTGGCGCGCAAATACAACATGATCACTACCTTTGGCAAGTTCCTCGACCCGCTGGCCGATAAGCTGCTGCTGACCTCGGCCATTCTCTGCCTGACCCACCTGCGGCTGTGCAGCCCCTACATCGGCATCGTCATCCTGTCCCGCGAGCTGATCGTGACCTCCTTCCGCATTGTCGCGATGGGCAAGAATGTGGTGCTCGCGGCCGACGGCTGGGGCAAGGCCAAGACCTTTGTGCAGAACCTCTCGGTCGCGCTGGTGCTCGGCGGCATGGTCTTCGAGCCGCTGGCCCGCCCCGGGCAGTGGTCGCTCTGGCTGGCCGCCGCGCTGACCGTCTACTCGGGCTGGCACTACCTCTACGCCAACTGGTCCTGCATCGGTGACGACTGGTGAGCCCTTACGAAAAGTTCTCAACGAAAGGAGACGCGGTATGAAACTCTACAACGACCTGACCCGCAAGAAAGAGGATTTCGTCCCCATCCGGCCCGGTGAGGTGAGCATTTACTCCTGTGGACCGACGGTGTACAACTTCTTTCACATCGGCAACGCAAGGCCCTTCATCATGTTCGACTGCCTGCGCCGCTACTTCGAATACCGCGGCAACCGGGTGAACTTCGTGCAGAACTTCACCGATGTGGACGACAAGATCATCAACCGCGCCCGCGAGGAGGGCACCACCGACCGCGAGGTCTCCGACCGCTATATCGAGGAGTACTTCATCGACGCCGACGGCCTTGGCATCCTGCGCGCCACCACCCACCCCCGCGTGACCGAGACCATCCCCGAGATCATCGACATGGTGCACACACTGGTCGACAAGGGCCACGCCTATGTCGTAAACGGCGACGTCTACTACCGCACCGGCTCCTTCAAGGACTACGGCAAGCTCTCGCACCAGCCCATCGACGAGCTGCTGGCCGGCGCCCGGGTCGACGTGTCGGAGCAAAAGCAGAGCCCCCTCGACTTCGTGCTCTGGAAGGCCAGCAAGCCCGGCGAGCCCCACTGGGACTCCCCCTGGGGCCAGGGCCGCCCCGGCTGGCACATCGAGTGCTCGGCCATGGCCAAAAAGTACCTTGGCGACACCATCGACATCCACAGCGGCGGTCAGGACCTCACCTTTCCGCACCACGAGAACGAGATCGCCCAGTCGGAGGCCGCCAACGGTGCGCCCTTTGCCAACTACTGGCTGCACAACGGCTATATCAACGTCGACAACGAGAAGATGAGCAAGTCGCTGGGCAACTTCTTCACGGTGCGCGACGTGGCCAAGGTCTACGGCTATGAGCCCATCCGCCTCTTCATGCTCAGCGCCCACTACCGCAGCCAGATCAACTACTCGTCCGAGAACCTCGAGCACGCCAAGGCGGCGCTCGAGCGCCTGTACAACTTTAAAAACAACCTGCTGTTCCTGCTGGACAAGGCGCCGCAGCAGGCCCCCACCGAGGCCGAGGCCGCCGTGATCGCGCGGCTGCCCGCCTACCGCGACAAGTTCATCGCGGCCATGGACGACGACCTCAACACGGCCGACGCGCTCTCGGCCGTCTTTGAGCTGGTGCGCGACGTCAACACGCAGGTGGGCGCCGAGGGCGCCTCCTCCGCGCTGCTGCGCGCCGCGCTCGAGCTGTTTGAAGAGCTCTGCGGCGTGATGGGCCTCTGCCAGGGCGAGGCCGAGACGCTGGACGACCAGGTGGAGCGCCTGATCGAGGAGCGCCAGGCCGCCCGCAAGGCCAGGGATTTCAAGGCGGCCGACGCCATCCGCGACCAGCTGCTCGCACAGGGCATCGCGCTTGAGGACACCCCGCAGGGGGTCAAGTGGCGCAGGGTCTGAGCCCTGCGTTTGGCGCCCCGACCACAACCGATTCTGGCGGTGAAGCATGAATCTGGAAGTCCCCTCCGCGTCCCCGAAGGGGGACCTCAGCCCGCTGACGCTGGCCTACCTCGGCGACGCCGTGTTTGAGCTGCTGGTGCGCGAGCGCCTGCTGCAGGACGGCGTTTTGCAGCGCAGCCGGCTGCACCGGCGCGCCGCAAGGCTCTGCAGCGCCGAGGGGCAGGCGCGTGCCGCGGCGGCGCTGTTGCCGCTGCTCACGGACGAGGAGGCCACACTCTACCGCCGCGGGCGCAACGCCCCGCTGCAGGCCGCAAAAAAGCGGCAGCCCGCGCTGCACTGCGCCGCCACCGGACTCGAGACCCTGTTCGGTCACCTCTATTTGCAGCGGCAGACCGACCGCCTGCTGGCGCTCTTTGCGTGCTGCTACGGCGTCCTGCAAGAGGAGGAGCGGCCGCCGCTTTGATCGGCGTCCGGATCGGGCGGTCCGGGAAGGTGGGGCTGGCTATGAAATAGGGTGTGGATAGCCATGTAGATGGCCAAAGCCCACAGGCGCTTTGACAGAAGGTCCTGCATCTGTATCAACACGGGGCGGGTCAAAACCCCACAGGCGCTTGGACAGAAGGTCCTGCATCTGTATCACGGCGGGGCAGGTCAACACCCCGCAGGCACTTTGACAGAAGTTCTGCGTCGCGCTACCGCAAGGGCGGGTCAAAACCCCACAGGCGCTTTGACAGAAGGTCCTGCATCTGTAATCAACACAGGGCGGGTCAACACCCCGCAGGCGCTTTGACAAAAATCCCTTTATCTGCGCCGGCCGGCGCTTGCCCCTTTGGCCTGGAATGGCGCAGGCCGGCGCCGATGCGCCATGTTGCCGATCGGGCCGATCGGGATGTATCGCACGATGTCCCCCGCTGTCGCCCAGCATAAAAGAGCACCCCTTTGGGCAAATCGGGTTGGCAAATCAAAACGGCAGGGTTACACCCTGCCGTTTTCTTTGGAAGATACCGTAAATACAACCCGGGCTACTGACCCTGCTTCTGCTCGCCCCGCTGTTCGGCTCTCTGTTCGGCCTGCTGCTGGGCCCTCTGCTCGGCCTGCTGTTGGGTCCTCTGCTCGGCCTGCTGCTGGGTCCTCTGCTCGGCCTGCTGCTGGGCTCTCTGCTCAGTCCGCTGCTCGGCCCTCTGCTGGGCCCTCTGCTGGGCCGCGTTGCCGATGCCCTCGGGCGTCCCGCTGTTGCCGTTATCGCTGCCCTTGCTCTTGGGGTTCTTTTTCTTGCCGCCGATATCGCCGTGCTTGTTCCTCGGCTCGTCCATGACTCGTCACCTCGTCTGTCAGTTTTTTTAAACGGTTGCCCGTTTCATCAGTAGCTTTTGCGTCGGGCTTTCATTTTATTCAGCCCAATTCCACCGGCCGGCGCGCCGGTTGCGCCGAAATCATGCGCCATGGTATAATAGCTGCAGCGCAGCGATTATACCGGTGATGTCCCCATCGCCTCCCGCGCTTCTCGCGGAACCGGCGAGGGATGACACCGTATACCAGTCGGCTGTGCCGACATGGTATACTGGCTACAAAGCCGTCCTGCTGCGTCTGCGCGGCATTTTTTGACACGTTTGCGCAAACACGGCGATCATGGCACAGTTGGAGGATGGAATCCATGGCTGGACATTCCAAATGGAAGAACATCATGCACAAAAAGGGCAAGACCGACGCGCAGCGCGCCAAGGTCTTTACCAAAATTGGCCGCGAGCTGACGGTCTGCGTCAAAAATGGCGGACCCGATCCAAACGCCAACGGAAAGCTGCGGGAGCTGATTGCAAAGGCCAGGGCCGAGAACGTCCCGATGGACAACATTGACCGCATCATCAAAAAGGCCTCGGGCGAGGCGGGCGGCGACAACTACGAGCGCACCGTCTACGAGGGCTACGGCCCCTGCGGCGTGGCGGTCATCGTCGAGGCGCTGACCGACAACCGCAACCGCACGGCCGGCGACATGCGCCACTATTTTGACAAGTACGGCGGCAACCTGGGCACCTCGGGCTCGGTGGCCTGGATGTTCGCCAGCAAGGGCCAGCTGGCCATCGAGCGCGGCGACCTCAGGGCCGACGCCGTGCTGGGCGACGCCCTGGAGGCCGGCGCCTCCGACTTTGAGGAGGAGGACGAGCTCTTCGTGCTCACCACCGAGCCGGAGGACTTCGCGGCCGTGCACGACGCCCTCTCGCAGAAGGGCTACGCCTTTTTGGAGGCCGAAGTGGCGAGGGTGCCGGGCACCACCGTCCGCATCGAGGACCCCGAGCTGGTCAAAAAGATGGAAAAGCTGCTGGAGCTGCTCGAGGACAACGACGACGTCCAAAACGTCTACCACAACTGGGAGGAGCCCGATGCATGACCCCCACCCGCCCTTTATGCGGCTGGCGCTGGAGCAGGCCCGCCTGGCGCTGCCAGAGGACGTGCCGGTCGGCGCCCTGATCGTGCGGGAGGGGGTGCCGATTTCGGCCGGGTACAACCGGCGGGAGCGGGACAGGAGTGCGCTGCTGCACGCCGAGATCCTGGCCATCGAGGGGGCCTGCCGCGCGCTCGGGGGCTGGAACCTGTCGGGCTGCACGCTCTATGTCACGCTCGAGCCCTGCCCGATGTGCGCGGGGGCCATTGCACAGGCCCGCATCGACCGGGTGGTCTTCGGCGCCTACGACGCCAAGGCCGGGGCGCTGGGCTCGGTCTGCGACCTCTTCGCCATGCCCTTCCCCCACCGCCCGCTGGTGCAGGGCGGCGTGCTGGAGCCGGCGTGCGCGGCGCTGCTGCGGGAATTTTTTGAACGGCTGCGGCAAAACGCCGACTGAGGCCCCAAAAGGCCGGTTTTTTTACAGAACACTTGATTTTTTCGCACCAACGCCGTATAATGAACTTTGCACATCTGATCCGGAGCGCGTTTTGAAGCCACTACCCCCTTTTGGCGTCGGTTATGGCTTGAAGACACGCCCCGGTTATCAAAACGTAACACGGAGGTGAACACGTCATGCCGAACATCAAATCCGCCAAGAAGCGCACCAAGGTCAACAGCAAGAAGTCGCTGCGCAACCAGATGGTCAAAAACGCCATGCGCACCGATTTGAAGAAGTTCCACACCGCGCTGGAGAACAAGGAGACCGTCATTCCCGACGCGCTGGCCGAGGTGACCCGCGTGGTTGACAAGGCCACCGCCAAGGGCGTCTTGCACAGGAACAAGGCCGCCCGCCTCAAGAGCCAGCTGGCCCGCAAGGCCAACGCCGCCGGCTGAGTGCCGGACCCCAAAACCGCTCCCATCGCAGCAGCCGCAGCCCACGCCGCGGCTGTTTTATTTTGCCCGGAAGTCGCCGCAGCCTGTGCCGGAGGCTGTCTCTTGTCCGGAGGCTGTCTCTTGTCCGGCCGCAGCCGCAACGCCCGCCCGCAGTGGCTTTGTTTTGCCCGGCGGCCACCTGCGGCTGTTTTATTTTGCCCTTCAGCCGTCACCGCCTACACGAGGCTACTTTTATTTTACCCCGCCGCGGCCGCGCGCATGGCCCGGTCCGGCCGCGGGCATACTGTAAAGTATATAGACAAGCGCCCCGGCGGCCCGCCCGCCGGGCCGAAAGGAGCGGTCATGCAAAAGAAGACCACCAGCTTTTTCATTGCCTTCACGCTGTGCACGCTGAGCCTCGTCACGCTGGCCGGCCTCAACAAGACCGCGCTCGAGAGCGAGATCACCAGCAGCCCCGGCCTGATGTTCGACCTCGACCAGCGGCCGGACGGCATCCACATCTTCTTTTTCGACAGCAGCTGGGTGGCCGACCGGGCCCATGTCGAGCGCCTGCAGCGGCTGGGCGAGCGCTTTTTGGAAAACCGCCTTGCACTGCTGCCGCCCGGCCCGCAGGCGCTGCGGGCGGCGCTGGCGCTGGGGCGTCAGCGGCTTGCCGACCTGCTGCCGCCCGAGGCGTGGGTGGACCCGGACAACTGAGGCGATCATATTTTGGCCGGACGGCGCATAGGGTTAGACCATGATATCCAAACGGTCGCCGGGGGGTGGACGTGCTCCGCGCCCCGGCGACCGTTTTAAAGGGTGATGAAACACATGGTCTTTGCCCACGCGAGGCGCCGGGGCGCCCGCCTGTCCGGCTGGCTTCGGATCGCGCTGCTCAACCTGCTGGGCGGCCTGTTTGCGGCGGCGCTTGCGGCGGTGCTGCTGTTTTCGCTGCTGGGGCGGGCCTCGGGCGCGGAGCCCGACGAGGGGCTGCGCTCCCACGACCACTACCTGGTCGGCAAGGTCATCACGCGGGAGGGCCTGCCGGTGCAGGGCCCCATGCCGGACGGCGCGCTGCCGGTGGTCTCCATCGCCATCGACTCCGCCCAGGCCGGCTGGGAGGGCTTTGGCGGCATCTACTACCAGAACAACACCGACTACCGCATCGACTTCGCGGCCCTCTCCGGGGGCCCGCCGCCGCTGCCCGCGGCCGCGGCCGAAGGGCCGCAGGTGCTCATCTACCACACCCACACCAGCGAGGCCTACTCGAGCGGGCTCTACTACTACGACCCCGCGGCCAGCACCTACCTCGAGGACCCGGCCAAAAACGTCGTGGCGGTGGGCGACACGCTGGCCGCCGGCCTGGAGCGGCTGGGCGTCAAGACGCTGCAGGACGCCACCCCCTGCGACCGGCCGGTCTTCAACCAGTCCTACGCCAACAGCCTCTCGCTGGCCGGGCGCCTGCTCGAGCAGCACCCCTCGATCCGCCTGGTGGTCGATCTGCACCGCGACTCCATGATCAACCAGGAGGGCATCAAGTACCGCCCGCTGCTGCAGGTCGACGGCGTGGCGACGGCCCAGCTCATGCTGGTGGTGGGCAGCCCCGGGAGCGGCCTCGAGCACCCGAACTGGCAGCAAAACCTGCAGACCGCCATGCGGCTCTACGCGCTGATGGAGGAGCTCGCCCCCGGCATCATGCGGCCCATCCACATCAGCAAAAACCGCTATAACCAGCACCTTGCACCCGGCGCCATTCTGGTCGAGGTGGGCAGCTGCGCCAACACGCTCGAGCAAGCGCAGGCCGCCGCCGAGCTGCTGGCCGAGGGTATCGCGCAGCTGCTGGCCGAGGCGCAGGGCTGAAGCCCTCCCCCGAAAAAGGCAGGCGGACCCCAAGCGGGTCCGCCTGCCTGCTCATTGGCCGTAGTAGCGCACGTCCTCAATCGTGAGGTCCTTCTGCAATGCGATGTTGATGGCGTAGCCCAGCAGCCGCCCCACCCGCCGGTTCTGCTCGTCGATCTCCTTGGGCGCGACGTAGAGCTCGGCATAGCGGCCGAGCGGCAGCCGGCAGGAGGGCTGGGGCAGCGCCTCCTCGAGCACGTCGTTGATCAGGGTGGCGGCGCTGATGACGGTGGGGGTCCCGATGCCGATGACCGGCACCCCCATGGTGTGCTCGGTGATCTCCTGCCGGTGGTTGCCGATGCCGCCGCCCGGCAGGATGCCGGTGTCGGTGATCTGCAGTGTCCGCCCAAGGCGGTCAAGCCTGCGGGCGGCCAACGCGTCCACCGCGATGACGGCACAGGGTCGCACGGTCTTGACCACGCCCAGGATCATCTCGGCCGACTCCACGCCGGTCTGCCCGAGCACGCCGGGGCACATGGCCGCCACCGGGCGAAACAGCTCGGGGAACTGCGCGTAGCCGCCCTCCACCAGGTGGCGGGTGACCAGCACCTGCCGCGCCACCACCGGCCCGAAGGCGTCGGGGGTCACCAGCTCGTTGCCCAGCCCCGCCACCAGCACCGGCGCGCAGTCGCTGGGCAGCAGCGTCCGGATCAGGTCGGCGATGGCCTCCACCGCCTCGGCGTAGAGGTCGTCCCCCTCGCTGAGCTCCTCGGGCAGCTCGACGGTGGTGTAGGCGCCCGGCGACCGCTGCATGGCCTGTGCGCCCTCGGCCGTGCGGATGCAGAGCCTCGTGATTTGAAGCGGCCCGCTGCGCAGCGTCTCGGAGCTCACGCCGGGCAGCTCGCCGGTGCCGGCCGTGGCCAGCTCTCTGGCCTCCAGCGCCAGGTCGGTGTAGATGGACGGTTGGATCTCCCGCATAAATGCCCTCCCAAAACCGGCCGCCGGTTTGACTGGCAAAATGCGGCCCAGGTTTTCTTAGTGTGCGCCGCCGGAGGGTGAATATGCCGATTTTCAACGCTGCCGCGCCGGTGGAAACGGCGCAAAAAAGGCGGATGAACGTGTCATCCGCCGGGTATTGCAGGCCGCTTGTCTTCGCTACTCTTCAATCACGCTGTTTTCGACCCCAAATTCGAGCAACATATTGATGAGCTCGTTGCGCGAGCGGTTGCTCCTCTGCGCAAGCCCATCGAGCGCCTTCACCGTCTCCTCTTTGATGCGAATCGAGAACGTCTTGTAGCCATCCTCCCCGCGCGGCGTGTCCTTTTTGGGAATTTCAATCATTTTTCCGTCCACGGTCTCACCTCAGGCTCAGTCGTCATCGACTTCCTCAACATATTTCATCAGCTGTCCGGGCTGGCAATTTAGAATCCGGCAAATTTTTTCAAGCGTCTCGGTGGTGATCGGCCGGTCGTGCCGTATGCGGTGCAGGGTGGCCGAATCAATTCCCTGATTGCTCAGGTAGTAGTACGAAATTTGACGCTCCCGCATATAGCTGCGCATTGGCTCATATGAAATCGGCACCTCATCACCCCAAAATGATGATACGGAACCTGCGTTTTGGGATGAGTACAATAAACCTCCCTGCCGCAGGCGCCCTATTCCTCCCGACCCAACAGCCAGGCGGCCGTAACGCCCAAAATATCGGCAAGGGCGTTCAGCTCCAAATCTGAAACGGGACGCTTTTGCCCCTCCAGCAGCGATAGGGCGGGTGTGCTGATGTCAATGCCGGAGGTCTGCAGCCGCTTTAGCAGCTCAATCTGTTTCATGCCAAGCATGTTTCGCCTTTGCGCCACCCTGGCACCCACCAGGTTTTTATCGCCGAGCGGAAGCATGCGCTTTTTCATGAAAACTCAACCTCTCGGGGGCAGCTGCCGTCCAGGACCCATCGCTACGGCTCAATCGTCACCATCAGGCCGGCGTCCTCCTCGATGGCAATGCGGACAAACTGCAGGTGCACGGTCTCCTTGTCCTCCAACCGCCGAAAGCGGATGACCGCGGTGCAGGCATAGTAGTCCCCGTAGTCCGCCACCAGCCCCCGGCGCAGCCTGGCCTCGTCCACCGCGTCGCCATCCGGCAGGTGGTAGACCATGAAGATGCCGGTGTAGCTGTCGTCTTTCTCGGCCGTCAGGTCGGTCAGCACAAAGCGGTTTTTGCCGGTGACCTTGGCCACATCCCCGGCCGGGATCACGCGGTCCTCCTCAATGCGGCCCTCCGGCCCGTCGTAGACCTCCAGCGTCTGCCCAAAGTGCAGCATCAGCAGTGCGTCGAACAGCGGCCTCGGGACCTCCTGCATCTCGATGCCGTAGACCGACATGCGCACGCCGGCCAAAAACAGGTTGCGCCGGTCGATGGCCTCGTCCCCGCTCGGATAGTCGAAGATCGGGTTGAGCATGGCCGCGTTCTGGGTAAAGTAGTCGTAGTACTCCCGGATCTGCGCCGGGTCGTACACCGGCTGCTCGGCATCGGGATCAGACGGCTGCTCCCCCGGCGTCTTTGTATCCCCGTCCTGCTGGTCGGGGCTGCCCGACACCGGCTGCTGCTCCCCGCCCAGCAGGCGCGGCAGCACAAAAAGGCCGGCAACCAGCAGCAGAACTGCGGCAATCACCGCGGCGGTCAGTTTGACTTTGCGGTCGCGCTGCTCCTGACTTTGCATATCGCATCTCCCCTCTGTCGACGTCCTCCCCCGGCGTTCGACCAAAAGCCGCTGTTTTCAGTATACCCGCCCCTTTGAACAGCGTCAAGAAAAACGGGCAATGACTTGCGCGCGGGCATAAAATCATGTAAAATGAAGATAGTCATAAATGCTGTACGTCAAGCGGTTTTCCGCGATAAACAGAGAGGAGTTTTACAAGGATGTCGGACCAGAAAATCATGATCGAAGTCTCGGCCCGCCACATGCACGTCTCGAGGGCCGATCTGGACGTACTGTACGGACCCGGCCATCAGCTGACCAACAAGAAGGACCTCTCCCAGCCCGGGCAGTTCGCCTGTGAGGAGCGGGTCACCGTGGTCGGCCCCAAGGGCCAGCTCACCATGTCCATCCTCGGCCCCGAGCGCCCCGCGACCCAGGTGGAGGTCTCGCTGACCGACGCCCGCGCGCTGGGCATCGCGCCGCCCGTGCGCGAGTCGGGCGACATCGCCGGCACCCCCGGCGTCAAGCTGGTCGGCCCCAAGGGCGAGGTGGAGCTCAAGGAGGGCGTGATGGTGGCCAAGCGCCACATCCACTTCCACAGCGACGAGGCCAAGCAGTTCGGCGTGGTCGACAAGCAGATCGCCAAGGTGCGCTTTGAAGGCCCCCGCGGCGTGATCTTTGAGGAAGTGGTCTGCCGCGTGTCCGACAAGTTTGCCCTGGCCATGCACATCGACACCGACGAGGCCAACGCCGCCGGCATCGCCGGCCAGGCCTTCGGCGAGCTGGTCAAATAGCCTTTGCCCCAAAATCGCATAGAGACGCCAGAGGTCGGCCCAAGCGCCGGCCTCTGCGCCTTTCGGGGCGGGCACCGGCCCCTGCTGCCCCGCCACTTTCAAACGACGGGAGTGCCTTATGCCCAAACAACAAGCCTGGTTTGGCGTGCTGGTGCTGCTGGTCACGCTGCTGCTGATGCTCTTTGTCTTTGCGCCAATCCAGTACTTCTTCGGCCTTTGGGGCCTGGCTGCAACCGAGCTGGGGCTGCTGGCCATCGCGCTGGCCGCCGCCAAGCTGCTGCGCTACGAGCTGCGGTCGGTGCTGCGCTTTCGCCTGCCGACGCCGCGCCAGCTGCTGGGCACGCTGGTGCTCTGGGGCGGCGGCCTGCTGTGCAGCCTGGCCGCCACGCTGGTGGTGCTCTACCTGTTTCCAAAGGGCCTTGCGGTCAGCGATCAGCTCGAGAGCCTGTTTGTCAGCCTGCCGCTGCCGCTGTCGCTGCTGTTTGTGGCGGTGCTGCCCGCCCTCTGCGAAGAGGTGCTGCACCGCGGCGTGATCTACCGCAGCTTTGACGGCTTTGAAAACCGCTGGCTGGTGGTGCTGTTTGGCGGCCTGCTGTTCGGGGTGTTCCACCTCGACCCCTACCGGTTTTTGCCCACCGCCATCCTGGGGGCCTGCCTGACCTACCTGATGACCGAGACCGAAAACCTGCTGCTGCCGGTGCTGATGCACCTGGTCAACAACGCCTACAGCGTCATCCTCACCTACACCAGCGCATCGGGCGCCGCCGAGCCCATCACGGCCGAGTCGGTCGGCGTGGGGCTGATGCTGCTCGCCTTTGCGCTGCCGCTGCTGCGCTGGAGCGCCTCGCTGCTGCGCCCGGCCGGGGCGCCGGCCCGGCCAAGGCGCCGCCTGCTGACCGCGGCGCTGTCGCTGGCCCTGTTTGCGGGCGGCTCGGCGCTGTTTGCGCAGTATGCCGCGCCCATTTTTGAGCTCAGCCACACCGCCAATCCCGACGGCCCGCTGACCCCCGACCGCTTTGCCGTCGAGGTGCCGGCGCCGGCCTCCTACCGGCTCTCGGCCTCGGTGCGCGAGGAGGGGGGCCGCGGCGAGGTCACGCTCGAGCTGCGCTCGCCGCAGGGCGAGGGGGTCTGGCGCGCACAGGGCGCCGACGCCAACCTCAAGGGGGAGATCGCGCTGCAGCGGGGCACCTATACGCTGGAGATCTCCTACGACTACCCCGTCGGCTCGGCCGCCACCGTGACGGTGGAGGTCACACTGCAATAGGGCCTGCGGCCCGCCGGACCTGCGCGCCCCGCCTTTGGCCATGCGCTCACAACCACCACGAGAAAGGATGAAGCACCCATGCAGACATTTCGCGAAATCGACCCCTTTGCGCTCGACCTTCGACTGTTCCACCTGATCCGCGACGAGTGGATGCTGGTCACGGCTGCCCGGGAGGGCCGCGCAAACCCCATGACGGCCAGCTGGGGCGGTCTGGGCATGATCTGGGGCAAGCCGGCCGCCTTCATCTTCGTACGCGAATCCCGCTACACCCACGACTTTCTGGATGCCTCGGAGGGCTTCTCGCTGACCTTTTTTGAGGAGCGCTACCGCCCCCAGCTCGAGCTGTGCGGCGAGCGCTCGGGCCGCGAGCTCGACAAGGTCGAGGCCTGCGGTTTCACGGTGCAGAGCGCGCTGGGCATCCCCTACTTTGCCGAGAGCAACCTGGTGATGCTCTGCCGCAAGATGGCCCGGCAGCGCATTGAGCCCGAGGGACTTTACCTGCCCGAGGTGATGGCCGAATTCTACGCCGACGGCCCCGGCGGCGGGCCCGACTACCACGACCTCTACATCGGCGAGATTCAAAAGGTGCTGAGCCGGTAGCGCCGTAGCCGCCTTGCCCTGAACGCCCGGCGCGGGCGCAGTCCAAGATCCGGGGGCCAGGAGGCTCAAGAACAGGCAAGGGCCTCTGTCACGCTGCCGCACGGCTTTGCCCCGAACGCCCGGCGCAGGCGCTGCCCAAGGTCCGGGGGCGGAGACCCAAAAACGGGCAAGGCCCCCTGCCGTGCGGCAGGGGGCCTTGTGCTGGCCAAAGGCGTGGCCCCTGTTCCATCTCTGCACGGGAAAGTGAACGCTTGCATCCGCCCCGTCAAAACGGTGCACAGATGCCGCCGCGCCATGGCCACGCGGCTTTGCCCCCGCGCACCGGTATGGGCGCCCACCCAAGGTTCAGAAGCCAAGAGCCCCAAGAACAAACAGGCAAGGGCCTATGTCATGCTGCCACGCTGCTTTGCCCAGAACACCCGCCGCGCCATGGCCACGCGGCTTTGCCCCCGTGCACCGGCATGGGCACCCACCCAAGGTTCAGGAGCCAAGAGCCCCAAGAACAAATAGGCAAGGGCCTATGTCATGCTGCCACGCTGCTTTGC
>JAAYBB010000016.1 GCA_012719075.1 Clostridiales bacterium | reverse complement strand
TGTTACTGTGTCCATCATAGCCGATCAGGGTTACAGATTGGTTATATCTGCTACATTATTTTTTAAAAAAACGTCCGCTTTTTTCTGCTTCCCCAAGTTGTCCGGCCGCCTTGCCCACTGTGGGCAAACCGGCTTCTCTACCATAATATAATAGCGGGCATTTTGCCGGACATTGGCCGCCCAAGATTCCCCGCCAGCAAACATCGATAAGCGTTCGGTCACATCCTTAATTTTTTTATTCCTTTATCAAGACATCTATGACCCGTGCCCGCTTCTGGATAGATTTGGTCCATTTTAGTTTGATTTCCCAGCCGGAGCTGTTCAGAAATTATACATTTTCCATATGGCTCTTGTCAAGAATCCCCTTGACCTCCCCTGAAAAACCCTTGATATCAGGCCGATTTCCCGCTCTTTTACACGAAAAAGTCGGTTGAATATCACATTATCTTCTGTGAATAATCTGTTATTTCCCGTTCTGTGACCAAACCTCAATTAAGAGGGGCCATTTTCTTCGAAAATGGCCCCTCTTAATATGTATTTTTGCCCAAGTAATGTACAAAAAACGGCTTTAAATTTGGCATTATTGCCTATTTTAATGTTTGCCTTCACCCTTGTCTCTCAAGCTGTGACGCAGCCGTATCCCGCCTGGCGCCCCGCAATCCGCCCCGCGGAAGCCGGCTACTCCCCCTCCAGAAGCTCAAGGCCCAGGGGCCTGCCCTCCGATTGCAGCGCCAGCAAAATGGCCTCGCAGAGGTCGGCCCGGTCGGCCCGCGCCGTAAAGAGCAGGTCGTAGGCGCCCGAGGGGTGCATGCAGTAAATCCGGTACAGGCGGGCGGGCTGGGTGTCGGCTTCCAGGGCAGCTGCCGCGTAGAGGGCGGCGTAGCTGTTGTCCCCCTGATAGTAGCCGATGGTCTCCAGCTCGTAAGCGGGCGCATGGGCGCTTGCAAACTGCTGCCCGAGCCGGTCCAGCTCCCCGATCAGATCGCCCCCCTCGCCGCGCTCAAAGGGTGCCATCGCACTGTGCGAGACCGACAGCGCCATGCCCTCCTCCTCCGTCTGCCCGCTGTAGCTGGCCGTGCAGCTGTTCGAGACCACCTGGTCGCCCTGCGTCTTCTCCTCGCGCTGCAGCTCAACCCAGCCCTCCGGCAGCAGCAGCGTCAGCCGGCCGACCGTAAGCTCCAGCGTCAGCGCCTCGCCCTCCTGCCCGGCCTTTCCGCAGGCGCAGAGCAGCAGCAACAGCGCCACCTGCAGTAAAATCATCGCTCGCCTCATGTCCATTCCCCCAATAAAGGTCTGTCCCGCACACCCGCCCCAAAGCGCAACAGGACGAGCGGTCCCGCATTCGTCCTGTCGCAAATCCCTATTGAGCGGCCCCCTCAAGGGGGCCTTTGAAAGCGCCGCTGCTCACGAGTTCTTCATGATGATGATCTCCATGGCGTCGACCACGTGCTCACAGGCGTCGCAGCAGGCCTCCATCACCTCAAACAGTTCGCTCCAGGCCATGGTCTCGATCGGATCGATGTGCTCGCTGTAGAGCTGCCGCACCGCCCGGATATAGCAGGCGTCGCCCTCCTCCTCCATGCTGTTGACATCGACGATGACCTGCGACAGCAGCGTGGACTTTTGAAAATTGGGGAATTCGATCATCGCGGTCTGCAGGGCGTCGCAGCTGCGCATGATCACGTCGACAATGGTCATGGCCCCCTCGCGTATCCGCTTCACGTTGTACATATACATCCGGGTGATCACCTCGTCAATCCGGTCAGTCACGTCGTCCAGCTTGTTGGCCAGCAGGATGATGTCCTCGCGGTCGATGGGCGTGACAAACTCCTTGACCAGCCTCCGCATCATCTTGTGCTTGACCTTGTCGGCCTCGTGCTCGATCTCGTGCATCATGCGCCTGCGCTCGGGCAGGGTCTCGGGCCGAAAGTCCTCAAGCGCCGTATGCAGGTATTCCGCCGCACAGAAGGCGTAATTTGCCATCTTGATGAAGTCGTCGTAGTAGGGGTTGTTTTTTTTCGCCATGTGTCCATCATCCTTTTTGCTTCCATATAGTTACAGCATCGATACAAACATTTTCGCCAGCACGTAGCCGATCAGCCCGCAGCCCGGAAAGGTGAGCACCCAGGTGAGCACCATCTCGCGCACGACGCCCCAGTTGACGTTGCGGATGTTCCGCTCGGCCCCCACCCCCATGATGGCGGTGGTCTTGGTGTGGGTGGTGGACATGGGCACGCCGATCAGCGAGGAAATCAGCAGGCAGCCCGCGCCCGCAATGTCGGCCGCAAAGCCCTGGTAGGTCTCCAGCTTGACCATGGACATCCCCACCGCCTTGATGATGCGGTACCCGCCGATCGAGGTGCCCAGCCCCATCACCACCGAGCAGAGCAGGATGAGCCAAAAGGGGATCTCGAACACGCCGGCGTCGGTCTGCCCCGCATTCAGGGCCATGCCCAGTAAAAAGACGCCCATGAACTTCTGGCCGTCCTGGGCGCCATGCATAAAGGCCATGGCGGCCGCGCCGCCAACCTGTGCCTTTTGAAAAAACGACTTGGTCTTTCTGCGGTCGATGCGCCAGCAGAAGAGCTCGATGAGTTTGACGGTCAGATAGCCCATGCCAAAGCCGATAAAGGTCGAGAGCGCCAGCCCGTACAGCACCTTGACCCACTCGGCGCCGTTCACGCCGGACAGCCCGCCGTGCATGGCGATGGCCGCGCCGGTCAGGCCGGCGATCAGCGCATGGCTCTCGCTGGTCGGGATGCCGAAGCGCCAGGCCGTCACCGCCCAGAGCACGATGGCCACCATGGCGGCGCACAGCGCCACCAGCGCCTCGCCCGGATGGTCTCCAAAGTCCACCATGTTGTAAATGGTCTCGGCCACCGTCTTGTTGAAGGTGGTCATCACCAAAATGCCGAGAAAATTGAAGACCGAAGCCAGCAGGATGGCCGCGCGGGGCGCGATTGCCCTTGTGGAAATGGCGGTGGCAATGGCGTTGGGCGCATCGGTCCAGCCGTTGACCAGGATCACCGCAAGCGTGAGCAACACCGTGATGAGCAGGGTCGGATTCCCGGTCAGCTGGGCGATAAAGTCCAAAAACTCCGTCATTGGCCACGACTCCTCTGGTCGAATTGATACAGGCGCTCCTCCCGAAAAGGGCCGGCCACACCGCGCTTCGCAGCGGGCGCACAGCCGGGCATGCGAAAGGGGTAGAAAGTCCTGCGGTGGCGATCGATGCGCATTCGAAGTATATTATATTAATTTTTCACCCTAAAAACAATACGCTCAACGGTCCTGCGCGTTTTCTTTTGCCGGATTGCCCCTTTGGCGCAGGCCAAAAAATGCCCGGGCTCCCCAGCGGGGCCCGGGACGAACGATTAAAAAAACCCTGTGCCAAAAACGGTTTTGCAGGTCAACCGGACCAAAATCGGCCTTCCCCTGCCCGCACGACAGGGGTGGCGGCCCTGCGCCGGGGCCCTCAGCTCGGGTTGACGTAGACCATGCAGCACTTGACTTGCGGGACTCCGCCCTCAATATTGTACGGATGTTGGGCAGATGCCCCCCGACGGGCCTGCAAACGGGCGCAGCTGCAGCCTCTGCCAAGGGGACCCACAGCCAACCCTGTGCAGCCGCCTGCGGCGGCGTTTTGCAAAAGGGGCTTGACAAATCGGTCGATGCCCTGTAGACTCAACAAAAAGGTCTATAAATCATAGACCGAAGAGGGGGGATCTACATGGCAGACGACCGGCTGTCGCCGAGCGAGGCCCGCTTTGCCGAGCTGCTCTGGCGCCACCAGCCGCTGGGTTCGGGCGAGCTGGTCAGGCTCTGCGCGCGGGAACTGGGGTGGAAAAAGTCCACCACCTACACCGTGCTCAAAAAGCTCTGCGAAAAGGGGCTCTTTCAAAATCGGCAGGCCGTGGTCAGCGCGTGCATCAGCCGCGAGGCCTTTGAGGCCCGGCAGAGCCGGCGCTTTGTCGAGGACACCTTCGGCGGCTCGCTGCCGAGGTTTCTCGCGGCCTTCATCGGCAAGGGTCGCCTCAGCGCCCGGCAGGTGGAGGAGCTGAGGCGCCTGATCGACGAGCATGGGGAGGAATAGCCGTGGAGTGCCTGTGGATCGCTGTGCTCAACCAGAGCCTGACGGCCAGCTACGTCATCGTCGCCATCCTGCTGGCCCGCCTGCTGCTCCGGCGGGCGCCGAGGATGATTTCCTATGCGCTGTGGGCAGTGGCCGGCCTGCGGCTGGCCCTGCCGCTCTCGTTTGAGAGCGCCTTTGGCCTGATCCCCGCCAGGCCCGCCCCCATCCCCGCCGACCTCGGCCTGCAGGCGGCGCCAAGCATCGACAGCGCCGTCCGCCTGGTCGATCGGGCCGTGGGCGGCGCGCTGCCCGCAGCGGCGCCCGCCGCAAGTGCAAATCCGGTGCAGATCTGGCTGACGGCGGGCGCATGGCTGTGGCTGGCGGGCATGGCGGTCATGCTGTTGCGCAGCGCCGCCTCGGTGCTGCGGCTGAAGCGGCAGCTGCGCGGCGCGGTGCCGGTTGGGGGCAACCTCTACCGGGCCGAGGGCCTCCAGACGCCCTTTGTCCTCGGGCTGCTGCGCCCGAAGATCTACCTGCCCGCAGGGCTGGCGCAGGAGGAGGCGCGCCACATCCTGCTGCACGAGCAAACCCACATCCGCCGGGGCGACCACCTGGTCAAGCTGCTGGCCTATCTGCTGCTCTGCCTGCACTGGTTCAACCCGCTCGCGTGGGTGGCCTTCCTGCTGATGGGGGCCGACATGGAGATGTCCTGCGACGAGCGGGTGCTGGCGCGGCTGGGCCCCGAGACCAAAAAGGCCTATTCGCTGTCGCTGCTGTCGCTGGCGGCCGGACGGTCGACCGTCGCGGGCGTCCCGCTGGCCTTTGGCGAGGGCGGCGTCAAGGCGCGGATCCGGCACGTGCTGGACTTCAAGCGGCCGTCCCGCCGGATGCTGCTGATCGCGGTCGCACTGGCGGTCGCGCTGGCGGCGGGGCTGCTGATGAACCGGGCGCCCGGCGGGCCGCCCAGCGCCGTGGTGATCGTCAACGGCATCCCGCAGGCGCTGGCGCTCGACCAGGCCGAAGATGTGCCCTACGTCCCGCTGGGCAGCGTGGTCGAGCTGCGCTTCCGCGGCGCCCTCCCCGACGAGCTCAAGGTGACCGACATCCTCGCCAGGCGGGGCGGCGGGGCCAAGTACAGCAGGCGCCTCGACCGGGAGGTGGCCTATGTGCGCTCCGGCCGCACGGTTTCCTTTGCGGTCGAGTTCAACGGCGCGGTCGGGCTGAGCTCCAACCTCGAGGACTACCAGCCCGGCAACACCTACCGCTGGTACCGCGTCCTGTACACCTCGAAGGCGGGCGTCCGGCAGGAGTACGGCCTCTACCTTAGGACCGATGCGACGGCCGGGCCGGCCGGCGTGCGCACCTGGCTGGACTACTACGGCGACGCAACGCTGCCCTGGGACGGCAGCCTGGACCTCAGCCTGCCCGAGCACGGCGGCCGGACCTTCCGCTGGACGCCCGAGCAGGTGGCCGAAGTGACGTCCGAGGGCGAGCGGGTGCTGTTTGGCGGCATGCCGGTGTGGAACGTCTACCTGGCCGATTTGACCGGCGACGGGCTGCCCGAGCTCTGCGCGACGGTCAGCATGGGGTCGGGCATCGTGGACACCCGCGTCGTGGTCTACGACTGCGCCGGCGATGCCGGCTACGGGCTGGCCGACCGCGGCGTCTATGACTACGTGCTGTCGGCCCAGGACGGGCAGCTGCTGGTCACGCAGTCGGCCCACGGCGGCGGACAGGTGCTGGCCGTCGGCGAGCTGGCCCTGCAGGACGGCCAGCTCGTACTCTCCCCGCCGCAGAGCGGCCTCTAGCAGGACTTGCTCATGAGGTAGTTGACCAGGGTCACGCCGTTTCGGACAACGGTGTTCTCGGCCTCCACCCGGTACCCCTGCCGCTCAAAAAAGGGCCTTGCGGTCACCGAGGCATGGGTCTCAAAGCGGGACAGGCCGGCCGCCTGCGCGCGCCGCTCCAGCTCGCCCAGCAGCGCGGCCGCAATGCCCCTGCGCTGATAATCCCGGTGGACAAACAGCCGGTCGAGGTAGCCGCGCTCGTCCATGTCGGCAAAGCCGACGATCACGCCGTCCAGTTCGGCCACCAGCGTGTCGTGCGCCGAAAGCGAGCGGTGTCACGCCTCGAGGTCGGGGTGCCCGGTCGCCCACGCGTCCAGCTGCTCCAGGGTGTAGTCCCGGGCGTTGACCGTGTGCACCGTGTCGTAAAACAGGCCGGCGAGCAACGCGCAGTCCTGTGGCCGGTAGCCTCGCAGTGTCATGGTGACCTCCTGTTCTTCATTAGATCCGTAAAGAGACCGGCTGGCAGCGCCAGCCGGTCTCTTGTTGTTCCAGGATGTGCCTTGCAGGCCCAAGCGGGTCGGATTTAGGGCAGCAATGCCAGGAGGCGCTCGAAAATCGTGGCGACTTCGGCCCTGGTGGCCAGGCCCTGCGGATCAAAGAGGTTGCCGGGCTTGCCGCTGACGATGCCGGAGGCCTGAATCGCCTTGATGGCCTCAGTCGCCCAGGCGCCGGACGACGACTCATCGGCAAAGGCGTCCACGTCGGCCGCGGGGAGGGCATAGCCCTTGTACCGGATGTACTGGTACAACATGACCGCCATCTGCTCGCGGGTGATCTGCGCATCCGGGGCAAACTCGCCGTCCCCGATGCCCGAGACGATGCCGCTCGCAGCCGCCCATTCGACCGACGGTCCGAACCAGGCGTCGATGTCCACATCGCCAAAGCGGGAGGCGCCGTATCCCGAGAGGTCGGCCCCGTCCAGCCTGGACAGCACGGTCGCAAACATTCCGCGCGTCATCGGCGCATTGGGGCTGAAGACGTCGGCCGAGGTGCCGCTGAACAGCCCGCGCTCACAGACCGCCGCCACGCTGGCATAGAACCAGTCGTTTTCGTCGATGTCGGCAAAGGGATTCGTCCAGGGGCCCTCCTCGCCGGACGCCGTCCACTTGGCGTACAGCGTGATGGACCCGGTGATCTTGTCGGCAAAGTCAAAGGCCTCTGTCAGCGCCGCATCGGCATACCAGCCGGCGAAGTCGTAGCCGTCCCTGACCGGATCGGTGGGCTCGTCGGCGACATTGCCGCTCACCACGGTCTGGCTGGCCACCGCGCTGCCGCCACCCGACACAAAGCTGACTGTGTAGGAGACGGCCTCGGGGGCGGCCGCATCGGCCGGAGGCGTGCTGCTGGGCAGCGCCTTGACGTCGGGATCCAGCGCGTCAAACGAGGCGATCTTGAAGACCGGGATGGCAATCTCCCCGGTGACGCCCTCCGGCGTGCTGGTGTAGTTCCCGCGAATCTTGCCGGCATAGCTCGTGAGCTGGTTGGCAAAGTAGGTGTAGGAGACCAGGCTGTCCGGCGCCTCCGGCTCCAGCAGCACCGCCGCGACGTTGCCGTGCACCTGTGCCGTGGACACGACGTAGGTACCCCTGGGCAAGATCACGGCCTCCTCGGTATTCTTCCACACACCGGTAACCGTGTTCATTGAACGGTTCTCATACTTGGCCGGAATTGCACGTGTCTGCGCATCGTACCACTGCAGATCGCCGGCCTCGACCTTGACGGCCCGCGCAAGCCGCTTGACCTCAATACCGTGCCGCTGCAGCAGCTCCAGCGCCTCGGTGCAGTCCGACTCAAAGAGGTAGTAGGCGCCCAACGGCACCGACTTGTCGGTCTCGAAATTGCCCTTATAGGGAATTTCTTTGCTCTCCTGCTCGCCATAGGTATATGCATCGGCGTAGATGGTCCCCGCCCGGGCGCCATTGGCATCCGTCAACGCATACATGATCACTTTTGTATCCGTAAATGCGGCGTAGGACGGCACGGTGACGGTGTACGGGGCTTTTGTGCCATAGTGGTGTTTGTCGTCGTGCTTGGCCGTCAGCGTCACGACTTCGGTGTTAAAATAGTTTTCAATTTCATCATTACGGCCCAGTGCGCGCGCCTCGGCCTGTGCAATCAGCGCCTTGATCGTGGCCTTCTCGCTCTGAATGCCCTCCAGGAAGCTCAGGACGGCCACATACTGCGTGTCCACGCGGACGGTGTACGGGTCGTGAGAGTAGACCTCGAACACCAGCGAGATCCGGTCGCGGAAGCCCATGTAGTGGCTGGTGTAGCGGGGCTTTTCGTCGGCCCCGACAACCCAGGTGCCTTCCTCGGTATAGCCGGTGTCCCTCACCGTGGCTCGCTGAAAATCGCCGTAGGGCCTCCAGATTTTTCCGCTCTCGGCAAAGCGCGAACCGGCGCCAAAGGCCGCCTCCACAAATCCGGTGCGGTTGTACGCTGCCAGGTCGGGGTCCACGTCGGGGTGCAGCGACCACAGCAGCTCGAGTGGAATGCGGTGCCGCGTGCCGTTGGTGGCGTGCAGGTCGCCAAAGGCGTCGGGGTTCCACTTGTTTATCAGGTCGACCAGCGCACGCCCCTCGGCCGTCTCCAGCTTCATCATGTCGCGGTTGATGTTGTATCCGAACGTCGGCGACCGGTTGCTGCGCGCGCCGTAGTAGTTCGGCGTGTACTGGTTGGGGGAAGACGGCTGACGCGTGAGATAGTCGTTGCCGTCGGGGCTCATGTTGGGAAGCATCACCAGCACGAGGTCGTCCAGCAACCCGTCATGCTCACCCATCGCAATTTCGCGGGTCAGGATCATCATGGCCTCTTTGCCCTCGACCTCGCCCGAGTGGATGTTGGCATTGATCAGCACGACCGACTTGTCGTCGGAGACCTCGTCCGGGGAGGCCGGCGCGGGATCGCCAATGATGACCACGGGGATGGGGGTGCCCGTATCGGTCTTGTAGCTGGTTGTGTTCACCCGCACGCGGCCGTCGCTGTTGGCCGCCACTTCCTCGTAGAAGGAGATCACGTCGGCGCTGGGGGTCGTGACCATCCAGCCCCGGGCCTCGGCGGTGGTCAGCAGCGTCGCCAGCGGATGGTCGTCGGGCCGCGCCTCCACCGTCACCTCAATGGCCCCGCTTGTACGGACGACCGGATCTGCGTCAGCCACGCCGGATATGTAGGTCATTTGGACAAAATAGTAGGCTGTGCCGGGCTTGGCGGTGTTTGGGATGTATTCGCTGCCCTGGGAGTTGCCCTGATCTTCCTCGAGCGCTGAATAGTTGCCCCCCTCGGACAGCAGCACCGAAAAGTTGGGCAGGTCGATTGCCTTCGTCGTGACGGCGGAGAAGTCGTCGGTTGTGCCCCGGTACCACTGGCACGTCCAGGAGGCTCCACTGGGCAGGGCTTCCAAGTCCGTCACATCTTCAATGTCCATCGCGATGGAGTACTCGGCAAACAGCGTCACGCGCCCGCCGGGATATACGGTGATGCTGTCTTCACTTTGCTCGACCGCATCCACGCACTCAATGCGTACGTTCAGTGGGGCCGGGAGAGCCACAGCAATAATCATGCATAGGCTCATCATCAGGGAAAGGACCAGGATTGCTGTCAATGTTCGTTTTTTCATGCTGTACCCTCCTGTTTTTATACATTTGAGATGTGACCAAATCTTGTCCCCTTTGGGCTTGGTTTTTTTAGGCACAAGAAATGATTTGAGTAAGCATAGCACATGGGAGGGACAAACACAACAACAAATTTGGCGCCAGGCACTTTTCCCTGCTTTGCGCCCAACGCGCCCTGCCCGGCGGACCTTCAAAAAAGCCTGCAACCGCCCCTCCCCAGGCGGCTGCCCTTTTTCTTTTTAAACCCCGGCGCCAGGGAGTCCAAAATCAACAAAATAAAATAGGCCGCTCCCCATCCGCGAAAGTAGAAGCGGCCTAACCGACAACACGGGGCGGCATGGCCTGTCACATGTCGCCTCCATATATTTTTCAGATGCAACACGAAAATCAAGGAGGGGCAAACCCATTCCCCTAAATCCAATCCGCTGCGGGGCTGTAAAAAGCCCCCAAGCAAGCCCGCGGCCTTGCAAAATCCGCATGCGGCGGCGCCTTTGTTTGCCGCCTTCTGCCTGTGCGGCGACCCCGCCGACCGCTAGGCCAGCGGCAGCGACACAAAAAAGCGATTGCCCGACGTCTCGTCGCTCTCGGCCCAGATGCTGCCCCGATGCGCCTGCACGATGGTCTGCGCAATCGAGAGGCCGAGGCCAAAGCTCCCGTGCTCGCTCCGCGACGCATCCCGGCGATAAAACCGCAGAAAAATCCGCTCCAGCTCCCCTTTTGGGATGGGCTCCCCCTCGCTGGCCACCGTCAGCAAGGCCCGCCTGTGCTCCGCCTGGCTCACCCGCACCCAGACGGCCCCGCCGGGCGGGGAATACTTTCTGGCATTGTCCAGCAGGATGTGCGTGAGCCGCTGCAGCTCCGGCGCATCGCCGCCGACCGAGAGCCCGGGCTCCACCTCGCAGGACAGCCGCTTACCCTCGTCATAAAAGACGGGCTCGTACATGAGGACGGCGCTTGTGACCAGATCGCTGAAGTCCACGGGCCGGTGCTGCTCCGCCCCCTGCCGGCTGTCCGATCTGGCCAGCGTGAGCATGTCCTCCACCAGCCGCTTCATGCGCAGCGCCTCGGCGTGGATGTGCTCGATGCGGCGGGCATTTTTATCCCCCGCAATAGGCCCCTCGGCACGCAGCATGTCGGCGTTGGACAGGATGACGGTCAGCGGCGTTTTGAGCTCGTGGGACGCGTTGGCGACAAACTGCCTTTGCTGCTCCCAGGCCAGTTCCACCGGCCGCACCGCCCAGCGCGCCAGCAGCAGGCTCAGCAAAAAGAAGGCCGCCAGCGCCAGCCCGCCGACCAGCAGCGAGTTGACCAGTTGCATCTGCAGGATCTCCCGCTCCACCGAGATGTCGGCAAAGGCGACGCGCACACCGCCCTCGCCGCCCTCCCGCAGGTAGCGCAGCGCCTCGTCGGGCAGAATGCCGACCGCCTTGGCCCCCTCGGTGGCCAGCGCGGCCAGCGCCGGGATGTCGCCCTCGTCAATAAAGTGCAGCTGGTTGGCCAGGACGGTCACCGCGCCGTCCCTTGCAATCTCCACGACGAGGACCGGCAGGCGCATTTGGGGCGCCGCCCCCCTCGAGGGGGCCGGCTTGCCGTCAATGGCCGGCGGGCCCACGCCACCCGGAAACGGCCGCAGGCTCAGCGCCTGGCGCAGGAGGTCCACGCTCATGCGCGCGTTCTTTTGCTGCGTGGTCAGCAACATTGTAAAGAAGATGGCCGAGAGCATCAGCGTCACCACCGCCATGACGATCAGCACCAGTTTGCGGCGCAGCCTTTGAATCATTCGGGCGCCTCCAATCGATAGCCGATGCGGCGCACCACCGAGATTTTCACCTGCGAGCCGATGTGCTCGAGCTTCTTGCGCAAAAAGGAGATGTACACCTCCACAATGCGGTCCTCGGTCTCGCTGTCGTAGCCCCAGATTTTCAAATAGATGCTCTCCTTCGACAACAGGATGCCGCGGTTGGCGATCAGCAGCCGGATCAGCTCCAGCTCCTTGGCGCCCAGGCGCACCGAACGGCGCCGGCAAACCAGCTCGCTCGTGGCCAGGCGGACGGTCACGTCGCCAAACTCCAGCTCCTCGGGCCGCAGCTCGCCGCCCCGCCGCGTGATGGCGCGCAAGCAGGCCAGCAGCTCCGCGGTCTCAAACGGCTTTGTCAGGTAGTAGTCGGCCCCGGTGTCGAGGCCGCTGATCTTGTCGCCAAGCGCCGACCTGGCCGTCAGCATCAGCACCGGGGTGGCGTTGCCGCTCTCCCGCAGGCGGCGCAGCACCTCAAAGCCGTCCATGCCCGGCAGCATGACATCCAAAATCACGGCGTCGTAAATGCCCGAGAGCGCATTGTCAAGCCCGCGCCTGCCGTCGTAACAGAGGTCGGCGAGATCCCTGTTTTGCGTCAGGATGTCCGCAAGCGTCTCGGCCAGCCGCCGTTCGTCCTCCACAATTAAAATGCGCACCCGGATGTCCCCCCTGTGTCCATTATAGCACGCCACACCCCTATTTTACCCCGGCAAGCTCAACGGAAGCTCAAGCGGCGGACACCGGATCTTCACCCGGCGGTTGAGCTTGAATTGAGCTTGCTGCCCTAGGATGTATGCGAAACGGAGGTGCGCACATGCATGCCATCGATTACCGGCACGAGTACAAACACGTCATCAATGTGCCGGACTACCACACGCTGCGGCAGCGGATTCGCCTGGTTGCGACGCCCGATCCGCACGCCGGCGCGGACGGGCGCTACCACATCCGCAGCCTCTACTTTGACAGCGACGACGACCGGGCGCTGCGGGAAAAGGTGGCCGGGCTCCCAAACCGTGAAAAGTACCGGATACGGCTCTACAACGGCTGCGAGGACTTCATCCGGCTCGAGAAAAAGTGCAAGGTCGGCAGTCTCTGCAACAAGCAGTCGGTCAGGCTGACCAGGGGGCAGGTCGAACAGCTCCTCGCCGGGGACACCGCCTGGATGGCGGACAGCGGCAACGCCCTGCTGATCGAGTTCTACGCCAAGCTGCGTCACCAGCGGCTGCGGCCCAAGACGCTGGTGGACTACTGGCGCGAGGCCTATCGTTTCCCCTATGGAAATGTGCGGATCACCTTTGACGCCGACCTGCGAACCGGCGTCCACGCCACCGGGCTGTTTGATCCCAATACCCCGACGCTGCGCGCCGGGGAGCCCGGCCTGCTGCTGCTCGAGGTGAAGTACGACCGCTTCCTGCCCGACCTGATCCGCGACCTGATCCAGACCAACATGCGCCACAGCGAGTCCTTTTCAAAATACGCGGCTTGCCGCATCTACGGATAAGGAGCGTGCGCCATGACCTTTAACGATCTGTTCAAATCCAGCTTTCTCGAGAACATCACCAGCTTCTCTGCGCTGGACATGGCCATTGCCATGGGCTTTGCCCTGGTGCTCGGCCTCTTCATCTTCTTCGTCTACAAAAAGACCTACACCGGCGTGATGTATTCGGCCGGGTTCGGCGTCTCGCTGCTGGGGCTGACCTTAATCACCACGCTGATCATCCTGGCGGTCACCTCAAACATCGTGCTGTCCCTCGGCATGGTGGGCGCGCTGTCCATCGTCCGCTTCAGGACCGCCATCAAAGAGCCGCTGGACCTCGTCTTTCTGTTCTGGTCGATTGCGGCCGGCATCGTCCTCGGCGCAGGGCTGCTGCCGCTCGCCATCCTCGGCTCGCTGTTTGTCGGCCTCATCCTCGTACTGTTCGTCAACCGAAAGAGCGTGGACTGCCCCTACCTCCTGATCGTCAAAAGCGAGGACGAGGGGCAGGAGGATGCGATCATAAACCAGCTTCAGCAGGGCGTTCTGCGCTACAGCATCAAGTCCAAGACCCTGTCCGAGCTGGGCATGGAGCTCACCTATGAGCTGCGCCTGCGGGAGAGCGCCACAAAATTCGTGGGCGGCATCCGGCAGATCCCGGGCGTCAAGAGCGCCGCGCTGGTCAGCTACAACGGCGATTACATGGCCTGAAGGGAGGTGGGGCACATGATCCGGCACAGGTGGATCGGGCCGCTGTCGGCGCTGCTCATGGCGGCCGCGGTGCTGTTTTTGGGCACCTGCTATTTCATGCCCTCGCTTTTTGAAGGTCTCGCCGGGGCGGCGGAGCCGCCCTACGCCGCGGCGATGGACAAGACGAAGGTGCTGGACATCCAAATCGTCGCCGACGAAACCGCCTGGGCGAACATGCTCCAAAACGCCACGGCCGAGGAATACATCCCCGCCACCATCGTCATCGACGGCGTAAAGACAAACAATGTCGGCATCCGCCCCAAGGGCAATTCGAGCCTCAGCATGGTGGCGAAGGACGATACGACCGACCGGTACAGCTTTAAAATTGAGTTTGACCACTACGTCTCGGGGCAAAGCTGGCTGGGGCTCGACAAGCTGGTGGTCAACAACATGCAGGGCGACGCGACCTATATGAAGGAGTACCTCTCCTACGACCTGATGGCCTATGCCGGCGTGGAGACGCCGCGCTACGCGTTTTGCGACATCACGGTCAACGGCGAGCCCTGGGGCTTCTACCTGGCGGTGGAGGCCCTGGAGGACAGCTACGCCAGGCGGGTCTACGGAAACGACCACGGCAAGCTCTACAAGCCCGAGGGCATGGGGATGCGCGGAGACGGGCAGATGAACACGTTCATGGGGGGCGTGCAGGCCGGCGAGCCCGACGAAGACGGCCCGCAGTGGCAGGCCCTCCCGGAAGCGGGTGCCCTGCCCCCACAGGAGCCGGGTCAGGCTCCGCCCCCGGGGCAGCCCCAAGGGGAATTCCCGGCCGCCGAGCAGGGCCTGTCCGACCGTGCGCCAAACCCCGCGCCCGGCGGCGGTGATGGGGGTTTTGGCGGCCAATCCGGCGGCGCAACGCTGCAGTACACCGACGACGAGCTCTCGAGCTATTCGGCCATCTTTGAAAACGCCGTCTTCGACAGCACGGACCTCGACTTTGCACGCGTGATCCAGGCCCTCAAACAGCTGAGCGCGGGCGAGGAACTGGACCGCGTCGTCGATGTGGAGGCCACGCTGCGGTACTTTGCGGCCCATGCGGTCATCGTCAACCTCGACAGCTACGTCTCCAACATGAGCCACAACTACTATTTGTACGAAAAAGACGGCCGGCTCACCATGCTGCCCTGGGACTTCAACCTGGCCTTTGGCGGCTTCCAGTCGGGCAGCGCTTCCTCGGTGGTCAACTTCCCGATCGACACGCCGGTCTCGGGCATTGCTCTCGAGCAGCGGCCCATGCTGGCAAAGCTGCTCGGCGTGCCGGAGTACCTCGAGCAATACCACAGCTATCTGCGGCAGCTTGTCGAGGGGTATTTCAACAGCGGCCTGTTTGTGCAGACCGTCGATGCGCTCGACGCGCTGATCTCCCCTCATGTTCAGGCCGACCCGAGCGCATTTTATGACCACGCCGCCTACCAGCGCGGCGTGGCCGAGCTCAAAAAGCTGGGCCTCTTGCGGGCGCAGAGCATCGAGGGCCAGCTGGACGGGCGCATTCCCGCGACCGCCGCCGGACAAAGCGCAAATCCGGACGCACTGGTCGACGCGTCAGCCCTCAGTCTGTCCGCGCTTGGCCGCATGGGCGGCGCCGACCTGCCGGGCGAGGGGCGCGCGGAAAACGAAGGCGCCGACCGCGCCGCGATGGAGCGGGCGATGGCGATCCTCCAGGCCGCCGGAGAAGGCGAGTTGACAGAGGAGCAGCTGGCGCAGCTGCAGGCGCTTGGCCTCACGGAGGCACAGCTCGCGCTGCTTCAAAGCCGCGCGCAGCGGGGATTTGGGGGCGCCGGCGAACGTCCGGACAATGGGCAGGAAGGGCTTTCCGGTGAGGTTATGCAGCCCGGCAATGGGCAGGATGGCTTCGCCAATGGCGGCGGACGGCCCCGCGAAATGCAGGCGGGCGCAGTCCGCCCGGTCCAGGGAGAACGCCCGAATGCCGGGGGGCTATCCCCCGCTGCCCCTGCTGGCTTTGATGGAAACGCCTGCCTTGTCTTGGGGGGCTATGCGGTGTCGCTGTTGGCCGGGCTGCTGTTTGTGCTCTTCTACAGACGAAGGCGCCCGACATAAGGCGGCCCAAGCGCAAGACGAATGGCGCGGAGGCGTTTTCGAAAAGGCGGCTTGACAAGGCCATCGTCGCCGTTGTTGTCTACACCACACGTGCAGACAACCAGCCCGATTTTATCGGGCTGGTTGTCTCTTTTTTTGTCGCCTCTAAAAACTGACGCCCACAGCAAAATCGCCACAGCCCCGCAGCGGGAGAGGCCTGCATATTGCAAAGATAACCCGCCGGCGTCCGCCCGCCGGAAGATCATCGCCTCCGGCTACTTGCAGCAGGACGGCTGCCAATCCACCGCCGCGTAGGGGACGGTAAAGACCACAATGCCTGTGGCATAGGGGGCAATTTCATAGTGCTGGTAGTAAAGGGCAATGCCGGAAGGCGTCAGATAGTACTGTTCCTCGTTGAAGTACTCCACAATCAGGGCCCGGTAGTTTTCAAAAAAGATGCCGGGATCCTGCTGTATTCTCTCGTCGGCCTGTTGTGTGATCTGGTCGATCAGCAGCGCGCGGTAATCCTGTCCGGCAGAAAAGAAGCTAGAAAGCGGAAGGCGCTGTCCGCTCTCCAGGCTCCAGGTGTCGGAACGCCTGACGGTGTTTCCGTGCGCACCGCCTGTAAATTCATATTGGTCGCGGTACAGGCTCAAATGGCAGTGCTGGTTGTAGGTGATCTCGTAGTTCAGGACGGCGTCATAGCGGTGAAACGGGAACCCGCTCTCCTGTGCGTCGTGATGGGCCGCAACCGCCTGCCGGTACAGGTCGCCCGAGACGTAGCGGTAGAAGTCGCCGACCTGCGCCTGAATCTGGCGGTTGATGCGCTTTTGTGCAGATGGGTTGTGTCGCAAGGTCACCTTGGGATAGCGGACGGAAAACGCGATCATGGGCGTGTGGTTGTATGTAAAGGTTTTTTTAATTTCGTGCATCGCAACCGAGGCGCAGAAACTCAATGAACCCATGGCTGTTCACCCCTTTGGATTTTGCTTTATTCTATGGAAAACAGGCGGCACCCGTGACTGATCGGCACACCGGGAGAGCGGACCAAAAACCCTGAACATCCCATGCTGAGGACATAAAAAAGCAGCCCCTGCAAAGCAGCCTGCAAAGGGGCGTGGCAGCACACCCAGAAAAACAAAAAAAGGCTTGCCTTTTACAGCAAGCCTTGTGGACCAGTGGACTAAAATGATCAGCAGCAGCGATTGCTGTTGCAGTTGCCATTCGACTGATTTCCGCATCCGCAGCCAAGGGCCAGCAGTAACAGAGGCCAACAAGACATACCATCACCTCCCCCTTTTGTACAGATTATGTCGAAGTGCGGGGGCCTGTGAAGGCGCAGGGCACGGGCGGACAGGGCAATCATGGATGGGCGGTCTATAAATTGCAAGGAGCTGCGTCTTTTATACAGTCGCGCTTGAGAGCGCCGGAAGCGCGCCTGAAGGGGGCAGAAAAAAAGACCGGCGCTTGACGCCCGTCATTTTCTTTTGGAAAGTCCTGCACTTCCTGTGCCGTCAATCCCGCTTGTTTCGCATATTCCCCTTGGCGATCTCCTCGTAGGCGTCCACAATCACATTGACCGGGGTGAGGATGGACCTGCGGATGACCAGCGTCATCAGCACCGAGAGCACCGTGGCCCCGACGCCGCAGGCGCCCAGGATGATCCAGGCCAGCCTGACCGAGGCCATGGCATCCTGCTCCTGCTGCAGGGCGCGCGCCTCCGCCGTTTTCGTAAAGTCGATCAAAATGTCCACGGCCTGATCCATGACCGGCACATAGTCCCGCTCAAACCGCTCCTTTGCCTGCCGCAGGTGGTCCTCTGTGGGGTCCTTCATCAGCTCGGTGATCTCGAGTCTGGCATTTTTGGACCGTGCAAACAGCTCCCGCAGCTCCGCAAGCTGTGTGCTGCGGCTGTCGTCCCGCTGGTTGCCCTCATAGTTGTCCAGTTCGCCCAGCAGCGACGCCGAGTCCTCGTGCGCCAGGTTGAGCCACTTTTCAATTTGCCCGGGGTCGGTCTCGGCCATGGCGCTGGCCATGTCCCGTTGGATCGACACCGTGTCCCTGCGGATCACCCAGATGCTCGTGCTGTTCGGCAGCGTATACTTTGCATAGGATTGGATTTGCTCGTTGATGCCGCCGATGCTGTAGACAGACATGCCGATGATAAACAGGATCATGATCAGGATGGCGCCGAAGCCGACAATGAGTTTTTTGCTAATGGACAAGTTTTTCATGATAATAAGCCTCCCCGTCTTTTCCGTTTCTTCCCTATGCACTGTTTGTCCGCCCCTGCGTAAGCCCATCTCCCCGATCCCGCCCGCCGGCATCTGCGCCTTCAGCACCCGCCCGCCGCGGGCGGGAACTCAATACTTGCCCATGGCAGCCGCCGGCTCGAGCGCCGGCACCTGTACGGCGGGCGCCGCCCTGAGTAGCGAGATCGCGGCGGCCCCCGCCCCCGGGTGGACGGCGCTGAGCTTGAATCTCCCAACCTCCTCGCGCAGCGTCACGGCCTGCGCGGACATTTCCTCGCTGGTGGCCGAGTTCTCCTCGGCCGTGGCCGCGTTGGTCTGGACCACCGCCGACACCTGCGTGAGCCCCTGCCGGATCTGCTCGATGGCGCCGGCCTGCTCGGCGATGGACTGCTCGATTCGTCCAAAGCTCTCGGTCACCTCGGCCGCGCTCGCGCCCACCTCTTTGAGAATCTGCGCGGTCTGGCCGGTGATCTCGGTGCCCTTGGCCACCGTGGTGACCGAGGCCTGGATCAGCTCACCGGTCTGCTGGGCGGCCTCGGCCGACTTTGCGGCCAGGTTGCGCACCTCGTCGGCCACTACCGCAAAGCCCTTGCCGGCGCTGCCGGCGCGGGCCGCCTCAATGGCGGCGTTGAGCGCGAGGATGTTGGTCTGGAACGCGATGTCTTCAATCACCTTGGTGATGTTGGCGATCTGGCCGGAGGCCGAGCCGATGTCCGCCATGGCCTGTGTGAGCTGCTGCATGTGCTCGTTCCCGGCGTTGACGCCCACGCCGGCCTGCTGCACCGACCTGGCCGCCGCCACGACTGTGGTCGAGGTCTCCCCCGCCTGCTCCGCGATCTTGCCGATGGAGACCGTCAGCTGCTCCACCGAGGAGGCCTGCTCGGTCGAGCCGGCCGCCAGCGCCTGTGCCCCGCTCGAGACCTGGGCGGCGCCGGTGCTGACCTGTTCGGCGGCCGTGTTGATGGTCTGCAGCGTATTGCTGAGCATGTCCCGCATTTTTCGGATCGACTCCAGCAGGGGGCCGTAATCGCCCACATAGCTGTCCTCCGCCTGCGAGCCCAGCGCAAAATTCCCCTCCGCAAACGCACCCATCCCGCGCGTGAGGTCGTTGATAATGGTCTTCAAGGTGTCCGACATGCGCCGGAAGCTCTCGGCCAGCCTTCCGGTTTCATCGTTGGAGTGGACGTCGACCGTGACATTGAAGTCACCCTCTGCCAGCCGGTCTGCGGCCTTCACAACCTGCTCGATGGGTTTGGCGATCGCACGCGCGATGACGACGCCCAATGCCACCGCCAGCAGCACGCCGACCGCAATGCCGGCGACCATGATGAAAACGGCGGTGCGCAGTGCTTTTGCGTTTTCCGCGATCGTATTTTCCGCATAGTCGGTGAGGTACTTTGCAAGGGCGTCCACATCGCCGCCCGCTGTCGCGGCAAGCACACTCAGCCTGCTCCCCTCGCCCAACTCCCCGGCGGCATCGGCGCGGCGCTCCGGATCGAGGGCGGCGGGGCTGCGCAGGAAGTCCAGCGCCGCTTCGTAGTAGGCATCTGTGGACGCATCCAGCGCGCCGAGGAGCTGGTTTTCGATCTCAATTTCTTCCGCCGCATACTTCTCGAGCGTCTTTTCGTAGCTCGCCCCCGCAATCGCCATCGCCTCATACTGCGCGTTGACCTCGGAAATGACCGCATCTTTTTCAGCCCCGTCCTCCAAAACCACACCCTTATACACGCTCTTCTGCATGGCTTCAAAGTTGGCGCTGATTTTTTGCACGCACTCGAGCTCGACGGTGCAGTCCGACAGCGCCATCGCATAGGAATTGCCGACGCTTTTCAGGCTCGTGATCCCAATCATCCCGATTGCACCGGCAATGGCCGCCACCAGCAAAAACCCGGCCGTGATTTTAACGCCGATTTTTACATTGCCAAACCACTTCATGACAACAAATCCCCCTTTGTGTTTTGAAAAACCGAGATGACAACGAACCCTGTGAAGGAATCCCCCCTGCCTCTGCTGCGCCGACAGCCTGCGGACGCTGTGCCGTACGATGCGGCGCCGATGCCGATCTTTGGCCATGCCGGCCGCGGTTTACTTCCTGCGGTCGATCAACACCAGGTCCATAAACTCGGAGGCGGTGATTTTGACAGGGGTCTGGCCCGCCCGCTCAAAGACCAGGTAATTTCCGTCCGTCCTCACATTGCCAAACAGCTCCTCATCCCGCAGCTTTCCGAAACGTGCCGTGTCCAGTCTGGAGCGGAAGTCAAAGTAGATGGTGGTTCCGGTCTCCATGACGACCTCCAGCTGGTGGTCCGGCAGGGCCCGCACACATTTGAAATAGCCCTCCTTCATCCGGTCCGCCTCATTAGACAGTATCGGCAGAAAGTCCTGGCCTTGCATACCATGTTTGGTGGTAAAATCGGCGTTTTTGTCGAAATTGCTGTCCGGTTCCGGCCCCTTTGTGCCCCTGCGCCTGGCGGCTTCGTCGATCAGCCCCAGCTTTTCCATGACCTCGAGCAGCTTCTTTGTGTCGATCGGCTTGGTGGCATAGGCCTCGCAGCCATAGTCAAAGGCCGTCTGGACAAGCTGCGCCTCGGCCAGCGCCGTGGTCATGATGACCTTGACCCGGTGCTCGGGCGCGGTGCCGGACTGGCGTTCAAGCGCTCTGATCGCCTTGAGCGTCTGCATGCCGTCCGCCTTCGGCATCATGATGTCGAGGAGAATCAGCTGGTAGGGCGCCCGGTCCTTCAGCGCGATTAAAAAGGCGTCGAGCGCCTCCAGGCCGTCCACGACGAGGTCGCAGTCGCCATACCTCGCCAAAAACTGGCTCAAAAAGTTCCGGCTGACCAGGTCGTCCTCCGCAATCAGGATCTTCATGGCCTATTCCCCCCTGCAGCGCAAGCTGATTTCACGGATCATTTCCGCGCTGTACCCCGCCGCGTCCGCCCATCCCTGCTTTCTCGACGCGAGCTCGGCCTTGAAGGCCAGCTCGGCCAGCGCGTCCGCGCCGATCCGCAGCGCGGCCTGTTTGATGCCGTGGGCGGTCTCTTCAATCCACTGCGGCTGCCCGTCCCGCAGGATGGCCTCGAGGCGCTGCCGCAAGCGGTCCAGCGCCTCCAGCTCGCGGGACAGCTCTCCGCCGGCGGCCGGCTCTGCCGCCCGGCCAAACCAAATTCCCCCGCCCTGCAACAAATCCGCCCCTTGGCCGGTTCGGCGGCGAAGTGCGCCGTCCTCCACCACAGTCGGTGAAAACGCCGGCGCCGCGTCCGACAGCGCGCCCTGCGGCGCCCCGCTGTCGGGCACAAAGGCCATCGCCAGGTAAAAGCGGCTGCCCCTGCCGACCTCGCTCTCCGCGCGGACAGTGCCGCCCATCAACTCCGCCAGCTGCTTGCAGATGGCCAGCCCAAGGCCGGTCCCGCTGTGCCTGCGCGTAACCGACCCGTCCACCTGGCTGAACCGCTTAAACAGCAGGTCCATCTGCCCGGCCGGGATGCCGATCCCGGTGTCCGACACGCAAAACTCCACCGCGTGCCGCGCATCCTGCGCGCCGACGGCCCGCACCTCGACGCCGATGCGCCCTGTATCGGTAAACTTGACGGCGTTGCCGATCAGGTTGTTCAAAATCTGGCGCAGGCGGTCGGGGTCCCCCCTCACCTGCCGGGGGACGCCGGCGCAAAAGCTATACTGCAGCTGCAGGCCCTTCTGCTGCGCAAGCACCCCGTGGAGGTGGACGACATCGTCCACCACGGCCTTGAGGTCAAAGGGGACGCAGGCAATGTCGACCTTGCCGGCCTCGATCCGCGAAAAGTCCAAAATGTCGCTGATCACCTTGAGCAGGGCGTCTGCGCTCATTTTCGCCATGCCGGCATAGGCCGCCTGGGCCCGGCCCATTTCGCTCTGCAGCAGCAGGTCCACCATGCCGATCAGCCCGTTTAAGGGCGTGCGGATCTCGTGGCTCATGTTGGCCAAAAACTCGCTCTTGACCCTGCTTGCGGACTCCGCCTCATCCCGGCTTCTCTGCAGCGCCGCCTCATGCTGCTTCTGCTCGGTGACGTCCTCAACCGCCACCACGATCTGAGGGTCGTCGCCCGGCGAAAAGGGGATAAAGCTGGCCTTGAGCCAGCGGCTGCACTCGCCGTCCCCCTGTAAAAAGGCCTGCTCGAAGAGCCTGTCCCTGCGGCTCTCGCCCTCGCGGACCACCGCGGCGATGTTCTGTCGGATGGGGCAAAACCGGCAGGCCCCGCCCTCCCCGCAGCCTTTTTCGCTGCTGTAAACGCACTTTGCGCCGTCGCCAAACCGCCTGCCCAGCAGCTCGTCCTCGCGGACCTCAAACAGCGCCAGCAGTGGCCTGTTGACCCAGCGCACAACCGCGTCGCCCCCCACCAGCATGATCCCGGTCGGCAGGGCCTCCAGCACGTTTTTCAGGTTGTTCCGCTCTCTGCGAACCTCCTCCTCGATGCCCTTGATGCGGTCAATGTCGCGGAACACCACCACGACGCCCTTGACCCCGCCATTTTGGCAGAAAATCGGGGAGCAGCTGGCCGATACAAAGCACGGCGTGCCCGCTCTGGTGATCAGGGCCGCGTGATTTTGCAGGCCCACCGGCCCCCCGCATGCAAGCGCGCAGTCGATCGGGCTCCTGAGCGCGCTGCCGGAAAAGTAGTCGACCAGCGGAAAGACCTGGTCAAAGGGCCTGCCCATCGCCTCCTGTGCGGTCCAGCCGATGAGCTTTTCGCCCGAGGCGTTGACGTATAAAACAATTCCCCCAGGGTCGGCCACCATCACGCCGTCGCCGACCGAGGCCAGCGTGTCGGCCAAAGAGGGGGCTGGCCCGGTTTCGCGCATGCCGTGAAGCACCCCGTTCACCTCCGCGATGTCGGGATCGGCTGGCGGAAAACCGCCACCGATCCGGTATTCACCTGCATGGCGAGGCTCCTGCTCAGGTTGCCGCGCAGGTCCGCCCTGTGGATGGTCAGCCCCATGCCGAGCAGCGCACGCTTCACGGCGTCGATGTTCTTTTGCCCCACGCGGTAGACGTCCGGACCGGGCATGGCGTCCGCGCCGCCGTACAGCTGTATCGTCAGTTCCTCCGGCTGGCAGCCGTATCGGGTGCACATGGCGCCGACCAGCAGCGGAACGCCCGTCGACGCGAAACGGGCCGGGCGCTCCGCCCCATCCCGGCTGTCCAGCGGAAAGGGGAGCACCACATGAACCATGCCCGCCGCCCGCTGAGCCGGACTGTAGGCCGTAACCGCCACACAGGTGCCCAGCGCAAAGGTCCGGATCACGGCGTCCCTCCGGTCGGACAGGCCATAGTCTCCCATGCCGACAATGAGCTCCATCGCCATCCCCTAACTGAGCCGGTTGACCAGCAGCTGCGGGATGCTCCCGAGTGCCGCCTGGGTCTCCACGGCGCCGATGTCAAAGGCGGCCTTCGGCATCCCGTACACGACACAGGAGGCCTCGTCCTGGCCGATGGTCCTGCCCCCCTTGCGCCGTATGTCCAGCAGGCCCTTCGCCCCGTCATGGCCCATGCCGGTCAGCAAAATGCCAATGGCGCCGCCGCCGGCCTCCCTGGCCACCGACTCGAACAGCACGTCCACCGACGGACAGTGCCCGCTGACCTTTGGGGCCTCAAAGCACTCGGCCTGATAGCGGCCCCCGATCTTTTTAATCCGCAGATGCCTGTCGCCCGGCGCGACCAGCACGCTGCCCCGCTCGACAAAATCCCCGGTCCTGGCCTCCCTGACCCGCAGCGGGGTCTCGCTGTCCAGCCGCTGGGCAAACATGGCCGAAAACACCGGCGGGATGTGCTGGACCACCACAATCCCCGGAACCGTCGGCGGGAGTGCGCAAAGGATGCTGGAGATGGCCTCGGTCCCGCCGGTGGAGGCGCCGATGGCGATGATTCTGCCGGCATCCTGGGGGAGGCTGACGGGAACCCGGGGCCGGGGCCTCTCCCGTCCCGGCCGTGCAGCCTTGACGGTTGCGGCCACCCGGATCTTTTGCGTCAGCGCCTGGATAAACGCCCCGACGTCCCTGGGGGAGCCGGTGTCGGGCTTGGCGACAAAGTCGATCGCGCCGGCCTCCAGCGCCTCAAAGACCTTGCCGCTGACCGAGCTGACCATCACGACCGGCACAAAGTATTGGGGCAGCAGCTGCCGCACAAACTCAATGCCGTTCATGAGGGGCATCTCCACATCGCAGGTGATGACGTCGGGGCGGGTTTCGAGGATTTTGTCCCTGGCCTCAAAGGGGTTCGCCGCGACCGCCACGATCTCCATGCCGGGGTCTTTGGACATCAGCTCCCGGACCTTCTCGCGGAACAGCAGGCTGTCGTCCACGATGAGCACCCTGATTTTTTTTGGGCTGTCCACACACCTCTACCCCCTCCCGCAGACCGCCGTTTCGCGCTATCCCGGGCGGCCATCAGGCCATGGCGCTGAGCGCCTCAAGCGCATCGTCGGTCAGCAGCCGCTGGCAGTCCAGCAGCAGCTTGACGCCGTTCCCGGCCTTCCCGATGCCCTTGATGTACTGGTGCCCGCCCTTGCCCATCTCGGGCGGCGGCGCGATGTCCGCCTCCTGCATGGTCAGCACCTCGGCCACGCTGTCCACAATCAGGCCGACAGAGAGGTCGTTGTTGTCGAACACGATGATGCAGGTCCGGTCGTCGTACGCCCGCACGGCCTTTTTAAAGCGCAGTCGGGCGTCCATGACCGGGATGATCTTGCCGCGGAGGTTGGTCACGCCCTTGACATAGCCGGGCATCTCGGGCACCTCGGTGATGGGCTGAATCCCGATGATCTCGGTGATGTACCGGATCTCGATCCCGAACAGCTCGTTGCCCATCGAAAAGATGAGGTATTTGCCCTTCAGCGTATCCTCATTGTCCATCTCGCCCAGGTTGAGCATCTCTGTCTGTGCCGTCATGTGACATGCCTCCTTCAATTTTTCTGTCCAGCTTTGTAAAATATTAGTACAGGCCAATGAGCCCGCCGACATTGAGAATCAGGCTGATGCTCCCATCCCCCAGCAGCGTGCAGCCCGACAGTCCGTCGACCTGCTTCAGGGTTTTGAGGTAGGGCGGAAGTGCCTTGACCACCACCTGCTGCTGGCCCAGCAGCTCGTCGGCAAATAGGATCAGCTGCTTTCCGTCCTGCTCGACCATCAGCAGGATGCCCTGGGTCAGGTCGGTGTGGTCGGCCTGCACCCCAAACAGGCGGTGCAGGCGCAGCACGGGGTAGCACCTGCCGCGCAGCACGAGCATTTCGTTGCCCGCGGGGTCCTGTACGAGGTCGGCCGCCTTTGCCCGAAAGGTCTCCCGGATCGCGGCGGTGGGCAGCGTGTAGCCGGAGCTGCCCACCCGGATGTTCATGCCGTCGACGATGGCCAGCGTCAGCGGGAGCTTCAACGTGACCGCCGTCCCGCGGCCCGCGGTGCTGTCGACCGACACCGCGCCGCCGATGGCCTCCAGCTCCTTGAGCACCACGTCCATGCCGACGCCGCGCCCAGAGAGCCCCGCCACGGCGTCGCGGGTGGAAAAGCCGGGCACAAAGATCAGGTTGTCAATCTCCCGCTCGGTCAGCTCGCTCTCCGGCCTGTCGATCAGGCCCTGCCGCAGGGCCTTTTGCCGGATTTTTTCGCGGTCGAGCCCCCCGCCGTCATCGCTGACGACCAGCAGGACGTCGCCGCCGGCATGGATCGCCTCCAGTGTGATGTGCCCGGTCCGCGGCTTGCCGGCCGCGGCGCGCAGGTCGGGCGCCTCGATGCCGTGGTCCACGGCGTTGCGCACCAGCTGCCCCAGCGGCCCGGCAATGTGTTCGATGATGTTTTTGTCCACCTCGGTCTCTTCGCCGGCCAGCCGCAGTTCCACCTCTTTGCCAAGCTGCCTGCCGCAGTCGCGCACAACGCGGTGCATCTCCCGAAAGGAGGCCGCCAGCGGAACCATGCGGATGGACATCACCATGTCCTGCAGCTCGCCGGTTATTTTTTTGAGCTGGCGCGCCGCCCGGTAAACGCTGTCGAGCTTCAGGGCCTGAAGCTCGGGGTTTTGCGTGACCATCGCCTCGGCAATCACCAGCTCGCCCATCAGGTCCATCAGCTTGTCCAGCTTGTCCACGTCGACGCCGATGATGTTTCGGTGGGCGCTCTCCTGCCCGGGCGGCGGCTCCTCCGGCTCCCGCTCCGCACACTGCGGCATCAGGATGGGCAGCCCTGGGGCGGCGTCTTCCCGGGGCCCGGCAAAGCGCTCGGAGAGCTGGCTGTCCGACAGCTCGCGCAGCGTCAGCTGCCGGACAAAGGCGGTTTTGGAAAAAAAGTCGTGCAGCTCCTGCAGGCTTCTCTCGGTCCGCAGCGTGATGATGAACCCGTTGTCGCGTATGGCCTGCACGCTGTCGTTGTTTTCGATGATGTCCGCGGGCACATGGCAGAAGTCCTCGGTGATGTCCTTTAAACTGTGGAGGATGGAAAAGGCCCGGATGTTCTCCATCTCACAGCCCTCTTCAAAGAAGATCGCCGCCTCGTATCCCTTTTGGCCGCCGGCCGTGCCGCTCTTGGCGGGCGGCAGATAGTAGTGCTGCGCCGAGGGCGGCTTTGCCCCGACTGCGGGCACCGCCGCATCCTTCGGCCCGCCCCGCAGGGCGCCCGAAGCCTGCCGGATGCGTTCAACCAGGCCGGAGGGATCGCCGTCGGGGCTGTCCAGCCCCCGGACCTTTTCGAGCTCCAGCCGGATGAACGCCACGCACTGTTGAACCAGCTCCGACACCAGTGCGCCGTCCAGGCGGGCGGGCTTTTGATTCCGGATGCCATAAAACAGGTCCTCCGCGGCATGGGCCAGCGCCGCGATGTTGTTGTACAGCATCATGGCCGAAGACCCCTTGAGCGTGTGCATGATCCTGAAGATCGCATCGATCGCATCGGGCGCAAAGCCGCCCTCGGCGCTCGCCAGGACGGTCTTTTCGAGCTGCGCCATGTGCCGTGCGGTCTCCTCAATGAACACGTCCAGCATCGCCTCATTGGAATGCCCATTGTCCATGGTCAGGCCCCCCTCCCCCCGTCTGCCCTGCGCGCCTCATGTGTGTTCGGCATGCCCGCTAAATCGCCGGCAGGAAATGCCTGTCTGTCCTATGGATCGGCTGTTTTGCCGCTCTGGTTGAGGATCAGGGTCCGTCTGTCCCCCAATAAAAAAGGATCCACTGTCGTCAAGCATACAGCAGATCCCTTTTTTATTCATACCCCTTTGGGTAGTAAATGCGGTTTTATGTCAAAACTCCTTGGTGGTCAGCTCGGCTTTGGAGTGGATGCCCAGCTTGCTGTACACGCTTCTGAGCGTGGCCTTGACGGTCATTTCGGAGATGTACAGCTGCCCGGCAATCTCCTTGGCGCTCAGGCGCCGCTTGGCCAGCCGGG
>JAAYBB010000088.1 GCA_012719075.1 Clostridiales bacterium | reverse complement strand
GAGGCCGCCATCGGCAAGATCGCCGGCGAGCAGATCACCAAGCTGCGCACCCTCGGGCTGACCGAGGAGGAGGCCGAGGAGCAGATCATCCGGGGCTTTTTAAAGTAGCCGCCCGGTGCATGGACGGCGTTTGAGGGCGGGGGTTCGCAGAACCCCCGCCTTGCGACTGTCGAAAAACCGCTCGGTTTTTCGACAAGAGGGCCTGTGCGCTCGCGCCTTCGTTCCTCGCCCCTTTGGGACTCGAAACGCGCAGGCCCGCTTAGGAGTAGGAACGCCGGCACATGTCCGGCGTTCCTGCAAATTTGATGAAAGGGCTGCGGTTGCCGTTCCCATCTGATGAAGCCGCCTTGTTTGACAGGCTGAGGGCGGGGGTTCGCAGAACCCCCTCCCTATCTATTGGTCCAAAAACCGTCCGGGTTTGACCGGGGGCCTGTCTGCGCCCCGCCGCCCTCGGGGCCTGAACCCCGTGGGACCGCTTCGGCACGGGTACGGCGGCACAGGTCCGCCCTGCCCGCACAGACGACCTTGGAGCGGCCCGCCCCCGATCTGCCGGGGACAAGCGGCTTTTCTTGCCGTCGCCAAGGGCGGGGAGGTCCCCCGCCCCTTTTTGCCGGCGCCGGACCGCCCCATTTTTGGGTTGTGCTTTTTGTCAAAAACGGTATAATAAGGGGTATAGTTTCACTGCGGACAAGCGCCTGCAGGGCGTTTACTTTGGTCTTGCGGAGGGTTTTACATGAGGATGGACAGGCAATGGAGGGGATGGGGCCGCGGGCTGGCCCTGCTGCTGGCGCTGCTGCTGGGCTGTGCCCCGATGGGGGGCCTTTTGCCGCCGGCGCGGGCGCAGGAGCCGGCTCCGCAGGGCAACGGCTACTTATTCCGGCTCAAGGAGGGCATGGCGCCGGCCCACCGGCTGATGGACGACCGCATCCGGTCGGTGCTGCCTGACCAGCAGGTCTACCTGGCCGAATCGGTCGAGGAGATCCTCGCGCTGTTTGGCGAGCAGGCCATTGAATACATCGAGCCCAACATCTCCTATGAGCTGTACGGCGATGCGCCCATGGCGGGGACGGCGCTGCTCGGGGGGCTCTGGGAAGATGACGGGGAGGGCGAAGCTGTCGAGCCATCTCCGCAGGGGGGCGGTATTGCGCAGCAATTGTCGGATGCTCCGGCCCCCGCATCCTATCCGAATGATCCGCAGTACCCCAGCCAGTGGTACCTGCCCGCAGTCAGGGCGGGCGCGCTCTGGGACAGCGGCCTTGACGGCGAGGGCGTCAAGCTCGCGGTCATCGACTCGGGCCTGTACGAGGCGCACGAGGACATCGACAGCGGGCACATCCTCCTCCGGCAGAATTTCAAGGCCAACGGGGATACCGACCCGATCAAGGACCACACCGGACACGGCACGGCCGTGACCGGCATCGTTGCGGCGCAGATCGACAACGGCAAGCATGTGGCCGGCATCACCGACCGGGTCGACCTGCTGGTGCTGCGCTGCTTTACCAACCCCACCAACGGGGCGGCCGACGAGCTCGTGGCGGCCATCGACAAGGCGATCGAAGAGGGCGCCGACGTCATCAACATGAGCTGGGGGTCGACCACCTACAGCGAGACCATCCACCTCGCGGTCCAAAAAGCCCATCGGGCGGGCGTGCTGCTGGTCTCGTCGGCCGGCAACAGCGGCACGGCCGACAAGTCCTACCCGGCCTCGCACGACGAGGTGGTCAGCGTGGGCGGCGGAACCCTGAACGGGGACAACTATGTCTACTGGAGCGGGACCCACCACAACGACGCGGTCTTTGTCTCGGCGCCGGCCACCAACTTCACGCTGCTGAGCACCTCGGGCGGCACCAAGCCGGGCGGCAACGGCACCTCGTATTCGGCGCCCATCGTCTCGGCGCTGGGGGTTGCGGCCAAGCAGGTCAACAAGCAGCTCGACAATGACGGCTTTAAGGAGCTGCTGCGGATGTCGGCCGTCGACAAGGGGGGCGAAGGGCGCGACGACTACTACGGATACGGCCTGGTCGACGCCGAAGCCTTTGTGGCGCTGCTGAGCGAGGCCTTTCCGATCACCTATGAGACAGACGGCGGAGAGTTGCCGGACGGCGACTATCCAACCGCCTATACGATCGACCGCGACCTCGGCTCGCCGCTGTCGCTGCCGACGCCGACCAGGGCGGGCGACCACTTTTTGGGCTGGTACGACAACGAGGCCCTTGAGGGCGACCCGGTCACCGAGGTGCCGGACGGAAGTGTCGGCGCGCTGACCTACTACGCCAAGTGGTTCCAGGACGGCGGCTTTGAGTTCAGTTCGGTGACGGTGGGCGGCCACGAGGCCCAGATGACCTCGACCGACGCGCTGTTCAAGGTGCTGCTGCCCAAGGGGACCGCGCTGGCCGCGCAGCAGGTTGTGGTGCAGCCGGTGCACGCGGCCGTCTCGGTCGGCACGCCCACCACCGCCGACGGCGGGGCGACCTGGAGCTTCACGGCCTCGATCGGGACGCCGCCCGAGGTCAGTAGCCAGACCTTCACCATCACCTGTGTGGTGACCGAGGTGGCCCAGCCGGCGCTCAAGCAGGCCGGGGCCGTGCAGGCCAGGGCGCTGCTCCCCTCGCTCGACGGGCTGGGGTTGGCGCAACCCTACAGCTCCGGCCCCATCGGCGGCCACTTCAGCGGCGTCGACGCGCAGACCTCCTATGAGATCGTCGAAGGCGGGCGACCGACGGTCGCGCTGAGCGGCGGGGCGCTGGTCTGCGCGCCGACACCCGACGAGGACGGCCTGACGCTGCGGGTCGGCATCGTGGCGGTCAATGCGGTGCAGAGTGGTGAGCTGAGCGCCGCCTTCCGCAGTCCGCCCAAGTACGTTGACATCGCGGTTGGGCGGGTGCCCAGCGACGTGGTGATTCACAGCCCGGCGCCCGGGACCACGCTGGAGGTGGACTGCCGCGATGCGTTTACGCACGCCGATCTCCGGCTGTCGCTGTACGACAACGACCTGACCGACCTCCTCTGGTCGCCGGGCGCAAAGCCGGTCCGGGGCGTCGACTACGAGGTGCTGCGCGCTGGGGACATCCCGGACAACGAAACCGGCTACGACGCCCTGCGCTTCACCCGGGACTTCCTGGTCTCCAGGCAGGGGAAAAACCAGCTGACCCTCAAATTCTCGGACGGCCGGACCGAGGCGGCCAAATCGGCCGTGGTGAACCTGCGCGTCAGCCCCTTTAAGCTGACCTTCAAAAAGCTGGCCGGCGACCAGACACCCTATGCGGTGATTGAAAACGTGCCGCTCGGCAGCACGGTCGCGCTGCCGCCCGCGCCGACCCGCGAGAGCTACACCTTCGGCGGCTGGACCATCGGCGGCACCGGCACGGCGTTTACAAAGGACACCAAGGTCGAGGACAGCTACACGCTGATGGCCAAGTGGGAACCGGTTGGCGGCGGCAGCGTTGTCGGCGGCGGGGGCGGGGGCGGCGTCGCGGTGGAGGAGCCGCTGAGGACGCCGGCCTCGCCGCAGGACGGCAGCGTGGCGGTGCCTTACGAACTCGGACAGGGGATCGTTCGGCTGCAGCTCGACAGCAGGGCCCAGGCCGACCTCGTGTCAGGCTTTGCGCAGGGGGCCGTGATCGACCTGCGCAGCGCAGGGGCCACGGCCGGCGCCGCGCTGGAGACGGCCGAGCTCGCGTCGCTGGTCAAAAGGCTGGGGGACCGCCAGGGCAGCCTTTGCCTCCTGTTCGGGCAGGGCAGCCTCACGCTGGACCGCGGGGCCCTCGACGCGCTGCTGCTGGCGGCCACCGGCAGCGACCTGCTGTTTGACATTCGCCCGGTCAGCCTGAGCCTGAGCGTCGGCAGCCGGGTGACCGGCAGCATGCCGGTGTTTGAGGTCAGCGGCCGCAGCGGGACCTCGCCGCTGGCCTCGCTCGAAAGCCCATTTGCGGTCACGCTTCGGACCGGAAGGGCCGAAGCGGCCCGCTCGGTCTGGCGGCTGGAGGGGGCGGAGTGCGCCGAGGAGCTCGCCTGCGCCGCCGAGGGCACCGAGGTCACGTTTGAGACGGCGGTCTTCGGGCGGTACGCGCTGGCCTACGACGCACCGGCCGAGGTGCCGGCCGGGCTGCCCTTCACCGATGTGCCGGAGGACGCCTGGTACCGCACCGAGCTGCAGTACTGCTATGCGCAGGGCCTGATTTCGGGCGTCGGCGCACAGGAATTTGCCCCCGAGCTTCCGCTGAGCCGCGCCATGGTGGTCACGCTGCTGCACCGCATGGGCGGGGCGCCGACGGGCGGCGCCTTTACGGCGCTGGACGTGCCGCAGGAGGCCTGGTACCACGCGGCCTTCAGCTGGGGCGTGCAGCAGGGCGTCGTGTCGGGGCTGGGCGGCGGACACTATGCGCCCGAGGATGAGGTCACCCGCGAACAGGCGGCCGTGCTGCTGTTCAACAGCCTGCGGGCGGACGGGAGACCGGCCTCGCCCTCGGGGGAACTTGCGGCCTTTGCGGACGCTGGGCGCGTGTCGGACTGGGCCCTGGAGGCGCTGCGCTGGGCGGTCGGCAACGGCATTCTCGGCGGACGGCCGGACGGGCGCCTCGACCCGGGCGGCCACATGACCCGGGCCGAAATGGCGGCCGTGCTGTACCGCTTTGCCACGCTGCAGGCGCCGGACGCCTGAACCAAGACAAATGCAAGAGGCCGCCCGGTCCGGGCGGCCTCTCTTTATCTGTTTTTGACCGTGCATCAGGGCGGATAGCGCTCGAAGAGCTCGCGGTAGTAGCGCCCCGTCTCGTGCTGTTTGAGGGAGAACAGTCCGGCCGTGCGCAGCGCGCCGACGTGCAGCCGGATGCCCACGTGGCGGTACCCCCAGCTGACCGGCGGGACCTTGGTCACGAGGTCGTTGCCGTTCTCCACGCGCATCGTCTTGAACACCCGCCGGTTGTAGGAGCGCCGGAAGGCGTCGTTGCCCACGCGCGGGCAGCCGAACACCACCACCTCGTAGGCGCGGTCGGGGAAGTTGTACTCGAGGTCAACCGCGCAGAGCAGCGCGAGGGCGGCCCCCAGCGAGTGCCCCGAGATGCGCACCCGGCGCACCTCCGGGGTCATGAAGGACTGGATGCGGTCCCGGACGGCGGGGGACTTGTAGGCGCTGATAAAGCCGGTGTGCACCCGGATGGGGGAGACCTGATTGCCGTAGGGGACGGTCTTCTTCCAGACCCGCAGGTTGTTCAGCGCGTCGCGGAGCGAGTCGGTGCCGCGGAAGGTGATGTCCAGCAGCTGATCCCGGCTGCGCAGATAGCACTGTACCCCCGACAGCTGGTCGTCGATGACAAACAGCGTGGTCGGGGGCAGGTCGGGCTGGACCGAACGGTAGGCCAGGGCGGCCAGCTCCAGCGTTTCAAGCAGCGCATAAGAGGTCACAACATCACCCTATACACGCTTATGCACGGGGAGGGCAAAAAAGAACCGGACGGCGCAGCTCAGACGCAGTTCTGCGGCGTCCCGCGGCGAAAGGCCGCGACATTCTCAAACAGGATGGCGGCCCGCTTGATCAGCGCCTCCTTGGTCGCAAAGGCGATGTGGGGCGTGACCAGCGTGTTTTTGGCCTTGAGCAGCGGGTCGGCCGGGTCGAGCGGCGGCTCGATGTCGAACACGTCGAGGCAGGCGCCGCCCAGCGCGCCGCGGTTGAGGGCCTCGGCCAGCGCGGCACTGTCCACCACCGGGCCGCGGGCCGTGTTGATCAGCACGGCGGTGGGCTTCATCAGCGCCAGCCGCTGCGCATTGATGAGGCCCCTGGTCTGCTCGTTCAGCGGCGTGTGCAGCGACACGATGTCGCAGGTCGAGAGCAGCGTGTCGAGGTCGGTGTAGCGCACCCCCTCGAGCGGCCGCTCGGTGCGGCTGTAGGCCAGGACCTCGCAGCCAAAGGCCCGCGCGATGGCGGCCACGCGGCTGCCGATGGCGCCGGTGCCCACCACGCCGAAGCGCTTGCCCTCGAGCTCGAAGCCGATCAGCCCGTCCTTGGTGCCGCCGCTGCGGCAGCGCTGCTCGCAGGGGCAGATGTTGCGGTAGAGCGAGATCAGCAGGCCGAACACCAGGTCGGCCACGGCGGCCGTGGAGTAGCCGGCACAGTTGCAGACCGCGATGTCGCGCGCGCGGCAGGCCTCCAGCGCAATGTGGTCCACGCCGGTGAAGGCCACGGTCAGCAGCCTCAGCTTTTCAAACCCGGCGATGACCTCGGCGCCGAGCGGCAGGTTGGAGACCGCGATGACGTCGGCCTCCCGCCCGCGCGCGATGAGCTCGGCGGGGTCGGTGGTGCGGTTGCCGTAATAGGTCAGCTCAACCTCGGGGCCCAGCGCCTCCCGCGCCATGCGGAGCAGCAGTTCCTCCTCCACGCCCAGCGGTTCGATGATCACCAGTTTCACAGCGGCATCTCTCCCTTTTCATCATCTCATAAAGTATGCTTTTTCCGTATTCTATCACAGAACATTCCGCCTGCCAATTGCGCGCCGGCACATTTGCGCTGTTGTTTTGCCGATTTTGTGCTATACTGTGCAGGACGGAGCGCAACATCAACCAAGCGGAGGCGAAGGAGTACCCATGTCTGTTGTCAACATCGCCATTGACGGGCCCTCGGGCGCGGGCAAGAGCACGATTTCACAGATCCTGGCCACCCGGCTGGGCCTGGCCTATGTGGACACCGGGGCCATCTACCGCGCCATCGGGCTGTACATGATGCGGCGGGGCATCGACTGCGCCGACCAAGAGGCGGTCCTGCGCGCGCTGCCCTCGCTCGAGGTCGCGGTGAGCTTTCAGGGCGGCCGGCAGCGCACGCTGCTGGGCGGACAGGACGTCTCCAAAGAGCTTCGGCGCCATGAGGTCTCGGACTGCGCCTCCAAGGTCTCCGCCATGCCGGAGGTGCGCGCACACATCCTGACGCTGCAGCGCGGCATCGCGGCGCAGCACAGCTGCATTGTGGACGGGCGGGACATCGGCACCGTGGTGCTGCCCCAGGCCGACCTGAAGATCTTTTTGACCGCCTCGCCCGAGGACCGGGCCAGGCGGCGCTGGAACGAGCTCAGGCGCCGCGGGCAGCGGCTCTCCTACGAGCAGGTGCTGCGCGACATTCAGGAGCGCGACCGCAGGGACTCCGAGCGCGCGGTTGCGCCGCTGAAGCCGGCCGAGGACAGCCTGGTGGTGGACACCACCGGCAACACGCTGGAGCAGTCGGTGGCGCTGCTGCAGGCGCTGCTGCTCAACCGCTTTCCGGCCCAGCTCAAGGAGGGAAAGCCATGCCCGTGACCGTGGCCGAGGGGGCCGGCTTCTGTTTTGGCGTCCAGCGCGCGGTCGAGGGCATCTTCGACCTGCTCGGCCGTGAGCACCGCCGGGTCGTGACACTGGGGCCGCTGATCCACAACAGCCAGATTGCAAAGGCGCTGGCCGAGCGCGGCGTCGAGACCGTCGAGGCGGTGCCCGAGCGGGGCTTCGACGGCGTGGTGGTGCTGCGCAGCCACGGCGTGCCGCTGCACTGTCACCTGCAGCTGGCCGAGCGGGGGATCGACAGCCTGGATCTGACCTGCCCCTTTGTGCGCCGCATTCACGACGCCGTGCGCGAGGGCAGCGCCCAGGGGCGGCTGGTGCTGATCGTCGGGCATGCCGACCACCCCGAGGTGGTGGGCATCTGCAGCTTTGCGAGGGCGCACGAGGTGTTCGCCTCGCCAGAGGAATTGGCCGCGTTTACACAGCAAAACCCGGGCGTGGAGCAGCGCCCGGTGCTGCTGGTGGCCCAGACCACCTTCGATGTGGAGCAGTGGCGGCGCTGCAAGAACTTCGTAGAAAAAGTCTATACAAACGCGCAAATTTCTGATACAATATGCAACGCGACTGAAAACAGGCAGCGGCAAGCTGCTGCCCTTGCAGCGGACAGCGATGCGATGCTTGTCGTCGGGGCGCGCCACAGTTCTAACACCAATCGGCTGTACGAGCTGTGCCGTCAGCACTGCGCACGCGTGCTGCTGGTGGAGAGCGCATCCGAAATTCCCGCGGGCTTTTTGCAGCCGGGGGATAAGGTCGGCATAACGGCGGGGGCGTCTACACCCGCTTACGTAATAAAGGAGGCTGCAGATAAATGTCAGACATCAACCAGACCATGAATCCCGAGCATCCTACGGCGGAGGCCCCGCAGGAGATCCTTGTCGAGCTGGTGGAGGAAGTTCAGCCCGCCGAGTCGGCCGGGGACCAGATTGCCCAGGAGCCGGCCGCACAGACCGGGATCGAGGAGCCCGCAGCCCCGACAGCACAGGCAGAGGACGAGGACGAAGAGGCGGACAGCCCCGACGCTTCGGAAGAGGAGCTCTCGTTTGAGGAGCTGCTCGAAAAATCCCTGCTGACGATAAATACAGGAGACCGGGTCAAGGTCACGGTCGTTTCGATTGGGGCCACCGAGATCCAGGTCGAGCTGGGCACCAAGCACACCGCCTACATCCCCGTTGGCGAGCTCAGCGACGACACCAGCATCAAGCCCGAAGAGCTGATCAAGCCGGGCGACGAAATTGAGGCCTTTGTCATCCGCGTCAACGACGTGGAGGGCACCGTCATGCTCTCCAAAAAGCGCGTGGACGCCATCAAGGGCTGGGACGAGATCGAGGCCGCCGTGGACTCCGGCGCCATCATGGAGGGCAAAATTGTCGAGGTGGTCAAGGGCGGCATCATCGCCGTCTGCAACGGCACGCGGGTCTTCATCCCCGGCTCCCAGCTGCCGGGCGGGCGGGAGGCCGACCACGCCGAGCTGGTGGGCACCGCCCAGCAGTTCAAGATTCTCGAGGTCAACCGCCGTCGCCGCCGCGTGATCGGCTCCATCCGCGCCATCGCCAGGGAGGTCCGCCGGGCCGCCGAGGAGCGCTTCTGGGCCGAGGCCGAGGTGGACAAGCGCTACCGGGGGGTCGTGAAGTCGCTGACCAACTACGGCGCCTTTGTGGACGTCGGCGGCGTGGACGGCATGATCCACCTCAGCGAACTGTCCTGGAGCAAGGTCCGCCACCCCTCCGAGGTGGTCAAGGTGGGCGACGCGATCGAGGTGTATATCAAGGCGCTCGACCCCGAGCGCAAGCGCATCTCGCTGGGCTACAAAAACCTGCAGCCCAACCCCTGGGACACCCTGCGCGAGACCTACCAGGTGGGAGACGTCGCCCACGTCAAAATCATGAAGCTGATGCCCTTTGGCGCCTTTGCGCAGCTGATCCCCGGCATTGACGGGCTCATTTACATCTCGCAGATCGCGACCCACCGCATTGAAAAGCCGGCTTCGGCGCTCTCGATCGGCGACGAGGTGGACGTCAAGATCGTCTCGATCGACTACGACGCCATGCGGGTCAACCTCTCGATCCGCGCGCTGCTCGAAGAGCGCGGCATGGCCGCCGAAAAGGCCGCGGCTGAGCAGCCGGCTGCCGAAGAGGCCAATGTGGAAGAGGCCGCCGTAGAGATCGTCCCGGAAGAGGCCGCTGCGGAAGAGATCGCGCCGGAAGAGGCCGCAGAGGCAGAGACCGCCGTGGAAGAGGCCGCTGCGGAAGAGGCTTCGGCCGAGCAGTAACCGCCGGCAGAGACACAGAACCTTTTACGGGCCGCAGCAGTTCGGCCCCCTGCCCCCCGGACATGGGCCGGGCAGGTATGATATGGAACAGCAAGGGACCCCAATGGCAGCAGGCCAAAGGGGTCCCTTGGGTTTGGGAAAATGTAGAAAATAGCCTGTGTCTAGCTGCGCGGACCCAGCCAACCGGGTCCGCAAACAGCCCTTGGCGGGCCGCTGCCACAGCGGGGCCGGCCGGCGAGGGATGGTCTGCGGCATCCGGTTGAAGCGGGCGGGTCAAGGGGGCGCCGCCAAGGCTTTTTGCATATGCTGCATATGCAGGGGGCCGTCCGGCCCATTGGGCATACAGGGACCGCTCACCCCGGCCTTTTGGACATGCAAGGGGCGTCCGCCCCGACTCTTTGGACATGCAGGGGGCGTCCGTCAAGGCCTTTTGGATGTACAGGCCCATTTCCCACCGGCCGGTGGGAAATGCCTGCGCCGACGGTAACGGCCGGTTGAAGCGGGCGGGTCAAGGGCCGCTGCCAAGAGCATGTGAGGGCCTGCCCGCCCCGACTCTTTGGACATGCAGGGGCACGTCCGTCAAGGCCGTTTGATATGCAAGCCCTTTTCCCCACCGGCCGGCAGGAAATGCCTGCGCCGACGGTAACGGCCGGTTGAGGTGGACGGGTCAAGGGCCGCTGCCAAGAGCGTGTGAGGGTTTGCCTGCCCCGGCGCTTTGGACATACAAGGTGCGTTCGCACAGGACCCTTTTGGCAGGTTGGGCCCTTTTTCCGGTCGACCTGCGCCGGAGGAATAACCTCCCCTCAAACAACGCATACCATAGGCAGGGTGCGGGGAAAAAACACCCGAAATGCCGTCGGCCGACCGCCCTTCCGCAAGGGTCTGCACAAGGCAACAGACCCCTCCGCCCTCGGTGCCGCCGCCGGTCATCATGTCCGCATCTGCACGGCTGACCGACCTCCCCGGCCGGAGCCCCGGCCAGGCGGACAATGCCATCGGAGGAAGCGCCCGACAAATAAACCAAAAAGCCATCCGGCAAAAACGATAAATTTGTTTATCATTACCGCAAAAAGGCCTGGAATTTTAATTGCAGGAGGCGTAGAATCAGGAAGCGTAGAATCCGTCTGTGCCAAACGTGGGGGTGCTGACATGTGGGGACTGGCCATTGGCCTGGGATGTGGGCTCGTCGAACTCTATCTGCTCCACCGCCTGCTGCGTTCTCTCCTGGACGCCAGGACGGGCGCGGTCGCGGGGCTGCTGCTGCTCAAGCTGGCGGCGCTGGCCTGCGCCTTTGTGCCCGTGATCCGCTTTCTGCGCAGCGAGCTGCTCTGGTGCGGCGTTGGCATCACCGCGGTCCTGACGGGCGGTTCCATCCTGCTCTTCATCAAGAACCAGTATTTCGAAAGGAGGCCATAAGCATCGATGTTTGGGGACAAAACCGTGCTGCGGCTTGCCCTGACCCTCTTTTTTTTGGCCGTGGGCAGTTGGCTGATGGTCCTGCACCGGCGGGCGGCCCGGGGGGACCCTGAAGAGAAGGCCGCCAGGCGCAGACGAAACCGCTTGTTTCTCCTCGGCGTCTCATCGCTGTGGTTGGCCTGCGGCCTTGCCGTCGGCTTCTTTGTCACAGAGCGCGAAGCGCTCAGCATCCAGATCATGGCGCCCAGGGTGCAGCTGTTCGGGCTGGAGGTCAGCTCCTCGGTGCTGATCTCCTGGATCGCCATTGCGCTGCTGGCCCTGCTGGCCCTTGCGGTCCGCCTGCTCGTGATCCCGAAGTTCACCGACCAGCCCGGCGGCCTCCAGAATCTACTGGAGCTCTTGGTCGAGTCGGTCTCCTCCTATACCGGCAAGACGGCGGGGGAGCTTGGGGACAATCTGAGCGCCTACATGCTGTCGGTGGCTGCCTTTTTGATCACCTGCGGACTGCTCGAGCTCTTCGGACTGCGGCCACCGACGGCCGACCTCGTGATGACGCTCTCGCTCGCGCTGTGCACCTTTCTGTTGATCAACTACTACGGATTTAAAAAGAAGGGGGTCGGCGGGCGCCTCAAGAGCATGGCCGACCCGACGCCGGTCATCCTGCCCATCCGCCTGCTCACCGATGTCGCCATCCCGGTGTCGCTGGGCTGCCGGCTGTTCGGCAACATGCTGGGCGGCATGATCGTCGTCGACCTGGTCTATATCGCCCTTGGCGCCTTCGGCGTGGGCATACCGGCCGTGCTGGGCGTCTACTTCAACATCTTCCACCCGCTCATCCAGACCTTCATCTTTGTCACGCTGTCGCTGACCTTCATCAACGAAGCGGTCGAATAAGGCCGCGTCAACAAGCACTCTCGGGAGGTAAATCACATGCAAATCGGCTTGGTCGCAATCGCGGCCGCACTCGCTGTCTTCACGGGCGTCGGCGCAGGAATCGGAATGGGAATGGCCACCTCAAAGGCCGTCGAGTCCGTCGCCCGCCAGCCGGAGGCCTCCGGCAAAATCAACACCATGCTGCTGTTGGGCCTGGCCCTGACCGAATCCACGGCCATTTACGGCTTTGTAACGGCCCTGCTCATCATCTTCGTCATGGGGGCATAGGAGGCGCGCTATGGCAATCCATCTCATCGATGTCGTTGAGCACATCCTCAACATCATTTTGCTCTATGTCATTTTGCGCAGCCTGCTGTACAGGCCCGTCCGCAGCTTTATGCAAAGCCGCCAGGAGCGCCTGCAGGGCGAGCGCGAGGAGGCGAGGGCCCAGCTGGACAGCGCCCTTCAGATGAAGAACACGTACGAGGCCTGCCTGCAAAACGCCGAGGCCGAGGCCCAGGACACGCTGCGCCTTGGCCTGCAAAACGCCGACAAGTCGGCCAGAGAGATTCTCGAAAAGGCCCGGCAGGAGGCCAGGGAGATCCTGCTCCAGGGCCGGGAGCAACTGGCCCAGGAGCAGCGCGAGTCGATCGGCGCGCTGCAGGACAGCATTGTCGAGCTGGCCGTGGGCCTTGCCTCCAAGATCATGCAGCGCGAGGTCTCGGCCGAGGACAATCAAAGGGTCATCGATCGCTACTTCAGTGAGGTGAGCTGAGCATGATAAACGGCGTCCTCTATGTGGCAGGCCCCTTTGAGCCGGGGGATATCGGCCAGATCGAGCGGCACTTCTCGGCGCTGCTGGGCGACCAGGTCACGTTGAAGGTCAGACGGGACGAGGCGCTGATCGGCGGGTTTATGGCGATGGTCGGCGGCAAGGTCTACGACGCCAGCTTTCTGGCAAACGTCAGAGACATAAAGCGCCACATGCTGGACAAGGAGTAGCGCAACATGGGTATGGATGCGAGCACGAGAAATATCGGGGCCCACCTCCGGCAGCGGCTGGAGAGCTACGCCGGAAAGCCCATCGTCTACGAGTACGGCCGGGTGGTCTCGACCGGCGACGGCATTGTCCGGATCGACGGCCTCTCCCACAGCCGCAACGGCGAGCTGATCGCCTTTGACGGCGGCCTGTACGGCATGGCCATGGACCTCGAGCTGGGCAAGGTCGGCGCCGTGCTGCTCAACGGCATCAACGAGATGCGCGTCGACTCGCGCGCCCGCAGCACCGGCCGGGTGGTCGAGGTCCCCGTGGGCGAGGCGCTGCTCGGCCGGGTCATCGACCCGCTGGGCATCCCGCTGGACGGCCTGCCGCTGCACGTGGAAACCTACCGGGCCATCGAGCAGCCGGCCCCCACCATCCTGGACCGGCAAAACGTCAACGAGCCGCTGCAGACCGGGCTGCTGGCCATCGACAGCATGATCCCGATCGGCAAGGGGCAGCGCGAGCTCATCATCGGGGACCGCCAGACCGGCAAGACGACGGTCGCCATGGACTGCATCCTGAATCAGCGGGGCAAGGAGGTCCTGTGCGTCTACGTGGCCATCGGGCAGAAGATCTCCACGGTCTCCAAGCTATACGAGCAGCTCAGGGCGGCCAGCGCCATGGACTACACCGTGCTGGTCGTGGCGACGGCCAGCGACTGCGCCGCCATGCAGTACATCGCCCCCTATGCCGGCTGCGCGATCGCCGAGGCCTTCATGCACCAGGGCAGGGATGTGCTGATCGTCTACGACGACCTCAGCAAGCACGCCGTGGCCTACCGGGCCATGTCGCTGCTGCTCAAGCGCTCCCCGGGGCGGGAGGCCTACCCCGGCGACGTGTTCTACCTCCACAGCCGCCTGCTCGAGCGAGCGGCCCACCTCAGCGACGCGCTGGGCGGGGGCTCGATGACGGCGCTGCCCATCGTCGAGACCATGGCCGGCGACATCTCGGCCTACATCCCCACCAACGTCATCTCGATCACCGACGGCCAGATCTACCTCGAGACCGAGCTCTTCCACGCCGGCGTGCGCCCGGCCGTCAACGTCGGCCTCTCGGTGTCCCGCGTGGGCGGCGCGGCCCAGAGGCAGGCCATGCGCAAGGTGGCCGGCAGCCTGCGCCTCACGCTGGCGCAGTACCGGGAGCTGCAGATCTTCGCCCAGTTCGGCTCGGACATCGACCCCGCCACCAAAAAGCTGCTCGACTACGGCGACCGGCTGACCGAGACGCTCAAGCAGCATCAGCACAGCCCCCTCTCGCTGTCGGAGCAGGTCGGCCTGCTGCTGGCCGTGACCGGCGGGGCCCTCGGCGAGATCCCCATCAAATCGGTCAGGGCCTTCAACGCGGAACTGCTCAAACACTTGAACGGCGTATGCCGCATCCCGCTTGGCGAGATCGAGCGGACCGGCCTGCTCTCCGACGGGGGCAGGGCGGCCATCGAAAAGGCCATTGCCGACTGCGTCAGGCGCTTTAAGGCGGTCTAGCGATGTCAACCATCAGCGATATCCGGTACCACATCAAGAGCATCCACCAGACGCGGCAGATCACAAGCGCCATGCACCTGATCTCGGCCGCGCGCATGCAGAAGGCCATCCGGCGCATCGAGCAAAACCGCGCCTATTTTTACAGGGCCCTCGACACGATGAAGTACATCCGCGGGCACACCGGGCCGACGAACCACCCCTACCTGACCCGCCGCGAGCCCGGCAACAAGATGGCCTATATCGTCATTGCCGGGGACCGCGGCCTGGCCGGCAGCTACAACCACGACCTGCTCGCGCTGGCGCAGCAGGCCATGCAGGACCAAAACGTCACCCACATCTTCACGGTGGGCGACATCGCCACGGCCCACTTTGAGCGGGCGGGGCAGACCGTCAACGCGCGGTTTGAAAACATGCTGGCCGACCTGTCCATCAACACGGCCCGTGCAATCGTCGCGCTGATCATGCAGCTGTACGACGCGCAGGAGATCGACGAGCTGCACGTGATCTATATGAAGTTTGTCAACGCGGCGCTGCAAAAGCCCAAGGACTTCAAGCTGCTGCCCATCGAGCTGGCCGACTTCGGTGAGGAGCGCACAGAGGTGCAGGAGCTGGGCGAGATGCTCTGCGACCCCTCGCCCGAGCGGGTGTTCGACGCGCTGGTGCCCCAGTTTATGATCGGATTTATTTACGGCGCCCTGGTCCACGCCTACGCCAGCGAAAACTGCGCGCGCATGAACGCCATGGACAGCGCCACCCGCAGCGCCGACAAGCTGCTCAAAAAGCTGACCTTCCAATACCACTCGGTGCGCCAGCTCAACATCACCAACGAGCTCAGCGAAATCACGGGCGCCGCCAATCTCTTCGGCGAAAAAGGGGATTTTGATGCCTAGCGAAAACAACCTCGGAACCATTGTCAAAATTGCCGGCCCGGTGCTCGACGTCCGCTTTGCGGTCGGGCAGGAGCCGCTCATCCACACGCTGCTGCGCACCGGGGGCGAGGCCTGCGTCCACATGGAGGTGGCCCAGCAGTGCGCGCCCGGCGTGGTCCGCGCCATTGCGCTGGAGGCCACCGAGGGCCTCTGCTGCGGCACCGCCGTCGAGAGCACCGGCGGCGGCATCACGGTGCCGGTCGGCGAGCAGGTGCTCGGCCGGGTCATCGACTCGCTCGGGCGACCCATCGACGGCCTCGGCCCCATCGAGGCGCCCCGCCGGCCGGTCCACCGGCCGGCCCCGAGCCTGACCAGCCAGCGCTCGCTGACCCAGCTGTTCGAGACCGGCATCAAGGTCATCGACCTGCTGGCGCCCTACCCCGTGGGCGGTAAGATCGGCCTGTTCGGTGGCGCCGGCGTCGGCAAGACCATTCTCATCATGGAGCTCATCCACAACATCGTCACGCGGCACGGCGGGTATTCGGTCTTTACGGGCGTCGGCGAGCGCAGCCGCGAGGGCGTGGAACTCATCGAGGAGATGCGCCAGTCGGGCGTCATCACGCACACCTCGCTGGCCTTCGGCCAGATGAACGAGCCGCCGGGCTCCCGCATGCGCGCGACCTTCGCCGGGCTGACGATGGCCGAGTACCTGCGCGACGAGCTCGGGCAGGACGTCCTGCTGTTCATCGACAACATCTTCCGCTACGTACAGGCCGGCAACGAGGTGTCGGCCCTGCTGGGCCGCATGCCCTCGGCCGTCGGCTACCAGCCCACGCTGGCCACCGAGCTGGGCGAGCTGCAGGAGCGCATCGCCAGCACGACCAAGGGTTCGATCACGTCGGTGCAGGCCGTCTACGTCCCCGCCGACGACCTGACCGACCCGGCGCCCGCCGCGATCTTCTCCCACCTCGACGCCACCACCGTCCTCTCCCGCGCCATCGCCGAGATCGGCATCTACCCGGCCGTCAGCCCGCTGGACTCCACCTCGCGCATCCTCGAGCCCGACGTCGTCGGCGAGCGCCACTACGCGGTGGCGCGCCGCGTGCAGGAGTGCCTGCAGCGGTACCACGAGCTGCAGGACATCATCGCCATCCTCGGCATGGATGAGCTGGCCGAGGAGGATAAGCTGATGGTCTACCGCGCCCGCAAAATACAGAACTTCCTCTCCCAGCCCCTGCACGTGGCCGAGGTCTTCACCGGCCAGCCCGGCCGGTATGTGAGCCTGGAGGAGAGCATCTCGGACTTTGAGTCCATCGTGGGCGGCGAGGCCGACGACCTGCCCGAGGTGGCCTTCCTGATGACCGGCAACCTGGACGAGGTGCGCGACAAGGCAAGGGAGATGTAGGATGGAAAAACCCTTTGCGCTCACGGTGCTGACCCCCGAGCGGGAATTTTACAGCGGCACGGCCGAGAGCCTCACGGTCGAGTCCATCGACGGCGAGCTCTGCATCCTCGCGGGCCACATCCCGATGGTGGCCGCACTGGCGGTCGGGGAGCTCAAAATCAAACAGGGCGGCAAGCTCCTGCGGGCCTTTCACTCGGAGGGCTTTCTGGAGGTCCACGCCGACGCCACCACGGTGCTGCTGCAGGCCTGCGAGTGGCCCGAGGAAATCGACCTCAACCGGGCAAAGGAGGCCATGGAGCGGGCCGAACACCGCCTCGAGCAGCAGAGAAACACCCAGGCCGTCACCCGGAGCAAGATTGCGCTGTCCCGGGCGCTGATGCGCATCAAGGTCAAGACCACCTCGGTCAACTGAGGCGGCACGAAGGGCCCGGCCCCCGGGGGAGCACCTCTCGGAGGCCGGGCCTTTTTTGCGCCGCGGCAGCACCCGGCCGCCCGGGGGCACAAGGGGCGCGCGACGGACCTGCACGCCTGAACAGGCGAGGGAGGCCTCTTGCCCACGGGCCCCGATCCAACCGTTCGGCAGGGGAAACCCGCCCTCGCCGGCCGTTTGAGCTCCCCATGTGTGCTGCGGGCGGCAGGGTCGGGCGCAACGGGCGAAGATTTTTACGGTTTTTTGTTGATTTTTTGGGAAGATCGCAATATGATAGATCATGTTAGCTTGCTCTAACCACTTGCTTTTGGAGGTTTGCCTACATGAACGGAAATATCTGGTTGGCCTTTGGCCTGACCGCGCTGGCCGGGCTCTCGACCGGCATCGGCGGCGCCATTGCCTTTTTCGCCAAGAAGACCAACACCAAGTTTTTGTCGCTGAGCCTGGGCTTTTCGGCCGGCGTGATGATCTATGTCTCGATGATTGAAATCTTTCAAAAGGCGCAGTCCACCCTGCAGGCGACCATGGGCGAAAAGCTCGGCGCCGTCGCCACGGTGGCGGCCTTTTTTGCCGGCATGCTGCTGATCGGCGTCATCGACCGCCTGATTCCGCAAGAGGACAACCCGCACGAAATTCCCGAGCCGGACGCCGACCCGTCGGCGCCCGACCACGGCAAACTGATGCGCACCGGCCTGTTCACGGCGCTGGCCATCGCCATTCACAACTTCCCCGAAGGGCTGGCGACCTTTGTTTCGGCGCTGCAGGAGCCCTCGCTGGCCATTCCCATCGTCGTCGCCATCGCCATCCACAACATCCCCGAGGGCATTGCGGTGGCCGTGCCGATCTACTATGCGGGAGGGGACAAGAAAAGGGCCTTTCTCTACTCCTTTGCCTCCGGCCTCTCGGAGCCGATCGGCGCGGTGATCGGCTATCTGATCCTGATGCCCTTCATGAACGAGAGCGTGTCGGGGCTGGTCTTTGCCGCGGTCGCCGGCATCATGGTGTTCATCTCGCTCGACGAGCTGCTGCCCTCGGCAAGGGCGTACGGCGAGCACCACCTGTCCATCTACGGCCTGGTCATGGGCATGGCCTTCATGGCGGTCAGCCTGCTGCTGTTCATCTAGGCAGGTGCCACACCAAACAAAGAGAACAGGCACAGCCTGTTCTCTTTGTTTGCCTGCAGGGAGGGCGCCTGAGCCCCGGGCTCCCCGTCAACGGCTGTGGTGGGTTGGCCGGCGCCACGCGCACTTTAAGCAGAGGCGGGCAGCCTATTGGGACACGAACTCCGCGCCGCGCTCGTCCAGCACGGTCAGGGAACTCAGAACCAGGCGAAGGTATGAAATCCCGTCCTCCTCGTATTGCTCCAATACGCCGACGACCTCACACCAGTCGTCCACCTGCGGCCACGCACCGTCCCAAACGACCTCAAAGCCGGCCTCGCCGTCATACCCGCAGCAGCCGGGCCCGTAGCGGATCACGTAGCAGTAGGGGACCCCCTGCCAATCCCCCGTTTTGAACAGGCCCTCGTACCGGATGGTTTTGCCCAGGTAGTCGGCCGTGTTGATGTAGATGTCGTTGGTTTGCGCAATGAACAACCGCTCTTTGATTTCGACAACCTCGCCGGCCGGCGCCTCCACATCGGCTCCGTGTGGCACAGGATTGTCCTGCGTTTGGGGCTCTGCATCCGGTGCCTCCGCAGGCGCCGCATTTTGCGCCGGTGCAGGAGCGGGCGGCCCTTCGTTGTCCTGGCCGGAACACCCGCCAAGCGCCAGCACCAGCAGCAATAAAACAGCCGACAACCGTCTCATGTTCTCTTGAGACCCCCCTTCAATAGGCCTGTGAGGCTGAACAGGATAAATGCGGCGATGTTGACCGCCACGACGCTGGCGCCGGTGGGCAGCGAATACCAGTAGGACAGTACGATCCCGATGAAAAAGCAGGTCACCGAAACGATGGCCGAGCAGAGGACCACGGTCTTAAACCGCTTGCAGATGCGCATCGAGGTGAGCGCCGGAAAGATGATCAACGCGGAGATCAGCATGGCCCCCATCATGCGCATGCCCAGCACGATGGTGATCGCGGTCAGCATGGCGAGCAGCATGTTGTACATGCCGGCCTTGGTTCCGACCGCGCGGCTGAACGTCTCGTCAAAGGTGACGGCAAAAATTTTGTTGTAAAACAGGATGAACAGGGCGAGCACGACGACAGACAGGCGCACGCTGAGCCGCACATCGGCATGGCTCAGCGAGAGGATGCTGCCAAACATGTAGTTGCAGACGTCGGTGTTCATGCCAGTGGTGACCGAGATGACGATGACGCCGATGGCAAGGGCGCTGGTGGAGATGAGGGCAATGGCGGCATCCCCCTTGATTTTGCTGTTTTCGCTGATCCTGAGCAGCAGGAACGCGGCCAGGACGACAACGGGAATGGAGACCGCCAAGGGGGCCATCCCCATGGCCGTGGCGATCGCCAGCGCCCCGAAGCCCACATGGGAAAGCCCGTCGCCGATCATGGAGTATCGCTTGAGCACCAGGCTGACGCCGAGCAGGGCGGCGCACAGTGACACCAGCAGCCCCACGGTCATGGCGCGCACCAGCAGCGCATAGGACAGCATTTCCGCAAGGATGTCAAGCACCTTGCCCACCTCCCAGAAAGGTTTTTGCCAAATCGGTTTTGACGTAGGCCTCTGTGGATCCAAAGAACAGCTGCCGATTGCCCAGGTGCAGGATGTGTGTCGCCTGCTCCACCGCGCTGCGCAGATCGTGGGAGACCATGACGATCGTCAGGCCCTGTTGCTGATTCAACATGCGGATCAGGGTATAGAGCTCCCTTGCCGCGAGCGGGTCAAGCCCGGCCACGGGCTCATCCAGCAGTAGGAGCTTTTCGGTGGCGCAGAGGGCGCGGGCCAGCAGTGCCCGCTGCTGCTGGCCGCCCGAGAGCTCGCGGTAGCACCTGTTTTTCAAATGGCCTATGCCAAGCCGCTCGAGGTTCTCAAGCGCGATGCGCCTGTCGGCCCGCGTGTAGAAGGGGCGTGGCCCGCGCTTGCTCTGCCGCCCCGAGAGCACCACCTCAAAGACGCCGGCAGGGAAGTCCTTTTGCGCCGCCGACTGCTGGGGCAGGTAGCCGATTTCAGTCGGTTTGAGCCCATCGCCGGTCAGGATTTCGCCCGATACAGGTGATTTCAGCCGCAGCAGGCCCTTGATCAGCGTGCTTTTCCCAGAGCCGTTCTCTCCGACGACACAGAGGTAATCGCCGGCGTTGACGTCAAACGCAAGGCCGCTTACCACAACGCCGGCATCGTATCCAAGCGCGGCCTCCCGACAGGTGATGAGTGCCATCTCAGTGCAGCGCCTCCTTCAGGGTCTCCACATTTTGCAGCATCAAATCGAGATAGGTCACGCCGCGCTCGAACTCCGCCTTGGTGATGTTGTGGCAGGAGTGCAGCAGCCTTTTTTTGGCGCCCGTGCTCTCGCAGAGGATATCCGCCATCTTTTCGTTGGAAAACTCCAGGTGAAATACGACGGGGATATGCTCCTCCCGGGCCTTGTCGATCAGAAACACCACCGTCTTGGCACTGGGCTCGGTCTCGGTGGAGCAGCCGGGAAAGGCGGCGTAATAGTCCAGGCCGTATTCATCCACAAAGTAGCGGAAGGGGAAGCGGTCGCCAAAGAGCAGGGTTTTGCGTGCCGCGCGCTCAACGACCTCGCGGAAAGCGGCGTCCAGGGCGGTCAGCTCTTCAACATAGGACGCGCAGTTCGCCCGATAGGCGGCGGCATTGGCTTGATCCAGGGCGCAGAGCGCATCGGCGATGGCCTGCGTGACGCGCATGGCATTGACGGGCGAGGTCCAGACGTGCTCGTCGTATTCGTGGGCGTGGTCGGCCTGGCCGTGTGCGCCCATGGCCTCGGCCATCTCGGCGCCCGAGGCGTCGGCCGGGAAGTAGGTGGGCGACCAGTCCTCGATGGCCGTCAGCGCGTCAAAGCCCTCGTCGCCGTAGCGGATGTGGTAGTGAGCGGTTTCGTGGGCATGGTCGTCTTCGTGGTCATCATCGTCGCCCTCATCGTGAGGCTCCCCCTCGGCCGACCCGCCCGTACCGTGGTCGTTAAAGGCGATGTAGGTCGGCGCGCCTGCGGAGGGCGCCTCCGCCTCAAAGCCATACCACACCGACGCGCCATGGTCGCCCTCCACCAGCTGGTAGCCGATGTACTGATAGGCCACCGGCACGCCGTTCCAGGTGACCGCCGCATCCGAGATCACCAGCGAGGGGTAGTCGGATTTCCACCGCTGCCCATACGCCTCCTTTTGGATGTCGAAGTCGGTTTCGCTCGCTTTTGCCCGATCGGCAACGTAGTCATCCAGTTCTCCGCCGGCAAGGGCGCCCTCGATCGACACCCAGCTTCCCGCCCAGTCGGCCAGCGGGCGGTCCCGGATCTCATCGGGGTCAAGTTCACCGTGGTCGTGGCCGTGGTCATCCTCCATGCCCTCTTTGATTTCCTCCTCCACGGTTTCCACCAGGTCCATCATCGACAGGATCTTCATCTCCGAGGTGTCCATGGAGTCCAGAATCCCCTTGACCCAGGTGTCGGAATCCCCGCCGACATAGATGAACAGGTCACAGTTTTTAATCCGGATCACATCCTGCGGCGTCGGCTCAAACGAGTGGCTCTCCGATCCGGGGGGCAGCAGCATGGTCAGTTCCACATGGTCTCCGGCGACCGCCCTTGCAAAGTCATAGCCGGGGAAAATGGTGGAGACCACGCGGATCTTGGCCTCCGCGTCCTCTCCGGCCGTCGATGCGCGCCGGCTGCAGCCGGTGAACAGCGGCAGCACGAGCGCAAGCGAGAGCAGCATCGGTAAAATGCGTTTCATAAGAACAACCTCCGTGTGTGCTTGTTTTTGGGCACAACAATGCGGGGGACACCACATGACAGTTGAAAAAGGGCGCAAAAATGCCGCCTTCACAAATGGCGTTCGGGTCCCCTGCGGAGGGTGGCTCAATTATTCAGTCGGGTTTTCAAGGCTGTGAGTGTGGCAAGGCCGCCACGGGTGGGGCCCTTGCGGGAAAACGCCGATGCAAAGCCAAGCCCGGCAAAGGCGCATGCGCAGCCAAGCGCGGCCGGCGACAGCGGCTTCAGCAGCTTTTCCACGGCGTGGAGCAGGGCACAGACAGGGCAGTCGTGGCCGACACAGTCGTGATCGGCATGTCTTATAATCCATGTCGTTGCCAGGAGGAGCCCCAGGACGAACAGTCCACAGATCAGTAGGGCACACCGTCTTTTGTTCAGCTGCCTGTTCATCGGCCTCCCCCTTCCCGCGTCGAATGGCGAAGTGACATCAAAGGCAATTGGGGCACTTTCCGTAGAGCACCGTCTTCAGCGGATTGATTTGAAAGGAGTGCGCCTGATAGACATGGGCAGGAATTTCCTCCAGCATGCTGCAGTGCAGGTGCAGGACCGCGCCGCAGGCCTCACATTTCAACTGGATTTGCGGGTGGGGATGCTCGCCCGCGATGTGCTGGTAGCAGGCGCCCGGGGCGCCGTCGAGGTGATGCTTGCGCACCTTGCCGCTTTGAACAAACCGGTCCAAATGTCGGTAAATGGTCGCCAGGCCAATGGGGGAACCCGCGCGCTCAAAATAGAGGGCGACCTGATTGGCCGTGATGTGCTGTCCGCCCAGCGAAGCCAGGTAGGCCAAAATCGCCTCGCGCTGCCTTGTGCTGTAGGTTTTTGATCGCGCCATGCCGGTACCTTCTTTGACAATTTGATAATGATTATCAGTTTAGCACGCCGGCACCGGTTGGTCAACCTGAAAATTGCGATCCGGTTTGTCTTTCTGCGGGGGCTGCCGAGGGAAAAAGCGCGAAGCGACCGGCCGGGCTCGAACGAAGGCCCCAAAAAACAGGGGCTCTCACAAGAGAGCCCCTGTTTTTTTGGGGTGTGGCGATGGGCGTCAACGCAGCAGTGACTCGGCAATCTGGACGGCGTTGGTCGCGGCCCCCTTGCGAATCTGGTCGCCGCAGCACCAGAGCGCAAGCCCGCCGACGCCGGAGGAGAGGTCGGCGCGGATGCGGCCGACAAAGACGAGGTCCTGGTCCGAGGTGTCCAGCGGCATGGGGTAGCGTTTGGCGGCCGGGTCGTCGACCAGCAGGCAGCCGGGGGCTGCGGCGATGGCCGCCTGCGCGGCTTCGACCGAGACCGGGCGCTCGGTCTCGATGTAAATGGAGAGGGAATGGGAGCGCATGACCGGGACCCGCACGCAGGTGCAGGCCGTGGGCAGCGAGGGGGCGTGGAGGATTTTGCGGCACTCGTTTTGCAGCTTCATCTCCTCGGAGGTGTGTCCGCCCTCGTCAAACCCGCCGATCTGCGGGATGAGGTTATGGGCGATCTGGTAGGGGAAGATCGATTTTTCGACGGGGGCATCCTCGTAGAGTGCCTTCATCTGGGCCTCGAGCTCGACGATGCCGCCGGCGCCGGCCCCCGAGACGGCCTGATAGGTCGATGCGACCATGCGGGTCAGGGGGGAGAGCTGATGAATGGGGTTGACGGCCACCGCCGCAATGATGGTGGAGCAGTTGGGGTTTGCGATGATGCCCTTGTGCCGCCTGGCGTCTTCGGCGTTGACCTCGGGCACCACGAGCGGCACCTCCGGCTCCAGCCGAAAGGCGCTGGAGTTGTCGATGAACACGGCGCCGGCCGCGACGATGTGCGGAGCGAGCTCGCGGGAGATGTCGGCCTCGACGGCGCCCAGCACGATGTCACAGCCCGAGAAGGCGTTTTTGTCGGAGAGGCGGACTTCGACCTCGGTGCCCTTAAAGGGCAGGCGCGTGCCGACCGACCGGGCACTTGCGAGCAGCACCAGCTCGTCAAGCGGGAAGTCCCGCTCGGCCAGCACCTTGATGACTTCACGGCCGACGGCCCCCGTCGCGCCAAGTACGGCTACTCTCATGTCAAACCTCCTATAAACGTTTTGTAAATTGCGCGGATTGTGGTCTCAAAGTCCTTGTTTTCAACGCCGACAATGATGTTGATCTCGTCCGAGCCCTGCGCGATCATGCGGATGTTGACGCCGGCGTCGCCCAGCGCCGCAAAGAGCCGGCCCGACATGCCGGGCTTGTAGACCATGTTGCGCCCCACCGTCGCAATCAGGCTGATGCCGCCGATGATGCGGATGTCGGAGGGGTCGCAGACGGCCTTGATCTCGGCGGCGATGTCGTAGATGCAGCTCTGCACCTGCTCGGTGGCGACGACGACCGAAAAGCTCTCGATGCCGGAGGGGATGTGCTCGACCTTGACGGCATACTTTTCAAAGACCTCGAGGGCCCTGCGGATGATGCTGAGCTCGCCTGTGCGCTGATTCTTGTAAATCGTGACCACCGTGAAGTCCTTGCGGCCGGCGATGCCGGTGATCGGCAGCGCGCCCTGCTCGTCCTCGCAGTTCTCGACGATCAGCGTGCCGGGGGCGTCGGGGTCGTTTGTGTTGCGGATCTGAATGGGGATGCCGCGCTCCCGCACGGGGTAAATGGCCCCCTCGTGCAGCACGTTTGCCCCCATGTAGGCCAGCTCGTGCAGCTCGCTGTAGGTGATGCGGTCAATGCGGCGGGGGTTGTCGATGATGCGGGGGTCGGCCATCAGAATGCCCGAGACGTCGGTCCAGTTTTCATAGAGGTCGGCCCCGACGATGGCCGCGACGATGGAGCCCGTGATGTCGGAGCCCCCCCGCGAGAGCACCCGGATTTCGCCGTCCGGCATGGCGCCGTAAAAGCCGGGGATGACCAGCCGCTCGCCTTCACCCGCCACGTCGGCAAGGGCGCGGGCCGACTTGTCGAGGTCGAGCTTGCCGTCAAGCTGGAAGTGGATGATGTCCTTGGCGTCGACGAACCGGTAGCCGAGGTACTCGGCCATGAGCCGCGCCGTCAGGTGCTCGCCGCGGGAGACGAGGTAGTCGACGCCGACGCCCTTGACCATGTTGCGGCGGATTTGGGCAAATTCTGACTCGAGGTCGAAAGAGAGCTCCAGTTCATCCTTGACCTCGCGGTAGCGGTCCTCGACCATGCCGAAGATCGGCTCAAAGGAGACCGAATACTGGATGTGGGCGTGGCAGAGGTACAGGAGGTCGGTGATCTTGTGGTCGTCCTTGCCCCGCTTGCCGGCCGCCGAGACCACCACATACTGCCGCGTGGGGTCGGCGTCGATGATCTGTCTGACTTTTTTGAACTGCGCGGCCTCCGACAGCGAGGAGCCGCCAAACTTTGCGACCTTGATCACCGCTCGATCCACCTCGCAATCCACAGGCCGGGGTCGTCCTGCCGGCAGGTGGAGACCGCCCGGTGCAGCTCGCCCGAACCCACCGTGCCGGTGTGGACAAGCAGGCGGCCGGGGCCGTCCTCCTCCCAGCGCTCGGCCAGGGGCCCGAAGGCGGCCTCGGCCGCCGCAGTGCGGGCGGAGAGCCGGATCAGGTAGCGGCCCTTGAGTAAATTCGGCTCGTGTGTGAGCGCCCGATCAAAGGTCAGCGGCCAGGCCTCGCCCGAGGCGATGTCGAGCAGGTCCTGCACGATGGCATTGCCGGTCGGCAGGCTGCCGGCCCCCTGACCGTAAAATTTCAGATCGCCGATGGTGGCGCCCGTCAGGCAGGTGACATTGTAGTTTCTGGGTACGGCGGCCTCCAGCTCGCCCGCCGGCAGCAGCACCGGCTCGACGGTGGCGCACCAGGTCTCCCCCTCGCACCGGGCGGTGGCAAACAGCTTGCAGACAAGGCCCTGCTGGATGCACCAGTCGATGTCGGCCTTTGTGATCGTGCGAATGCCAAACTGCGGAATGAGGGAGACCGGCACCAGGCCCTTGAACGCGACGGTGGCCGAAATGGCGCACTTGTTGCGCGCGTCGTCGCCGTCGATGTCGGCCGAGGGGTCGGCCTCGGCGTAGCCGAGCGCCTGGGCCTCGGCCAGGACGGCGGCAAAGTCGGCCCCGTCTTTAAACATGTTGTACAAAATGAAGTTGGAGGTGCCGTTCACAATGCCGTGGACGCCGGTGATCTCATCAATGCGGGCGGCCCGCTGCAGGTTTTTGATCCACGGAATGCCGCCGCCCGAGGTGGCCTCGACCAGAAAGCAGGCGCCGGACGCCGCGGCCGCCTGGACAAACTCCCCCATGTGGGCGGCCGTGACCGCCTTGTTGGCGGTGACGACGTGCTTGCCGGCCTCAAGGGCCGCTAAGATGTACTCCCTGGCCGGGTGGATGCCACCGATGGCCTCGACGACGCAGTCGATTTCGCCATCCGCCACGATGTCGTCAAAGCTCGATGTGGCGCGGCTGTCGTTCAATTTGGCCGGTTTGCGGTGAAGGATTTTCACAATGTCGAGCGCCGGGATGCCCCGTGTGATTTTTTCTACGCCCGAGCCGACGGTGCCAAACCCGAGAAGTGCGATTTTCACAATGTGTCCTCCCTTTAAAGACAAATGTTTTTAATATGGAAACAGTGTAGCATAACCCCTGAATAAATGCAAGTAGAATTTCACGGGGCGGATCCTTGAAGGCTTGTCGATTGTGCACAGTTTTACCGGCGCAATCGGGGCAGCCGTTGACGGTTTGCGTCGATCATTACCCGGGAAATCGCCAAAGTTCAGGTCAGGCCTCCTTCAAAAACAGCGATTCATAAGGACAGGGGGAGGGCTGCAGGGAATATTGCCAAACGCAAAAAAGCCCGCAAATAGCGGGCTTTGGAGCAAACAAAAAACCACCTGAAAAGACCTGGATCGACAAAATTCCCGATACTCACCATGAGCATAGACGCTTTGGCACCTGCGGCGATATACGGCGTCTCACCGTTCAAAAATCCAGCGGCCCTTCTAAAATCTATGGGAACAGTGTGCAGGTGCCGGCATTGCGTATGGCTCCACAATGTCAGGCGCTCTGAGAGCTGCTTTGCTGAGGCCAAAGGAGCTGTAGACATCGCCGTTACCGCTGTTCATGACGCATCTCCCGCCGCATCCGACATTTCTGGAAGCGCAGGGGCATCGGTTAATTCGTGCGCAATAAAACGGTGCCCGCCTTT
>JAAYBB010000087.1 GCA_012719075.1 Clostridiales bacterium | reverse complement strand
TTATAGCGTACCAACATGGCTACTCCTTTCCAGAAAACAAAAAAAGCCGGAGAATAAAGGGCATTCCTGCACTCCAATTCTCCGGCTTTCCGATGCTTTCATTTTTAATGTGATTTTGGTGTATATATAAAAAAGGGCGCTAACTTTATCGGCTTTCAATTAGCCTTAAAAATCAGCGCCCTTTTTATTTTGAGCTTGTTTTTTTGATTGCATTTTGAGTGGCGCCCTTTTCCATTTCACTCTGTTCTGAAAAGGGTGCCATTCCCATTCGTTTTTACTTGTAGGTTTGAATCCTGCCTGAGTGAAGCTTTTACCCTAATAAATCTACGAAAAAAGAGCTTCCACTTTTCATCGTGGAAGCTCTCGAAAGGCTTGGATTTACTGGCTTTGTAAGCAATAAATCTTTTTTACCTTTTGTTTTTGGTGCGGGCGATGGGACTTGAACCCATACACCGAGGTACTGGTTCCTAAGACCAGCGCGTCTGCCGTTCCGCCACGCCCGCAGGATTAAGGCAAATTCACTCTAGCATACTCCTGTGGAGGCTGTCAAGAAAACCGCCCGCCCACCGGTTGATTTCGACCCGGCTTCTCCTGTAAAATAAAGCTGTGCGGGGCCGGCGTTTTTTAGAAACCGGCCGGCAATCTCTAATGTATTTCTAATCCTGCTCAAAAGGCATTCTCAACAAAGGCTGCTATGATAGAACCATGGAAGACAAACAGGCCGCACAGAACCAAAAGGCCGGATATCAAAGGAGGTTTTATCATGGAGCGCATTGAAATGGTTGAAAGCTTGCGCAACCGCGCAAACGTATCGTACGAGGAGGCCAAGCAGGCGCTGGAGCGCTGCAACTGGGACCTGCTCGACGCCCTGGTGATGCTGGAGGGACAGGGCCGCGTAAAGGAGCCCAGCGCCGCCAGCTACTCCACGCAGGCGCAGCAGGCCGAGCAGGGGCCCGCCCCGGTTCAGCGCGGCTCGATCGGCCGCGGAATCCACCGGCTGATGCGGGCGCTGGACGTTTTGATCGAGAAGAGCCTGAAAAACTCGGTCGAGCTACAAAGGGACGGCAAGCGCATTCTCGGCATGCCGGTGCTGCTGGCGCTGGTGCTGACGCTGTGCTTCTTCTGGGTGACCGTCCCGCTGCTGATCATCTCCATTGCCTGCGGCTACCGGCTCTGCTTTATCGGGCCGGTCGGCCGGGAGGCCAATGTCGTGATGGACAAGGTGACACAGAAGGTCGAGGAGATCAAGCAGGAGATGACCCGGGACGAGTGAGGCAGAGGCGTGCGCCCAAAGGGGCAGACGGTCAAAGCCTGAAGAAAAAACCGAAAAGCCGGCGGGCCGCCGGCTTTTCGGCCATCGCGAAAAGCAAACGGCACAAAACGGAGGTGTCTGCATGCCCGAGCGAATCCTGATCGTGGAGGACGAGGAGAAGATCGCCCGCTTTGTGGAGCTGGAGCTCCTGCACGAGGGCTATGAGGCCGAGAAGGCCGGCAACGGCCGCGACGGGCTGGAGCTGGCCGAGAGCGGCCGCTTTGACCTGGTGCTGCTGGACATCATGCTGCCCGACCTGAGCGGGCTGGAGGTGCTGCGCCGCCTGCGCAAGAGCTCGCAGCTGCCGGTCATCCTGCTGACGGCGCGCGACGCCGTGGCCGACAAGGTCTCGGGGCTGGACATGGGGGCCGACGACTACATCACCAAGCCCTTCTCGATCGAGGAGCTGCTGGCCCGCATCCGGGTCACGCTGCGCCGCCGGCCACAGGGGGGCGATCCCGATGGCGTGCTGCGGGCGGGCGAGCTGACGCTGGACAAAAAGCGGCACAGCGTGAGCTATGGGGGCACCGCCGTCGCGCTGACGGCGCGGGAGTTTTCGCTGCTGCAGGAGCTGCTGGAAAACAAGGGCATCGTCATGAGCAGGAACTCGCTGCTCGAGCGGGTGTGGGGCTACGACTACGTGGGGGAGACCAACATCGTGGAGGTCTATATCCGCTACCTGCGCAGCAAGATCGACGATGTGTTTGGTATCCCGCTGATCCAGACCATCCGCGGCGTGGGCTATGTGATCAAAGAGGACAGCGACCATGACCGAGAATAAAAAGACCACCTCGACCGCCAAAAAGATCAACCGCAGCTGGATGGGGCGGCTGCTGCTCCTGCTCCTGCTGATCAACTTACTGACCGCGGTGCTGCTGGCGGCGAGCTGGGGCTACCAGGTCGAGCAGGGCTACGGCGGCCTGCGGGCCGTGACGGGGCGCGGCATCGGCTATGACGAGGGTCTGCCGCTCTGGGAGGCCCTCGACACGGTGACCTACCGCTTTCACGCGCGCGAGCACGGCTGGGTCACGGTGGACGCGGGGGCGCTGCTCGGCGTCTACAAATATGCGGCCGCGGCGCTGCTCTGCGCCGAGCTGCTGCTGTGGCTGCTGCAGTATGGCCCCGGCCTGCGCAGCAACCGCCGGCTGCTGCACCCGCTTGACGAGATGGCCCGCCAGACCATGCAGATCTCGGCGGCCGGCATCGACTTTGCACGGGTACACAGCCTCGAGGACGCCATCAGCCGGATCAGCCCCGAGCAGCCCGGCGTGCTGCGCACCGGGGACAGCGACCTCGAGGGGCTGGAGCGGGCCATCAACGACCTGCTGACCCGCATGGAGGCGGCCTACCGCCAGCAGGCCCGCTTTGTCTCGGACGCCTCGCACGAGCTGCGCACCCCCATCTCGGTGCTGCAGGGCTATGTGGATCTGCTCGACCGCTGGGGCAAGGACGACCCGCAGGTGCTCGACGAATCCATCACCGCCATCCGCGGCGAGGTGGCCAACATGAAGCAGCTGATCGAGCAGCTGTTGTTTTTGGCCAGGGGGGAGAGCGGCCGCACCCAGCTTAGCCTCGAGGCCTTTTCGCTCAGCGACCTGCTGCGCGAGGTCTACGACGAGTCGCTGATGATCGACGCCGAGCACCCCTATCGGCTGGAGCAGACAGCGCCGGTCACCGTGACCGGCGACGCCGCCATGCTCAAGCAGGTGGCCCGCATCCTGGTGGACAACGCCGCCAAATACACGCTGCCCGGCTATGGCATCACGCTGCGCAGCGGGCACAAGGGCGACGGCACCCCCTTCTTTGCGGTGCAGGACAACGGCGTCGGCATCGCGGCCGGCGACCTGCCGCAGGTGTTCGACCGCTTTTTCCGCGCCGACCCCGCCCGCGCCCGGCAGACCGGCGGGACCGGTCTGGGGCTCTCGATCGCGCGCTGGATCGTGGAGCGGCACGGCGGCTATTTTGAGCTGCTGAGCCGCGAGGGCATCGGCACCCGCGTCACGGTCTGCCTGCCGCAGACCGGCGAGCAGCAGGCGGCGGGGCAGGCCATCCGGGCGGCTCAGGGCAGCGCGGGCGGCTGGGCGTGAGGGAAGTCGGGGGCAGGTGGGATAGGCACCAGGGCGGCCGGGGACAGGGCAGCCGGGGACAAGGCGGCCAAGGACAGGGCGGCCGGGGACAGGGCGGCCAGTGAAAGGCAAGTTGTGTCCAGCGGATCTGTCCCGACCCATCCAGACCGATTCAGGACAAAGCTGCCGCAGCACGGCAGCTTGACCCTGGAACGCAGGCGAGGCAGGGGAGCGGTGTCCAGCCGCGCCCTGTTGGACTGCCTGGACCCATTCGGAATCATTTCGAACGAAATTGCCGAGGCGCAGCGTACATACCGGACTGACCCACCCGTTGTAAAATCGCCGTAGCGGGCGTCCGTCTTTAAATAACAAACCAGCAGGCGGTCTCAAGCGGGCCGCCTGCTGTTCAATTTGGCGAAAAAGCTATTTTCCCCGATTCAGGCGGGGAAGGCCGCACCGATGCCAAATGAAGGGGAACGGACGTCTGCGCAGCCTGTCAAAAAGGCATCCCCCAATTCAGGCGGGGAAGCCATTCCGATGCCACATGCACGGAAATCGGCCTATTGGCTTGGCGTTTGCTCAGGGAGTATCCAGCTGCTCAAGCAGCTGGGCGAGGGAGTAGACCTCCCCCGGGGCCTCCGCCGGCAG
>JAAYBB010000086.1 GCA_012719075.1 Clostridiales bacterium | reverse complement strand
CGGGCTCCCAGGTGTCCTCGCGGCCGAACGCGAATCCGGCGGTCTTGAAGCCCATGTCCTCCAGGGCGACGTTGCCTGCGAGCACCAGCAGGTCGGCCCAGGACAGCTTGTTGCCGTACTTCTTCTTGATCGGCCACAGCAGCCGGCGCGCCTTGTCCAGGTTGACGTTGTCGGGCCAGCTGTTGAGCGGCGCAAAGCGCTGGGTGCCGTCCGAGGCGCCGCCGCGGCCGTCCCCCATGCGGTAGGTGCCGGCGCTGTGCCAGGCCATGCGGATGAAGAAGGGCCCATAGTGGCCGTAGTCGGCGGGCCACCAGTCCTGGGAGTCGGTCATCAGCGCGTACAGGTCCTGCTTGATGGCCGCCAGGTCGAGCTTTTTAAACTCCTCGGCGTAGTTGAAGCCTGCGCCCAGCGGATTGCCCGCGACGGGGTTTTGGTGCAGGATGCTCAGGTTCAGCCGGTTGGGCCACCAGTCCCGGTTCGAGGTGCCGCCGCCCGAGCCGGACTTTGCCGCATGGCCGGTCACCGGACATTTCATTTCTCCCATCAACAAATCCTCCTTTTAAACTATTGCGCAAAGTGTATTTATTTTAAAGGCACCTGGGGCAGACGCCCTTGAAATAGACGCTCCTGCTGCCGATCTCAAAGTGCGCGAGGTCGGGAGAGTGCAGGGCCTCGGTGTCGATCCAAAAGTCGTAGATGGCCCCGCAGCAGTCGCACTTGAAGTGGCCGTGGTTGTCGGTGGCGATCTCGTACCTCGACTCGTTGTTGTCGGTCGTGATGACCCGCACCAGCCCGGCTTCGGCCAGCGTGCGCAGCGTGTTGTACACGGTGGTCTTGGACAGCGTGGAGAGGTCCTTGTGCAGGTCGGCAAAGATCTGCTCGGCGGTGGGGTGGCAGGGGTAGCGGGTGAGGTAGTCGAGCACCTTGAGCCGCTGGTGGGAGAGGTGGATGTTTTTCCGGGCCAGTTCCTGCTTGAGCGCTTCAAACGACGGTTTCATCGGTGTCCCACCCGTGTTATCAGAAATAAATCCTGATTTGTATTAATTACTAAATAACAATGATTGCAAATTTCATTATAGGTTCTCCATACCCAAAATACAAGGGCCGCGGAGAAAATTTTTCTGCACGCGGCCGGCACCGGCGAATTCGGCGCGCAAAAGGGCCCGCCCCTTTTTGTAAGGGGCGGGCCCTGAACGGATTTGACAAAACGGCGGTCTCCAAAGAGGGCTTTGCGCCTAGCCCTGCGCGCCCAGCTCGTGCGTGTGGCCGCAGTCGCCGCCGCCGTCGCCGTGGTGCTCGCCGTGGTGCTCGCAGGTCACGTTGGGGTCGTAGCACAGCCGCTCGGCCAGCAGATCGGTCACCGCCTGGTCCGCGCTGCCCGAGACCCCGCCGTAGAGCGCGATGCCCGCCTCTTCCAGTGCGCGCCTGGCCCCCTTGCCGATGCCGCCGCAGATCAGCGTGTCCACGCCGCACTTTTTGAGGATGTCGGCCAGCGCGCCGCGCCCGCTGCCATTGGTGTTGATGGTGGTGGCAACCTTCACTTCGCCCTGCGCAACGTCATAGACCTTGAAGCGCTGCGTGTGTCCAAAGTGCTGAAAGATGTTGCCCTCCTCATAGGTCACTGCAATTCTCATGGCCATCCTCCCCTTGATGATGGGTTTTTGGCCCCGCGTCCGTGCGGGGCACCTGCGCGACCGATTCCACATCCTCTGGTTCCACATCCGCTGGCGCGGACCCGGCCTGCCCGCCGCGGTGCCGGTGGCGGCAGCCCTGTCCGCAGCAGCCCTCGCGGTGCTCGCAGACCCGGTATTCTCCGCCCTCGATGACCAGGGCCCGGCCGCCCACGATGCAGTCGGCCAGCTTCTTTCGCGCAGTGGCGTACATGGCCTGCACGGTGGTCCGCGCCACCGCCATCTGGTCGGCGCACTGCTCCTGCGTCAGGCCCTCGAGGTCGATCAGGCGGATGGCCTCGTATTCGTCGACCGCCAGGTGCACCGGCGGGCCGGGCGGCCTGCCTTCGGGGCTGAAGCGGGTGCAGTGCGGCAGCATGCAGACCCTGCGCCACTTTCTCGGCCTTGGCATCCCCTCTCCCCCCTTCGTCTGTTATCGGCATATGCCAATTATAAGTATAGCGATGTTTATGGCATATGTCAATAACTTTTTTGCGTTGGCCTGAAAAATCCCGCAGCCCGGCGACGCCGGCACAAATCGGGGGCAATCCGGCATAAGCGCCCCGCGCGCCGACATATAGAAGTAGTGGGGTTTTGTACAAGATCAACCTTGGAGGGATCGGATGCATGAAGAGCAATCGTCAAGACGGCCCGCGCTGCGGCAGCGATTACGGGCCGGAGCCCTTTGTCGTGGACATCGAAAGCGCCACCCGGCAAAACAAGGCCTTCCGCACGGCGCTGTGGACCGGGTGCTACCTGCAGCTCACGCTGATGTGCATCAAGGACGAGATCGGCCTGGAGATGCACGGCGACACCGACCAGTTTTTGCGCATTGAAGAGGGCTCGGCGCTGGTCATGATGGGCAAGAGCCGGGACAACCTGAATTTTCAGACCAAGGTGGGCAAGGACTGCGCCATCTTCATCCCGGCCGGAACCTGGCACAACATCGTCAACTGCGGCCGCAAGCCCGTGAAGCTGTACTCGATCTATGCCCCGCCCCACCACCCCCGCGGGACGGTGCACCGCACGCGGGAGGAGGCCGAGCGGGAGGAGCACCGGGAGGAGGCGGTCAAGAAGGCGTAGGCGCCCCGGGCGGGGCGTCGGGCCGCTCCCGGGGCCTCAGCAGGCACTTGACGGCCTCGTACCACAGCGTCGACGCCGCCGCAAGCGCAAGGGCGGCCAGCGCCTGGCCGGCCGACAGCGGGGCCAGCTTGAGCGCCCCGCTGAGCGGCGGGGAGAGCATCAGCGCAAGCCCCAGCAGCGTCAGCAGGTTGGCGGCCCACATCACGGGGTCGCGCGCCGTCGCCCGCAGCGAGGCCGTCAGCGGCGCCCGGTCGGAGCTGTTGACCTGCACTAAAAACAGGTTGGCCAGCAGCAGCACCGCCAGCCCCATCGCGCGCGCGGTCGGCGCCCGGCCGGGGCCGCCCGCCAGGACGGCGCGGTAGGCGCCGAAGGAGGCCGCAAAAATCGCGGCGCCCTGCAGCAGGCTCTTGCCGATCAGCGCGCGGTCAAACAGCGGCTGCCCCGGGGGCCGCGGCCCCCGCCGCATGAGGTCGGGCTCGGGCGGCTGCCGCTCCAGCACGATCGAGCAGGTGGGGTCGATCACCAGCTCCAGCAGCATCACGTGCAGCGGCAGCAGGAACAGCTGGTCGGGCGCCGTGCCCAGCAGCGGCCCCAGCAGCGAGGCGGCCGCGATGGGGATGTGGATGGCCAGCACATAGCCAAAGGCCTTGCGCAGGTTGTCAAAAATCCGCCGCCCGTCCCGGACGGTCTCGATAATCGTCGAAAAGCAGTCGTCCAGCAGGATCAGGTCGGCGGCCTCGCGGGCCACGTCGCTGCCCCGGCCGCCCATGGCGATGCCGATGTCGGCGTACTTGAGCGCGGCGGCGTCGTTGACGCCGTCGCCGGTCATGGCCACGAGCTCGCCGTTGTCCTGCAGCGCTTTGACGATGCGCATTTTGTGCGCCGGCAGCACGCGGCAAAACAGGTTGACCCGCGCCACCTGCGCCCGCAGCTCCGCGTCGTCCAGCTCCTCGAGATGGTCGCCCGTGAGCGCCTCGCCGTCCCCCGGCAGGCCGATGCTGCGGGCGACGGCGGCCGCCGTCACGCCGCTGTCGCCGGTGATCATCACGGTGCGGATGCCGGCTGCCGCGCAGACCTCCAGGTCCCGCCTCACCGACGGGCGCAGCGGGTCGGCCAGCCCGACCAGGCCGCCCAGCACATAGCGGCCGTCCTCGAGCTCGGCCGGGGCGTCGGCGGGGTCCGCGAGGTGTGCGCCGGCCACCGCAAGCACGCGCAGCCCCCGGCGGCTCATCTGCAGGACGCGGCGCTCCGCCTCGGCGCGGGCCGCGTCGTCGAGGTCGCAGAGGGGCAGCAGGCGCTCGGGCGCGCCCTTGGCGGCAATCAGCAGCGCCTCCCCGCGGCGCCAGAGGTGCCCCATCATTTTGCGCGCGTGGGTGAAGGCGTACTCGCCCAGCAGCTCGCCCTCAAACAGCTGCGCCGGCGTAAAGCCCTGTGTGGCGCAGTGGCGCAGCAGCGCCTGCTCCATCGGGTCGTAGGCCTCGGGCTCGCAGGCCAGCCCCATCAGGCGGACAAGGCCCTGCGGGTCGCCCTGCGCCGGCCAGACCTCCAGCACCGCCATTTGGTTTTCGGTCAGCGTGCCGGTTTTGTCCACGCACAGGACCGAGACGGCGCCCAGCGTCTCCACGCTGGGCAGGCGGCGCACCAGCGCGTTTTTGCGGGCCAGCCGCCAGGCCCCCATCGACAGGAACACGGTCAAAATGACCGGGAACTCTTCGGGGATCATGGCCATGGCCAGCGTGATGCCGGCCAGCACGCTCTGGGTCAGCCGGTCGGCCAGGTCCTGCGCGGGCAGGTTGAACCAGGTGGCGACGCCCACCAGCACAAACAGCGCGGCGGCGATGCGCACGCAGGTGTTGACCAGCGCCCGCAGCTGCCGCTGCAGCGGGGTGGGCGCCTCGGGCGCCTGCGCGACGGCGGCGCCGATCCGGCCGTACTCGGTCTTGGCGCCGGTCTGCTCCACCTGCACCGTGGCGCTGCCGTGCAGCACGAGCGTCCCGGCGTAGCAGCGGTCCCGCCGCCAGTGCTCCGCGGACGGCGCGGCCTCGCCGGCCGCCGCCTTCCAGACCCCCTCGGCCTCGCCGGTCAAGGCCGATTCGTCCACGCAGAGGTCGCTCTGCCGCAGGATGAGGCCGTCGGCCGGAATTTTGACGCCCTCCTGAATTTGCAGCAGGTCCCCCGGCACCAGCGCCGAGGCGGGGATCACGGCCTCTCTTCCGTCCCGCACCACGCGGGCGCGGGGGGCGGACAGGTCCCGCAGGGCCTGCAGCGTCCGGTCGGTCTTCAGGGCCTGCACCGCCTCGATGCCGATGACGAAGGCGACGAACACCAGCATGATCCGCCCGTCGTTCGGCTGGCCCAGCACAAAGTAGAGCAGCGCGGCCGCCAGCAGCAGCAGGAACATCGGCTCGGCGAGGATGCGCAGCAGCCTTGCGAGCGGCCCCGCCCGCGTTTGCGGCGCGAGCTCGTTCGGGCCATACAGGGCCAGCAGGCGCTCGGCCTCCCGGGTCGTGAGCCCCATGGGGCCCGCAAAGGGATCTTTCATAAGCGTTACCTCCAGGATAGGATAACCCCTATGCACAGGTGCCATTCAGCGTCTGTTCCGGCATACAAAAAAGCGCGTCTGCGGAACAGTTCCTGTCCCGCAGATGCGCCAAAGTTCCCATCTGCTGCCGCCGTGCGGCCCGGCCACTCAACCCCCCGCTGGGGAGGGTTGCGCCTGTTCAGTTTGTACTGTTGACCCTCACCGATGTCGGCCGAGGTGCAGTGCAAAGAGTTGTATTTAGTATAGCCTATGCGGGCGGCGGCGTCAAGGTGCGGCCTGCGGCAGTAAAACGGTGCGGTCGGGCGGCAGTGTACACTGCCGCCCGACCGCGCTGTGGGGATGTAATTGAGGCTTGATGTTGTGGTTAAGGCTCGACGCTGCGGCCGAGGCTCGACGATACGGTCAAGGCTCGAAACGCACCCGTTGTCTCCCCAAAGGCTCAATAGTTTTCGGCGCGCACCTCAAAGTAGCTCTGGCTGTAGGTGCAGACCGGGCAGACCTCGGGGGCCTTCCTGCCCATGACCAGGTGCCCGCAGATGCGGCACTCCCACATGGTCAGCTCGCCCTTTTCAAACACCTGCTGCAGCTCCACGTTTTTGAGCAGCGCGCGGTAGCGCTCCTCGTGCGACTTTTCGATGGCCGCCACGCGGCGGAAGCGCGCGGCCAGCTCGGGAAAGCCCTCCTCCTCGGCGTCTTTGGCAAAGCGGTCGTACATGTCGGTCCACTCGTAGTTCTCGCCCTCGGCGGCGGCCAGCAGATTGGCGGCGGTCTTGCCGATGTGGCCGAGCTCCTCGTACCAGATGCGGGCGTGCTCCTGCTCGTTGCGGGCGGTTTTGAGGAACAGCTCCGAGAGCTGGTCGTAGCCTTCGTGGGCGGCGACCTGGGCAAAGTAGGTGTACTTGTTGCGGGCCTGGCTCTCGCCGGAAAAGGCCTCTTCGAGGTTCTTCTCGGTCCTGGTTCCGGCATAGGGGTTGGCTTTGGGGGCCGCAGCCTCCTCGAGCCTGACAAACGCGCTGGCCGGCTGCTTGCAGCGCGGGCAGGCAAAGTCCTCGGACATCGGCCCCTCATGCACATAGCCGCAGACGGTGCACTTCCACTTTTCCATACGCACATCCTCCATCTCGTCACAGGTTTCATTGGTTTTCAGCAGCGCGAGCAGTTTGTCCACCGCGTCGCGCGGGAAGTCCCCGCCAAACCGGCCGCCCTGCAGCTGCTCCAGGAAGGCCCTGGCGTTGGCGCTCTGGGGCAGCATGTAGCCGGCCTCGCGGATCAGGTCCTCGGCCATGAGGCGGTTCGACTTCTCGACCGCGGCGGCCAGCCGGCCGGGCAGGCCGGCGGCCATGCGCTCCTGCTCGGACTTTGAGCGCAGCAGTGCGCGCATCGCGCCGACCACGGCGGCGCCGTGTGCCTGCTGCGGCGGCAGGACCTTGGGCACCATCGAGATGGCGCCCGAGGGGCAGGCCTCGGCGCAGACCCCGCAGCCGATGCACTTGCCGACGTCGATGACGCTGTTTTCGGTGTCGGCCGCGCCGGTCGGGCAGACGTAGAGGCACAGGCAGTCCTTGGTGCACAGGCGAAGGTTTCTCACCGCGTATTTTTCAGCCATGCTCATGACCTCCCCCCGATCGCTTCAAACTTCCAGTTCGGCACCTTGCAGACCGGGCAGATGTCGGGCGGCGCGTCGCCGATGTAGATGAAGCCGCAGACGGTGCAGAGGTAGACGCCCGTGTTCTCGAGCATGGCCTCCCCCTCCCTGGCGTAGCGGGAGAGCAGCGAGTTCAGCATGCGGGTCACCTTTTCGCCCCACACCAGCGCGCGCATCGCGCCCCGGTCCCCGGCCTCGGCACAGGCGGCATTGGCGGCCGGAAAGCCCTGCTCCAGGTCGGTCTTTAGCATCGCGAGCAGCGCCTCGACGCCGGGCTCGGCCGCGGGGGCCGCGGCCACCTTAAAGGCGTCGGCCAGCGACGCAAACAGCGCCGCCTCCTCGGCCAGGTACTGCTTTTCGCACCCGCGGGCCAGGTTGGAGCAAAGCGCGCTCACCTCGAGCGGCGACAGCGCCCGCAGGTCTTCGGGCGCCTCGATCGCCGCACCGGCCGGCGCCGGCCTCGGCGCAGCGGCCGGGGCGCCCTGCTCGTGGAAGGCGCCCCTATCGGCGCCGCACAGCGGGCAGACCCAGTCTTCGGGCAGCGCCTCAAAGGGCGTGCCCGGCGCAATGCCCGCCTCCGGCAGGCCCCTGGCCTCGTCGTACACATAGCCGCAGACGCTGCAGGTCATTTTCTTCAAGTCGCATCGTCCTCCTTTGTGTTGGGATGGGGGAGCAGTCCCCGGGTTACAATAGGGTTGCCGCCTCGGCCGTCAGCGGCACCAGGTCGCTCCGGTCGAGGTACCCGACGTCGAACTTCCGGTTGAGCGCCGCGAAGTGGCGAAGGCCGAAGGCGATTTTGTTCAAGTAGGAGAACACGCCGATGGCGCCGGGGGAGAAGTCGTTCGCGGCCTTGCCGTAGAGCGCCCGCAGGTCGGGCAGGTCGGCGAAGAGCTCTTCGACCGTGGAGCCGTAGGCCGCCAGCTGCGCGGGGACGTGCCCACTGCGGACCGCCGCGCCGACCGAGGCGCCGCGCATGGCCGCCGCCATCGGCGCGCGGCAGAGGCCGACGGCCTTGACCTGGCCGTTGCCGAAGGCCAGCGCCTTGAAGACCTGGTCCTCCGAGGCAAAGCCGCCGGCGATGCTGACGGCCGGCAGCGCAAGCCCCTCGGCCTGCAGCCTGTTCAGGATGTCCAGCAGCTGGCGCTCGAGCAGCACGGCCGGGCGGCCCCACTCGTTCATCATCTTGCAGGGGCTGTAGCCGCTGCCGCCACCGGCGCAGTCGAAGGTCACCATGTCCACCTGCTGCGCACAGGCGATGCGCAGCACCCGCTCCATGTCGGCGGGGTCGTAGCCCGCCATTTTGAAGTAGACGTTTTGGAGCCCCAGCGCCCGGAGCCCGGCCAGGCGCCGCGCGAAGAAGTCCTCGTCCCACATGGGCAGGCGGCCGTACAGGTAGAAGTTCGGGCACACGCCCTCCTCCCAGGCGCGCTGTACCTCGGGGTCGGAGGGGTCGGGCCGCACCAGGCCGCCCAGCTGTTGCCGGGCCAGCGCCGTCTTGAGGTCGGGCAGCCGGTTGGCGGGCTGGGTGCCCTTGGCCGCCTGCCCGAACTTGAACTCGATGGCCCGGGCACCGTACTTTTGCACCGCGATTTCGGGCACGCCCAGCAGGTCGTCCTCGACGTTGCACTGGGGGACGATCTGGCCGTACCCGCGGTCGTAGCGGGCAAAGCTGTCCAGAATGTCCCCAAGGAACGGAAAGTCGGTGATCCGGCCGTTTTCGACCCGCAATCCGGGGTCCTTGGACTTGGCGTCCTCGCCGACCATGCAGGTGACGCCGGCCATGGCCGCGCCGCCAAAGTAGTCGCGCCAGTTCAGCTTGATCAGCGCCGGCAGGATGATTGGCATGGCCAGCTTGACCGGGTGCCGCTGTCCGTACTCCACGCCCAGCCCGACGCTGAAGATGCCGGCCTGCTCGGCGTCGGCCGCAGCGCCCAGCGCGCCGAAGACGCGGCCGTTGATGTTGAAGGCGGAAAAGTCCAGCGGGTACTGCTTTTCCGACGCCACCTGGTTTGCGCCGGTCGTGGTGGGGTAGACGGTCTGTGCGCCGCGCACCGCCGCCAGGCCGAGCTCGCACAGGCTGTCGCAGTCCTCGGCACAGAGCGAGCACATGCCCGAGGAGGCCGCGAGGTAGGGGCTTCTGTTGCGGGTGTTGCCAAAGGCGGAGTTCATCGAAGTAGGCTTCATGTAGACGTTCCTTTCACATCGCACCCCGGTGGAGCGGGGGCGGCCTTGACCGGCGCAGCAAGCCCCTGGCCGTCGCCCTCGCCTGAAAATTAATGGCATATGCCATTTACAAGTCCTATTATACAGGGCGCCAATCAGATGTCAACCCGCCAGGGCGGCAACAAAGCCCATTTTCTTCGCTTGCCCTGCGCTTGACAAACGGCCGGGGGCGCCCTATAATCAATAACAAGAATTGTTCTAAATAAGGGGTCCGGTATGGACAACAGACATGCACGGCGCAACACCCACCAGCGCAACAGTGTGCTGGAGGCGGCCAAGGGGCTCAACCACCCCACGGCCCGCGAAATTTACCTGCACATCGCAAAGGCGTCCCCCATCAGCCTGGGGACGGTCTATCGCAACCTGCAGGTCCTGATCGAGGAGGGGGCGCTGGCCCCGGTCATCGGCGATCCGTCGGCGCTGCGCTATGACCACAGGACGCTCCCCCACCACCACCTCTATTGCAGGGGCTGCGCGCAGGTGTACGACCTGCCGCTGCCCTACGACGCCAGGCTCAACGAGGCCGCAGCGGCGCAGAGCGGCCTGCAAATCGAGTCCCACGCCATCACCTTCCAGGGGCTTTGCCCGGCCTGCGGACAACCGCGGCGGCCGGCCCCGCGGACAGATGAGCGTTGAAAGGAGCAGTGGATATGAAAAAGTGGAAATGTACCGTTTGCGGCTATGTGCATGAGGGCGATCTGCCGCCCGAGATCTGCCCGGTCTGCGGCGCCACCGCCGACCAGTTCGTCGAGCTGGACGAGGACGGCAACGAGAAGGCTTGAGGCCGGCCAAATTTGAAGAACGGCAAACATGAAAGGGAGCGATTTTAGCATGAAAAAGTGGAAATGCATTGTCTGCGGGTACATTCATGAGGGCGACGAGCCGCCCGAGAGCTGCCCGATCTGCGGCGTCCCCGCCGACCAGTTTGTCGAGGTGGACGAGGACGGCAACGAGAAGTCGTAGGGCCGGCAGGGACAGGCCCGGCCGCCGGACGGGGGCCGAAGGGAGCGATCAGGATGAAAAAGTGGAGATGCACCGTTTGCGGCTATGTGCATGAGGGCGATGCGCCGCCCGAGACCTGCCCGGTCTGCGGCGCCGCCGCCGACCAGTTCGTCGAGCTGGACGGGGACGGCAGCGGGAGGCCGGAGGGCGACGGCCCGCAGCAGCCGGAGGACTTGCAGCCGCCGGTCGACGTCGTGGTGGTGGGCAGCGGCGCCGCCGCCTTTTCCGCCGCGGTGACGGCCAGGCGGCTCGGGCTCAGCGTGGTCATGCTCGAAAAGGCCGAGGGCATCGGCGGCACCACCGTGCGCTCGGGTGGCGGCTTCTGGATCCCCGCAAACCGCCACCAGCGGGCGGCCGGCATCGAGGATCGGCGCGAGGACGCGCTGCGCTACATGGCCCGCTACGCCTACCCCCACCTCTACAGCGCGCAGGCCGACCGGCTGGGTCTGCCCGAGCGGGAGTATGCGCTGATCTGTGCCTACTGTGACCACGCCGCAAGGGCCGTGGAATTTTTGGAGGAGGCCGGCGTCTTTGACACCGTCATGGAGGTCAACTGGACCGGCAAACCCCAGGTCGACTACATGGACCACCTGCCCGAAAACAGGGGCGTCCGCGGGCGCCCGCTCTACACGGCGGACGAGGGTGGCAAGCTGGCCTACGGGCACCACCTGATCGCCCGCTTTGCCGACTGGGCCGGGAAAAACGGCATCGACATCCGGACGGGGCACGAGGTCACCGGCCTCCTGCGCAACGGCGCGGGCGAGGTCTGCGGGGTCGAGGCCCGCCACCGGGGCCAGACGCGGACCTTTGCCGCAAACAAGGGCGTCATCTTCGGCTCGGGGGGCTTTTCGCACAACCCGGCGTTCATGCTGCGCTTCCAGCGCGGCCCGCACTACGGCGGCTGCTCGGCCCCCACCAACACCGGCGACTTCATCAAGCTGGCGGGCGGCATCGGCGCGGCCATCGGCAACACGGCCGGCGCCTTCCGCGCGCAGAGCATGATCGAGGTGTACCTGGCCAACCCCGGCGGCTCCAGCAATGTCTTCTACCTGGTGGGGGACAGCATGCTGGTGGTCAACAAGTACGGCCGGCGGACCATGAACGAAAAGCGCAATTACACCGATCGGGCCATGACCCACTTTGTCTGGGACCCCGTCCGGGCGGAGTGGACCAACATGCTGCAGTTCATCGTGTTCGACGCCCGCACGGCAAAGCTCTGGCAGGGCTTCCCGCCCTACCCGGTCTATGGCGAAAAGCCCGCGTACCTGCTCTCGGCCGACAGCCTCGAGGGGCTGGAGCGGGAGATCGCCGCGCGGCTGGCGCGGCTGGCGCCGCACACCGGCGGCTTTGCGCTGGCGGAGGACTTCGGCGCCAACCTGCAGCAGACGGTGCGGCAGTTCAACGCCTATGCCGAGGCCGGCAAAGACCCCGACTTCGGCCGGGGCGATCAGGCCTACGACCGCGAGTGGACCACCTTCCCGCCCACGGTGCCCGGCGCGGCCTGGCCGGAGCCGGGCAGCCAAAACCACACGATGCACCCGCTCAGCGACACGGGGCCCTACTTTGCCATCCTTGTCGGGGCCGGGACGCTCGACACCAACGGCGGCCCGCTGACCGACGGGCAGGGCCGGGTGCTGGACTGGCAGGGCGCGCCGATCCCGGGGCTTTACGGCGCCGGCAACTGCGTCGCCGCGCCGTCGGCCAACGCCTACTGGGGCGGGGGCACCACGATCGGGGCCGCGCTGACCTTCGGCCACCTCGCGGCGCGGCACGCCGCGGCGAGGGACTAGGCGCCCCGCGCCGTCGGCCCGTCGGAGAATAAGCAGTCGAGCAGCGGCCCGGGGGGAGTCCCCCCGGGCCGCTTTGCGTTTTGCCCGCCAGGCGCTGCTGCATGCATATCCAGCGTTGATTCGGGCATTGACTCTCCCCCTACTGGACAGTATATAATAGTTGACAGAAGCAGGAAAAGCGCGCATGAGCATTCACGGAATTTGCAAGTTCATCCGCCGCGGCGCCCGACAGATAGGGCTGAGGACACCACATGAGATTTCGCATCGGAGACTTTTCCAAGCTGGTCAAGCTGCCGGTCAAGACGCTGCGCTACTACGAGGAGGCCGGCATCTTTCCGCCCGACCACGTGGACCCCGACACCGGCTACCGCTACTATTCGGCCGGCCAGATCCCGGTCATCAACGAGATCATCCTGCTGCGGGAGATCGGCTTTTCGATCAGCGAGCTGGACTACATCCTGCGCAAGGGCATGCTGCGCGAGGGCCTGCTGGATATGATGGCCGTCAAGGAGCTCGAGATCAACCAGGCCATCCGCGACAGCATGCAAAAGCTGAAGACCATCCAGACGCTCAAGCGGGCCATTCAGGAGGAGGCCAGCGCCTCGATCTCGCAGTACAAGATCACGGTGCGCGCGCTCGAGGACATGCCGGCCGTCTACCTCGCGGCCGAGCTCGACGACTACAGCCGCCAGGGGCATCTGTGGGAGGAGCTGCTGGTGCTGCTGGAGAAAAACCGGGTCAGGACCCTGCCGGGCTGCTACACGATCTATTCGGGCGCGGTGATGGAGCCGGACGACAGCCAGCCCCTGCAGGTCGAGATTGTCAAGCCGGTCGCTGCCAGGCCGGCCCTGCGGGCGGAGGACAGGCTGCGCTACCGCGTGTTTCCGGGCTGGGCGCAGGCGGCCTGCCTCGTGCACAAGGGCGAGCACAAGAGCGCGCGCAACTCCTACAAGGCGCTGATCGACTGGATCGAGGAGCACCGGTTTGTCATCGCGGGCAACCCGCGGGAGCTGTACCTCGAAAACGATTTGACCACCAGCAACCCCATGGACTATGTGACCGAGATTCAAATTCCCATTGAGGCAAGCGAAGCGAGAAGGAGATGAAGGGCGTATGCGGGAACATATGGTGGAGATTCCGGCCTACATGAGCAAGGGCGCTGCGGCGCGGCTCGGCGAACTGTCTTCGCCGCGCCACGAGGTGCAGGTCGAAAAAGACCGCACGATCATTTTGCGGGACGGGGTGCGGCTGCACGCCGACGTCTACCGTCCCAGCGGCAGCGACGGGCCCTTTCCCGCGCTGGTGGGCTTTTCGCCGTTCGGCAAGGAGGCGCAGGCCCTCTCGCGGGACCGCGACCCCATCCAGATCGGGCGGGTGCTGTTCGACCAGAGCATCGAGGTGGGCTCGATCGACTTCTTTGTCCGGCGCGGCTATGTCGTGGTGGTGCCGAGCCCCAGAGGCATTTCGACCTCGGAGGGGCGCTGGACCGGGCCGCTGAGCCGGCAGGACCAGCAGGACTGCTACGACGTCGTCGAATGGGCGGCCGCCCAGTCCTGGAGCAGCGGAAGGGTGGGCATGATCGGCACCGGCTTTGCGGGCAAGCTCCAGCCGCTGGTGGCCGCGCTGCAGCCGCCCCACCTGGCGGCCATCCTGCCCATCGAGGTGGTGGACGACCTCTACCTCGACAGCTACCCCGGCGGCACGGTCAGCGACATCAACTACCCGCTGTGCAGCTACATCCCCACCATCGACAGCATCTCGGAGGCCGAGCTCGAAAACAGCCCCGCCGTGCTGCGGGAGATGCTCAGGCAGGCCCGCGAGCAGCCCGAGATCGCCACCAACTCCTACTATTACCGGGGGCTCGACAGCTGGCCGCCGCGCCACTACACCTGGAACGTCGACATCCTGCTGCACCCGCTGGACGGGGCGTTCTGGCGGCACCGCAGCCTGCGGGACAGGGCGCAGCACATCAACGTGCCGGTCTATGCCATGTCCTTTTACACCGAGTTTGGCCGCAGCACGGCCGGCGCGGTGAACCTGTTTGCCGACCCCGACCTGCAGGTGCCCAAAAAGCTCCTGCTGATCGACCCGCTGACCGAAAAGTGCCTGCCCTTTGCCAAGGTCGACCTCGAGGCGCTGCGCTGGTACGACCACTGGCTCAAGGGCGTCGACACCGGCATGATGGAGGAGGCGCCGGTCAAGCTGCTGGTCATGGGCGAAAACCGCTACCGCTGCGAGGACCAGTGGCCGCCCGCCCGCCTGGTGCATCAAAAGTGGTTCCTCGGCGCGCAGGGCGCGCTGGCCGAGGCCCCGCCGCAGCAGGCGGAGCCCGACCACCTGCTACACCGGCCGCCCACGCTGGTGTCCCAGATGCCCGAGGAGGTGCCGGTGCTGCGCTACACCAGCGCCCCGATGGCGCAGGACACCGAGATGACCGGACCGGTGGAGGTCTGCCTCTACGCGTCCATCGACGTGGACGACGCCCACTTCATCACCAAGCTGTGGGACGTGGATGCGCGGGGCTTCCGCACGCTGCTGTCCACCGGCCACCTGCGGGCCAGCCACCGCGCGGTGCTGCCCAGCCGGTCGAAGCCGGGCGCCCCGGTCCACGACCACACGGCGGCGCAGCCGGTGGAGCCGGGTAAGATCTACGAATACCGCATGGAGCTGGCGCCCATCTGCAACCTGTTCAAGCAGGGGCACGCGGTCGAGCTCGAGTTCAAGTCGATGGACCAGCAGGGCTACTCCTACACCGAGACCGCCAGCCTGCCACTGCTGTACACCTCGGGCCGGGTGGCGGGGGCGCACCCCGGAGCCCGCTTTGTGAACTATTTGATCTATCACGATGTAAGCTACCCATCCCACATCCTGCTGCCGCTGGCCGGGGAGGCCCCCGCCGGAAGCTGGATTGGCGAAAGAGAGGAGGACTGAGCGCATGGACGTCAGACAGGTGCTCGAAAGCGTGGGCATCGACAAGCTGCCCGAGCAGTGGAGCGAGCGCTATCTCCGGGGCGTGGAGAACATGTCAAAGCCCATCTACGGGGTGGTCAAGGAAGAGGACGTCTACATGTCCCTGCGGGACGGCACGCGGCTGTGCGTGGACCTCTACCGGCCCGACGCGCCCGAGCAGGAGCAGTTTCCCGGGCTGGTGGCCTACTCCTCCTACGGCAAGTCCATCCAGACCATGCCCCGGGTGCCATTGCAGTTCAAGACGGTGCTGTTCGACCACACAATCGAGGCCGGGGACGTGGAGTACTACGTCAAACGCGGCTACATCGTCGCCATTCCCGACCCCCGCGGCATCGGCAAGAGCGAGGGTGCCTGGGACGGCCTGTATGGCAAGGTGGAGCAGGAGGACTGCTACGACGTGATCGAGTGGCTGGCCTCGCTGCCGCGCTGCAGCGGCAACATCGGCATGATCGGCATCTCCTACTTCTCGATCCTGCAGCCGCTGGTCGCCGCGCTGCGCCCGCCCCACCTCAAGGCCATCATGATGTGCGAGGTCGTGGACAGCCTCTACCACCACAACTACCCCGGCGGCGTGATGACCGACCGCTCCTTCATGTACACCGACTTCTGCCCCGCGACCAGGGCCATCTCGACCTCGGAGCGCCTGTACACCGGGGAGGAGCTGCGCCGGCGGGTGCAGGCCCGCCTGGCCGACCGCGACACCGCGGCGCGGCCGCTGATGACCCGCGTGCTGAGCTGCTGGCCGCCGAAGCACCAGTCCTACTTCTTCGACGTGCTGCTGCACGACAACGACGGGGACTTCTGGGCCGAGCGCTCGATCCTGAACCGGGTGCAGGAGATCGACATCCCGATGTACCTCTCGAGCGAGTTCTACGACCTGGGCCGCTTTATTCAGGGGCCCTTCTACGTCTACGAAAACGCCCGCCCCGGCCTGCCCATGAAGCTGGCCGGCCTTGAAAAGCACGACGACCTGCACCTGCCCCACCGGGCGCTCAGCGAGGAGTATGTGCGCTGGTACGACTACTGGCTCAAGGGCATCGACACCGGCATCATGGACGAGCCGCCGATCAAGCTCAAGGTCAGGGGCATTGACAAGTACAAGTACGAGTACGAGTGGCCGATCGCGCGCACCTGCTGGACCAAGTACTACCTGCGCGCCGACGGTTCGCTGTCGACGCAGGCCGAGGAGGCCCCCGGCGTCGCGCCGGTCGAGATGCAGCACCTCAACCCGCTGCGCCACAGCTACTGGCCCCGCGAGGCGGCGGCCGCCACCTTCACCAGCGCCCCGATGGAGCAGGACACCGAGGTGACCGGGCCGGTGCTGCTGCACCTCGAGGCGGCCATCGACGCCGACGACGCCAACTTTGTGGCGGTGCTGCAGGACGTGCCGCCGCAGGGCCGGCCCGAGGTGCTGGCCATCGGCTGCCTGCGGGCCTCCCACCGCGAGGTCGCGCAGGACCCCGATCGGCCCTGGAAGGTCACCCACGACCACACCAAGCGCGTGCCCGTGACGCCGGGGCAGCGCATGTGCTACAACATCGAGATCGTCAACATCTGCAACCTGTTCCGCAAGGGCCACCGCATCCAACTTCAGCTCAAAAACACCGATCCGACCGAGTACCACTGGATGATGCAGCTGCCCAACGCCATCGACATCCGCTACTCGTTCGAGGTGGGCAGCGAGCACCCGTCCTACCTGCTGCTGCCGGTCATTCCGCACACGCCCGAAGAAAACTGGCTGTAAGGGCCGCAAAGGGGAGCGCGCGCATGAAGATCATTGACTTGTCGAGGCTGATCCACGGCGGGATGCAGGTTTGCCCCTGCGACCGCCAGCCCGTCATCGAGCAGTATGCCACCACCGACCGGGAGGGCGTCAACGTCAAGCTGGTCACGATGTGCACCCACACCGGCGCCCACATCGACGCGCCCAGCCACGGCCGCAACGACCGCCCCTCGATCGACCAGATCCCGGTGGAGCGCTTCATCGGCGCTGGCGTGCTCATTGACCTGTCCGACCGGTGGGCGCGGTACGAGATCACGCCCGAGGACATCAGGCCCTACGAGACGCTCATCGAGCCCGGCGATTTTCTGATCCTCAACACCGGCTGGGGCCGGCACTTCGGCACGCCCAACTTCTTCAACCACCCCTACCTTGGCAGGGAGGCGGCCGAGTACATCGCCTCGCTGGGCATCAGCCTCGTGGCCACCGACGGCAGCAGCGTGGACGCCGCCTACGGCTTTGCCGACGCCACCCAGGGCGGCGACAAGAGCTTTGAAGAGGTGCTGCACAGCATCGATGCCGACAACGTCAAAAACGACGCCCACAATGTCTTTTTCGAGCACCACATGCTCATTGTCGAGTACATCACCAACCTGGACAAAATCAGCCGGCAAAAGGCGCTGTACAGCTTTTTGCCGCTGCTGATCCAGGATGCAGACGGCAGCCCCATCCGCGCCGTGTGCATCGAGTGAGGCCCCGCCGCGAGTGCGGACATGCGCGCAAGAGGGAGGACTGTCATGGAACACACCGGCATTGAGCACGTGAAGGCGCTGGACGCACAGGACCCGCTGGCCGGTTACACCGCGCACTTTTACAGGCGGGCGGGCCTGTACATGGAGTCGAACGGCCTGGGGCTGCTCTGCCGCGAGGCGGAGCGGACGGCGGCCCGCGTCATGCAGGAGTGGGGGACCTTTGCCTGCGACGGCTGGATGGCCTCGGACCCCCCGTGGTTTTTCTATCCCGAGCGGCTGGCCGGCGCCCAGGCCCCGCTGGTGGGGGCCGAGCCCGAGGAGCTGGTGCTGGGCGGGACCACCACCACCAACCTGCACAGCGCGCTGGCGACCTTTTACACGCCGCAGGGCCGCCGCACCAAGCTGCTGATCGACGCGCTGAACTTCCCCTCCGACCGCTATGCGGCCGAGAGCCAGATCGCGCTGCGCGGGCTGGACCCCGGGCAGCACTGCAAAGTGGTGCCCAGCCGGGACGGCTGGCGCATGGAGGAGGAGGACCTCATCGCGGCCATGGACGAGACGGTCGCGCTGGCGCTGTTCCCCTCGGTGCTGCACGAGGGCGGGCAGCTGCTGGACCTCGCGCGCCTGGCCGAGGGGGCGCGGGCGCGCGGCATTCTGATCGGCTTTGACCTGAGCCACTCGGTCGGCGTGGTGCCCCATGCGCTGGGCGCCATCGGCGCCGACTTTGCCGTGTGGTGCAACTACAAGTACTTAAACGGCGGCCCCGGCTGCCCGGCCACGCTGTACATCAACAGGCGGCACTTTGGCCGCCGGCCGGCGCTGGCCGGCTGGCACGGCTACAACAAGAACCGGCAGTTCTCCATGCTGCCCCACTTTGAGGCCGCGGGCACGGCCGGGGGGTGGCAGCACGGCTCCCCGCACATTTTGAACATGGCGCCGCTGGAGGGCAGCCAGGGCCTTGTGCTGCAGGCCGGCATCGGGACCATCCGCGAAAAGTCGCTGGCGCTGACCGGGCTGTTCCTGCAGCTGTACGACCGGTGGATCGCCCCGCTGGGGCCGGTGCTGGCGACGCCGCGCGAGGCCGACCGCCGCGGCGGCCACGTGACGCTGCTGCACCCGGCCGCCAAGGCGCTGGGCGCCATGCTGGAGCAGGGCGTCCTCCGGCCCGAGCACCTTGAGCGGGCCCGGGAACAGCTGGCGGCCTTTGAGCCGGGCGCCCGCTACGCGCGCGCGCAGATGCTGCGCATCCCCTTTGCGCCGCTGTACACCCGCTACGAAGAGGTGTGGAACGCGGCGGCGGCCATTCGGGAGATGCTGCTGGCGTTGGAGGCATAGGGGGGGCGGGTTGAAACGCGCGGCACCCGCTCTGCACAGCGGGATGCAGCGGCCATCCGGGAGATGCTGCTGGCTTTGGAGGTACAGGAGAAAATTGCCCTGTTGCGCCCAAAGCGCCCGGCACAGCTGCGCTCAAAAAGCGGCGGGCAGGCGAGAGGGGCAAGCCCGGCAGTCAACTCCGCAGGAACGCCGGACCTGTGCCGGCGTTCCGTGCGCCTGAATGGGCCTGTGCGTTTCGCGCCCGAAGGGCTGCAAAACGAAGGCGCGGGCAAACAGGCCCGCCCCGCCCAAAGACAATCGGGATTTTGACCGCCTCAAGAGGAGAAAGGGGACACCCCTTCTCCTCTTTTGCAGTTCGGGCGCCGGCCGGGTCCTTTGGCGAGGCCTCTCCTGCCCATGGCGGCGAGCAGCCCGTGCAGGGGCCCCTGTCAACCGTGATGCCGGCAAAACGCCACTCCGCACAGTTGCACCCCGTTGTGCCGTGGGCGACTTCAATATGCAGGCGGGACGCACGCAATGTGAGGAGGGGAATCCTCGATTTACATCCTTGACCGATGTCGATATAATGAAGGCAACCTTACCCTCAAGGAGGCCCCATGCCCATCAACTCCTTTGACGACTACCCCATGAGTTGGCGGCCGATGCGGCCGACGGACGAAAAGCCCCTGTACCTGGCCCTGGCCGCACAGCTGGAGCGGGACATCCTGGACGGCACACTGCTGCCCGGCACCAGGCTGCCGCCCCAGCGGGAGCTGGCCGATTTTCTGGACATCAATGTGAGCACGGTCACCCGTGCCTTTCGGCTGTGCCGGCAAAAGGGCCTGCTCAGCGGAACGGTGGGCAGCGGCACCTTTGTAGCCTATGACGCCCGGGCCAGCTTGAGCGTCATGCCCCAGAACCCCGGCTGCCGGCTGCTGGAGATGGGCTCGGTCATGCCGCCTCCGGTGCCCTTCGGCGCGGCGGCCGACCTGCTGCACAAGATGATCCAGGAGCCCGACTTCCACCGGCTGCTGGGCTACGGCGCCCTGGAGGCCGCTCCATGGCACAGGGAGGCGGCCGTTAGGCTCATGGCACAGGCGGGCTTTGCCGCCTTGCCCGAGCTGCTGCTGGCCGCCAACGGCGGACAAAACGCCATTGCGGCCACACTGGCCGGGCTGTTCCGGCCGGGGGATTGCATCGGCGCCGACCCGCTGACCTACCCCGGCCTCAAAAGCGCAGCCAGCTTGCTGGGCATCGAGTTGGTGCCGGTTGCCCAGAAAGACCGGGAGCTCAGCGAGGCGGGGCTCCAGTACGCCTGCAAGAACCACCGCATCAAGGGGCTGTTTGTCATGCCCGACCACCAAAACCCCACCACCCATACCATGTCCCCGGCCTGCCGCGCCATGATTGCCCGGCTGGCCGCCCGGTATGACCTGATTGTCATAGAGGACGCCATCCACAGCCTGATGCTGCCCAGGCCCCAGCCGGCCATTGCAAGCCTTGCGCCCGAGCATACCGTTTACCTGTTCAGCCTGTCCAAGGCGGTCTCGCCCGGCTTCCGCTTCTCCTATGCGGTCCCGCCCTGGCGGTATTTTGGCAGGCTCAAGGAGGCGCTGTACAGCCTCAACCTGACGGTTTCGCCCCTGTTGCAAGAGTTTGCCTCCCGGCTGATCGCCTCGGGGCGGGCGCTGGAAATCGCGAAGCAGGAGCGGGATCAGGCCATCCGGCGCAACGGCATCGCCGATGCGCAGCTGCAAAGCTGGACGCTGCTTGGCGGACCCACCTGCATTTTCCGCTGGCTGTTGCTGCCCGAAGGGTGGACGGGCGAGGCCTTTGAGGCGGCGGCCAGAGAGCGGGGCGTGCAGGTCTACGGCGCCCAGCGTTTTGCCGTGGGCAAGGCCAGGCCCGAGCCGGCCGTCAGGCTGGCCATGACCGCCATTGAGGAGGAGGCCGCCTTCGTCAGGGGACTGGGCATCCTTCGGTCCATTCTGGAGAACCCATCATTGTATTGCGCACAATTTTAAAATTGTGCGCAAACCTTTCATGTGCTATGCTTGAGACAACAACGACGTGAAAGGTGGGATTACCGTGGAGATGTATGTTGTGGATGCCTTTGCCGAGCGGCTGTTTGAAGGCAACCCTGCGGCGGTGTGCGTGCTGGAGGCATGGCTGCCCGACGATTTGATGCGGAACATCGCGGTGGAGAACAACCTGTCCGAGACGGCCTTTACGGTGCGGGAGGGCGACAGCTACCGTCTGCGCTGGTTTACGCCGGGCGGCGAGATCGACCTGTGCGGCCATGCGACCCTGGCCACCGCGTTTGTACTGGCCACCGTTGTAGAACCCCAGACCGACCGTTTTACCTTTCAGACCCTGGGCGGTGAACTGGTTGTGCAGCGCAGCGGCCAGCACTTTGAGCTGGATTTCCCGGCCTACCGGTTGGAGCCGACAGCGGTGACCGATGCCATGGCCCTCGCCCTGGGTGTCCGGCCCCTGGAGGCCTGGCTGGCCCGGGATCTGGTGTGTGTGCTGGAAAACGAGGCCCAGGTGGTGGACTGTGTGCCTGACCAGGCTGCGCTGCGGGACCTGGAGGGGCTTTGCCTGCACATCACGGCCAGGGGCAGCGACTTCGACTGTGTCTCCCGCACCTTTGCGCCAAAGCTCAACGTCAGCGAAGATCCGGTCTGCGGCTCGGGACATTGCCACCTGGTGCCCCTGTGGTCCAAAAAATTGGGAAAGAGCCGGCTGGTGGCCCGGCAGGCCTCCCCCCGGGGCGGCACCCTTTATTGCGAGGACTGCGGCGATCGGGTCAAGCTGGCGGGCTCGGCCGTGCTGTACGCCAAATCGGAGCTGTATATGTAAGCGGCGTCAGCCGTCACAGACAACATGGACATGAATTGTGCAAACCCCCTTTCAGAGATGTTGTGTGCACGCTGTCGCCATTTGGCATGACACAGCCAGGACCTGCTCTTGTGCAGGCCGCAGGAACGCCGGACCTGTGCCGGCGTTTCTGCGCCTGAACGGGCTGTGCGTTTCGCGCCCCGAAGGGTGCAAAACGAGGGCGCGGGCAAACAGGCCCGCCCCGCCCAAAACAATCGGGATTTTGACCATTTCAGGAGGAGAAGGGGGACACCCCTTCTCCTCTTTTGCATTTCGGGGCCGGGGCTGGGGCGGCGCAGACCGTCTTTGCGCTTGATTTGGCCGGCCCGAAGGCATACACTGTGGATAGGCTCCCCAAAGCTCCGGGGCGGGGGAGCTACAGGGCGGTCTGCGGCCCCACTGTCCGGCCGGCCCGCCCCCTGCGTTTTTGTATACGCGGTTTAAAGAGGAGGATGTGAGATGACCGGTGAGATCGTGATCCGCCCATACCGGACGGGAGAGCCAAGCCTGGTTTGCCACCTGCAAATGGCACTCTATCAACGACAGTACGGCTTTAAGGGCATTTTTGAGTACTATCTGCTGCAGGGCATGTCGGCGTTTTTACATTGCCCCGAAGGCGGCCAGCTGTGGGTTGTCGAGCAGCAGGGCACCCTCGTGGGCTCGATTGCCATCGTCCAAAACGGCCCGGACTCGGCCCAGCTGCGGTGGTTTGCGGTGGAGGACGCCCTGCAGGGCCAGGGGATCGGCGGCCAGCTGATGGACCGGGCGCTGCAGTTTTGCGCGGACAGCGGCTATACAAAGGTGATCCTGTGGACAGCGGACATCCTCCACGCGGCGCGGCACCTGTATCAAAAATACGGATTCACGCTTGTCGAAACCAAGGAGAACACCGAGTGGACCGACCGGCTGCTCCTGGAGGAGAAGTGGGAGCGGAGCCTGTAAACGGCGGGCGCAAATGCGCCCGGCCTGCGATCCCTGAGTAGGGGGCCGCGGGCCGGCAGGGGGAGGGGCGGGGCAACCCACGTCCGCGCTGCGGCCAGGCGCGCAAGTCAAGAGGGCCGCCTGCGACGCTTTCGCAGGCGGCCCTCTGTCCCATGGCTAAACGCATGCCCGGGTGTCCGCCACAGGCGGAGCCGGGGTCTTCCGCCGTCCGACCGGCCGATGCGGGGGTTCCAAGGGGAGAGGGGGACACCCCCTCTCCTAAGACTGTCAAAAACCTTCGGTTTTTTGACAAGAGGGCCTGTGCGCTCGCGCCTTCGTTCCTCGCCCCTGCGGGGCTCGAAACTCGCAGGCCCGCTTCGGAGTAGGAACGTCGGCACATGTCCGCCGTTCCTACGGATTTGATCTCGCGGCTGTTTTTGCCACCCGCCTTGCATAAGACCGCCTTTTTTGACAGGCTGAGGAGAAGGGGACACCCCCTCTCCTCTTGCCATCCCAAGCCTTCCAAAAGCCCGCATGTTGTGCCCTCTGCGCCCTGTTTTTGTGGATTTTCGCCGCCCTTTGCGATAGAATGGCCCCAAGGGAATGAAGTGCTCCCCGTGCCGAAGGGCCAAACCGCCTGCTGGGCTGATGACTTCTGCGAAAAATTGCGTTCGCAGAGGCATCGGCTTTTTTGCGAATAGAGGAGTGGGGACATGGGGATGCTGTTTGTGGGGCTGGGCGGTTTTCTTGGCGCCTGCAGCCGGTTTTTGCTGACGAGGGCCTGCGGCCGGATGGCGCCGGCCTTTCCGCTGGGCACGCTGCTGTCCAATGTGATTGCCGGCCTGCTCATCGGCCTGATCCTGGGCCTAGAGCGCCAGTCGCTGCGCCTGCCGGCAAACGTAAAGCTCTTTTTGACCACCGGCCTGCTGGGCGGGCTCAGCACCTTTTCGACCTTCAGCCTCGAGACGGTGCTCCTGCTTGAGCAGGGCCAATACCGGCTTGCGGGCGGGAACCTCCTGCTCAACGTCGGGCTGAGCATATGTCAAGAAGGATTTAACGCTGGCGCAGGCGGTCATCGCATACGACGACGTGGTGGACGCGTTATATGGTAAAATCAAAGCGGATTTAATTGCGCTGGTCCACCGGGACGTGCAAAACGGCGAGCGGGCCTTTGACCTGCTGCAGATCGCAAAGTACTACGAGCGCATTGGCGACCATGCGGTCAACATTGCCGAATGGGTCATCTTCTCGATCACCGGGCACCACAAGGACAGGCCGATTTTGTAGGGGGTGAGGCAGATGCAGCGCATTTTTGTTGTCGAGGACGACGACAGCATCCGCGAAATGCTGATGTACGCACTGGGCACGGCCGGGTTTGACGTCCAGGGCTTTTCGGACGGCGGCGAGCTTTTGCCCGCGCTGGCGCAGCGGCTGCCCGCGCTGATCCTGCTGGACATCATGCTGCCGGGCGAGGACGGAATCAGCCTCCTGCAAAAGCTGCGGCAGAGCGGGCCCTGCAGGGATGTCCCGGTGATCATGCTGACGGCAAAGGGCGGCGAGCTGGACCGCATCCGGGGGCTGGACCTCGGCGCCGACGACTATGTCACAAAGCCCTTTTCGATCCTCGAGGTGATTTCGCGCGTAAAGGCCGTGCTGCGGCGCGGCGCCGCCGCGCCGGACAGCGCCGAGCTGGCCGTCGGCGACATCGTGCTGGACGGCGACCGGCACACGGTCTTTGCCGGCGGCGAGCCGGTGTCGCTGACCTTTCGGGAGTTTGCGCTGCTTGCGCACCTCATGCGCAATGCGGGCATTGTGCTGAGCCGCGACCGGCTGCTGGAACAGGTTTGGGGCTACGACTACAGCGGCGAGAGCCGCACGGTGGACATGCACATCAAGTCGCTGCGCAAGAAGCTCGGGGATGCGGGCGCCGCCATTGTGACCGTGCGCAATGTGGGGTACAAGATTGGGGGGTAGGGACATGAGAAGGCGCATTTACCTCAATATCCTGCTGCTGACCTCGCTGGCGGTCCTGCTGGCCTCGGCGCTGCTGTCGGCGGTGTTCTATCGGCAGTTCTCGGCGCAGATCAGGCGGGACCTGCGGGAGCAGGCGGAGTTCTTCCTCAACGACACGACGGGCAGCGCGCTGGAGGAGATCGGGGGCGTTGCGCCGACCGGCATGCGCATCACGCTGATCCGGGCCGACGGCAGCGTGCTGTTTGACAACGCCTCGGCCGCGCAAAGCCTTGAAAACCACCTCGAGCGCGAGGAGGTGCAGGAGGCGATCTCGACCGGCTACGGCGAGAGCAGCCGCCGCTCGAGCACGCTGGGGCTGCGGACCTACTACTATGCCGTGCGGCTCACCGACCGGGGGGTGGTGCGCTTTGCAAAGACGGCCAAAAGCGTGTGGGGGCTCTTTGCCGGCGCGCTGCCAACCGTTTCGGGCATCATCGCGGTGGTCATGGTCGCCTGCTATGTGGCGGCGGGCGGGCTGACAAGGCGGATCATTGCGCCGATCAACGAGGTGGACTTTTCGGGCGCGCTGACCGCGCCCTACGACGAGCTTGCGCCCTTTGTGCGCACAATTGCCCGGCAGCAGCAGAAGATCGCCGAAGATGTTGCGGCGTTGCAAAAGAGCGCCGACACGATGCAGGCCATCACCGAGCAGCTGAACGAGGGCGTCGTGATGGTGGACGCGCAGGGGACCATCCTCTCGGTCAACCGGAGCGCGGCGCAGATTTTTGACGCAGGGGGCCCCCTCGAGGGGCGCAGCATCCGCGAGCTCTCGCGGGACCTGGCGCTGATGGAGGGGGTGCAGCGGGCGCTGGCGGGCAGCGCGCAAAACATGACCTACGCAAAGGGCGAGCAGCTCTACAGCGTGCTGCTGAGCCCCGTGCCGCAAACCGGCGCCATCCTCTTTTTGCTGGACATCACCGAAAAGGCGCTGGCCGACCAGCGCCGCCGCGAGTTTTCGGCCAACGTGTCGCACGAGCTGAAAACGCCGCTGACCAGCATTTACGGCAACGCCGAGATGCTCTGCAGCGGCGTCGTGCAGGAGGGGGACCGGCCGCGCTTTTATCAAAAGATCATGGACGAGGCCGCCAGGCTGATGACGCTGATTGAAGACATCCTCAAAATTTCCGAGCTGGATGAGGGACCGCTGCTGCAGGCGGCGGAGGCGGTGGACCTGGCGCAGCTGGCGCAGGCCTGTGCGGAGGCGCTTGCGCAAAAGGCGGCGGCCGGCTCGGTGCACCTGCAGGTGCAGGGGGCGGGCCGCCTGTATGGCCGCGCGTCCATGCTCTACGAGATGCTGTACAACCTGATGGACAACGCAATCACCTACAACCGGCCGGGCGGCTCGGTGCGGGTCGAGATCGCCGAAGCCGGCGCGCAGACAACGGTCCGGGTCGCCGACACCGGCATCGGCATCCCGGCCGGCGAGCAGGAGCGGGTCTTTGAGCGCTTTTACCGCGTCGACCGGTCCCGCTCAAAGAAGACCGGCGGCACGGGGCTGGGGCTGGCGATAGTCAAGCACGTCGCGATGGCGCACGGCGGCGTGGTCCGGATCGTCGACACGAACGCCGGCGGCACCACGATTGAAGTGGCCTTTGCGCGCCGCAGCGCAGACGGGGCGCCGCCGGAGTGAGGGGCGGGCCCCCGCGCGGAAAAATAAAGAGGACTTGGGGAGGGCGGGCACCATGGACGAGCATTCACCGCAGGCGCTGCAGGAGGCGCGGCGGGCCATCGCCTCCACGCTCGGCAAGAGCGAAAAGGCGCTGCAAAAGCTGCGGCCGGGCAGCGCCCCGCACCGCATGACGGAACAGGCGATTGCGGCCTTCCGCATCGCCGTCGCGCTGGTGGAGCGGGCGCTGGACCCGGCGGCGCCCGCCCCCGGCTTCACCGCTGCGGAGCTGCAGGCCGCCGGCGCAGCCATCACGTCGGCCAGGGACAGGATTGAAAAGGTCCTGCCCAAGTTTGCGCCGGGCACGCCGCAGCACACCCTCGCCGTCCGCCGCATCGCGGCCTTTGACCTCGCCCTCGCGCTGCTGCGGCGCGAGGACCGGGAGGCCTACATGGCCCAGGTGACCGTCGGTGAGCGCGTGCCGCTGAACGGCGCCGTCCGGCTCTGCGACTACGACCCCGAGTGGCCCGCGCTGTTTGCGCGGGAGGCGGAGCGGCTGCGCCGGACGCTCGGGCACAGGGCCCTGCAAATTGAGCACGTGGGCTCCACCTCGGTGCCCGGGCTGTGCGCAAAGCCGATCGTCGACCTGCTGCTGGCGGTCGCCGACTCGGCCGACGAGGCGGCCTACCTGCCGGCGCTCGAGGCGGCCGGGTACCGGCTGCGCATCCGGGAGCCGGAATGGTTCGAGCACCGCCTGTTCAAGGGCCCGGGCACCGACATCAACCTGCATGTCTTCAGCCTCGGCGCCGCCGAGATCGGGCGGATGCTGGCGTTTCGCGACCGGCTGCGCACAGACGACGCCGACCGGGCGCTCTACGCCGAGGCCAAGCGGCAGCTGGCCCGGCGCAGCTGGCGGCACGTCCAGGACTATGCCGACGCCAAGACCGCCGTGGTCGAGGACATCCTGGCGCGCTCGGCGGCCGACCGGGCGTGAGGTGCGCGGCGAGTGTTGACCGCGCACGGTGTTAGGCGCCGTCCATTTGGGCTGCCCATTTGGAAGGGTTGACCAACAAACTGCTTTTTTAAATCGCCGCGGCCGCGGCGCCTTTCTTTTTGCATGGCGGCAAATTGAATGGCACAGTTGTCAATTAATTTTAAAGTTGCTATAATGAGTAGATAGCCCGGGCTGCGCGCGGAAGGGCGCGACAGGCGGCACGCAGGCGCAGTTTCAGGGCAAGGGAGGGGCTTTTGCCGATGAAGTCATTCAAGGAGGCACGACGCATCGTGGTCAAGGTGGGGACCTCCACGCTGACCTACGAGACCGGGCGGATGAACATCCGACGCATTGAGCAGCTCTGCAAGGTGCTTGCAGACCTCAAAAACTCCGGGCGGGAGATCTTGCTGGTCTCGTCCGGGGCCATCGCCGTTGGCGTGAGCAAGCTGCGCCTCCCCTCCCGACCTAGTGACACGCCGACAAAGCAGGCGGCCGCCGCCGTTGGCCAGTGCGAGCTGATGGCGATGTACGACCACTGCTTTCAAGCTTACAGCCATGTCCCGGCGCAGGTGCTGCTGACCCACGAGGACGTGAACTACGAGCAGCGCCAAACCAACATCGTCAACACGATCTCGCGGCTGCTGGCGCTCGACACCATCCCGGTCTTTAACGAGAACGACACCGTGGCGGTCGAGGAGATCGCCTTTGGCGACAACGACACACTGTCGGCCGTCGTGGCCGAGATGGCGCAGGCCGACGCGCTGGTGCTCATGTCCGACATCGACGGCCTGTACACGGCCGACCCCCGCACCGACCCGCAGGCCAGGCGGATCGAGGTGGTCACGCAGCTGACGCCGGAGCTCATGGCGCTTGCCGGCAGCGCCGGCTCCTCGCGCGGGACCGGCGGCATGGTGACCAAGCTGCGGGCGGCCGAAATTGCCTGCCGGGCCGGCATTCCGATGGCCATTGTCAACGGCGAGGCGCCGGAGCTGCTCTACGAGCTGCTGGACGGCGCCGGCGTCGGCACACGATTTATTTGGGGGGAATCATGATGGTTGAACTGACCGAGATGGGCCTGCGGGCAAGGGCTGCCGCAAGACAGCTGGGCTGCGCCCCCTCCGCCCTCAGGGACGCCGCGCTGGAGGCGATCGCCGCCGCGCTGCTGGAAAGGCAGCCGGAAATCCTGCGCGCCAACCAGGCCGACGTGTCAAAGGCCGCGCAAAACGGCATCGGGGAAGTCATGATCGACCGGCTGTCGCTGACGGCCGACAGGATAAAAGACATTGCGGCGGCGGTGCGCGACGTCATCCGGCTGCCCGACCCCGTCGGGGTCGTGGCGGCGGGCATCACCCGGCCCAACGGCATGCGAGTGCTGCGCACGCGGGTGCCGCTCGGGGTCATCGGCATGATCTACGAGTCCCGCCCCAACGTCACGGTCGACGCGGCGGTGCTCTGCCTCAAGTCGGGCAACGCCTGCATCCTGCGGGGCGGCAAGGAGGCCATCGAATCCAACACCGTTTTGGCCGAGGTCATGCAGGAGGCCGTTGCCTCGGCCGGCCTGCCCCGCGACGCCATTCAGCTGGTGACCGACACCTCCCACGACAGTGCGACCGCCATGATGCGGCTCTACGGCTACATCGACGTACTGATCCCCCGGGGCTCCAGCCGGCTGATTGAGGCGGTGGTCAAAAACTCCATTGTCCCGGTCATCGAGACCGGGACCGGCAACTGCCATGTCTACGTCGACGAGTCGGCGGACCTCGGGATGGCGGCCGACATCATTTTCAACGCCAAGACCTCGCGGCCCTCGGTCTGCAACGCGGCCGAGACGCTGCTGGTCCACCGCGCGGTGGCGGCTGCGTTCCTGCCGCTGGCCAAGGCGCGGCTTGACCAAAAGGGGGTCGAGCTGCGCGGCTGTCCCGAGGCCCGCGCCATCCTGCCCGGCATCCGGGAGGCCGTCGAGGAGGACTTCTACACCGAATTTCTCGACTACATCCTGGCCGTCAAGGTCGTGGGCTCGCTCGAGGAGGCGACGGCGCACATTGCACAGTACGGCACCCGCCACAGCGAGGCCATTGTCACCGAGTCCTACGCGGCGGCCGAGCAGTTCATGCAGCAGGTCGACGCCGCGGCCGTCTACGTCAACGCCTCCACGCGCTTTACCGACGGCGGGGAGTTTGGCATGGGGGCCGAGATGGGCATTTCCAACCAAAAGCTGCACGCGCGCGGGCCGATCGGGCTTGAGGAGCTGACCACCACCAAGTTCCAGATTTACGGCAGCGGCCAGATCCGGTAGAACAGGAAATGGCTCAAGGGGTTGCCAGTGGACCCCAGGCAGTTTCTGTCCTATGGCGGAGGCCAGGTCTGGTAAAATTGAGAAATTGTTTACGGATTGCCAATGGGCTTCAAGCAGTTTTCCGCCCTGTGGCAGCGGCCAGATCTGGTAAAATCGTAAAATCGCCCAAGGGGTTGCCAAAGGGACCTCAAACAGTTTCCGCCCCCGATCGGCTTGGCCGATCGGGGGCGGGAATCATATAATAGGGTTTTGGGGACCGGTCACGGTGACCTCTCTCGGCCAAGGACATCGACACATCGATTCCAACACGCCATACCCAGCGATGTGCAGTTCAACTATTCGGATTGCTGCGGCCTTTCACAGGGGAGCAATCCCGCCGTATTATAAAAACAGATGGGAGGACAGGAACAGCATGGATGGTTTCGGCAGGGTGTCCGATCCTGTTTTTAGCTGGATCCTCCTCGGTTAATTGCAGCGCCTCAATGGGTCTGTCCAGCGTTTCGCGATCTGGGGGATTGCGCCGGTTCTTTTCACATCACCACAAGCTCCCGGCATCACCCTATCGCCTGTCCAATGGTACGGACTGCGACTGAATGCAAAGGATTATTCTTCCTCTTCGTCAAAGTCGTCTGGACCTTCCCCATCACGACCCGCCTCGTCCTCCTGTGTCATGCTGGCCAGCAGCGAAAACTCCAGCGCGCGCTCAAGGGTATCCATCTTCCCGTCGCGGGTAAGGTCAAACAAGTTGCCAAACAGACCGGTCATTTCGAGCCTCGCTTTCCCGATAGTCCTTCAGTTGCTGTCCGGCATCCTGTTTGCGTTTTAAATCTGTGTGGGGCGGGCAATCGCATGATTTTATCCGGCACATCCGGCAGGAACAGTGGATTTTCCCCTTGGAAAGCCTGCCATTATGACCTCTCGTCCATCCTTCTGCCAGGGCTTCTCCACCAATTCGATGGAGGATGCCCAGCTTCCTGCGGATGGCGCGGCTGCGCTGCCAACGGGTGTGGACGCGATCTTTTTGCATGTGGTTCATCTCCTCGACAAGCGGGCAGCCTGCAAGGGGCGTCGGGGAGCGGAACTCCTTGCAGGCCGCCTATCTTGTCGGGATAAGCGGGCATATGCATGTGGTCTTCCTTTCTGATGCCTTGGAACGAAAAACCACCACAACAGGTGTGGAGGCTTTATAAATAATCTCTATTTTACGGTACTTATCATACCACAAAACGAGTAAAAATTCAAGTCTGGTAATCCGCACGCCTTGGGTGTATTACATTATAGAAGGGGTGATGTGATTGAACGTTGAGCTTATCCCTTTTGCGTCCGCCTTGATACAAGAGCACGCTGTTGGTGAAGTCATAAAATGCAACGATTACACGGAGCGGTTCGGGCTTGTACTGACACAGGCACAGGCAATCGAATTGGTGGAAACCCGTTCTGTTTCTTTACGGGACAATGGACGCATTGAGTTTGGCGGCGGGGTCATTGATAAAATCATCAGGGAGTTTTGCGACTCGCCCTATCTCTCCATGCAGAATTACGCGCAGACGCTCCATGAGCTGATTGAACTATTCTACGACTACAAAAATGAAACGATGGATTTGATCGCGGACGACGATTTAATTGAGTTTATGAAATCAGCATTTGACGGTGTATGTCAGGGCTCTCTGGAGTTGTTATCAGGTCGGGAGCTATACCGGCTTGCGAGGAACTTGCGGTTTGGGCTTCCCGCCGACGATTCGGAGGATGGCTTTTCACAGG
>JAAYBB010000085.1 GCA_012719075.1 Clostridiales bacterium | reverse complement strand
CTCGCCTTCGCCCTGACCCCGATGCTGCTCTACTGGACCGTGCAGCAGGCGCTGCTCTAGGCACGCAGCCCGTTTTCGCTGCTTTCGTGCATGCGCAGAACGCTGCCCTCTGCCTGATCGACAAAAACACAAAAAGATTTCCCTCCGCAAAGCTGCGCGCAGCATGCATAAGGCGCGATACTCTTTCCATTGTGATATCGGCCCCGCCCGGGGCCGCCCAAGGAGGCCTTTGTTATGGCAATTCTCATCGGCGATACGGCTCCGGATTTCGAGGCCGACACCACCGAGGGCCACATCCATTTCCACGACTACATCGATGGCTCGTGGGCGGTGCTGTTCTCGCACCCCAAGAATTTCACACCGGTCTGCACCACCGAGCTGGGCTATACTGCCAAGCTCAAGCCCGAATTCGACAAGCGCGGCGTCAAGGTCCTCGGTCTCTCGGTCGACGAACTCAAGAACCACGGCGGCTGGTCCAAGGACATCGAGGAAACCCAGGGCACCGCCCTGAACTTCCCGCTGATCGCCGACGAGGATCGCTCCATCGCCGTCAAGTACGACATGATCCACCCCAATGCCGACAACACGCTGACCGTGCGGTCGCTGTTCGTCATCGGACCGGACAAGAAGGTGAAGCTCAAGATCGAGTATCCGGCCTCGACCGGCCGCAACTTCGACGAAGTGCTGCGCGTCATCGACAGCCTGCAACTCACCGCCAGGCACCAGGTCGCCACCCCGGTCAACTGGAAGAACGGCGAGGACGTCATCATCGTCCCGGCCGTGACCGACGACGTGGCCCGCACCAAGTATCCGGAAGGCTGGACGACGCTGAAGCCCTACCTCCGCATCGTGCCGCAGCCGCGCACCTGACTCTCATCTCCCTGTGGCAACTTGCAAGGGCAGCCTTCGGGCTGCCCTCTTCTCTTGCCGGTCGGCTAGGCCTGCCCCCGCAGGCTGCGGTTGATGGCGGCCAGCAGCATGATGATGCGGCCAAGGCCCATCAGCGCCAGCCCGCCGATGATGGGCAACAGCGCCCAGTTGAGCTGGCCGGCGAGCCCGGAAATGGTGGCGAAGACATTGTCGCCGGCATCCATGGCGGCGCTGAATGTCTGATACATTGCCGGTGCACCATAGCCGATGATGACGATGCTGATCAGCACGGCGATCAAGCCGATGAGATACAAAAGCCCTGCAACCATGATTGTCCCCCAAGGCGCCCCAGCGCAGTAAATTCGGGTCCCTGCGCGCCGTCAACGGGGGAAAGTGGGCGCTAAAGCCCGAGGTCCGCCCGCTGCTTGCGCGTGAGCTTGGCAGCAATCGTCCGGTACGATTGCTCGATATAGCCCTGGAGCAGGGGCTCCTCGAGCGCACCCGGCTCCACGTGCACCCACTGCCGCTTGGCAAAGTAGGCCGCCTGCCCGATGCCCGGCAGTTCCACCAATCCGTCGAAGGCAAGTTCGGAGACCTTGAACACCAGCACCTTGCCCCCGTCGCCAAGCAGACAGAAGACCTTACCGCCGACCTTGGCCACCGCCGCCTCCCACTGCTCGGTCAGCGTCGCCCCTTTCAGACTGCTGATGAAGGCCTCGTAATCCCTGCGCTGGTGCAGGCCCATCAGATCTGGTCCTGCTTGACGAACACCCGCGTCCGCTTGGATCGGCCCAGCCAGGCCAGCACGGCGCCCGGCACGCCCAGTACCGCCCAGGCGGGAAAGCCGAGCACGCTGTCGATCACTCCCTCCAGCAGCGCCCCGAAAAAGCGGGTATCGAGGAATCCATGGAGCGCCGCGAGGCTGGGGGCATGGATCGCCTCCCAGGTGGCGCCCAGCGAGGTGATGACCAGCGCGTTGCTCCCGAGCGACCGGGTGCCGTCGAGAATCCCCAGGATCAACGCTGCCGCGAGGAGCGTCGTGCCGATAATCCGCAGAAGCAGCCGCATCTTTCCCTTCTCGCAAGCCGGCTTGCCGGTCTCTGGAGCCTCGGTCTTTCTGGCATGTGGCCGGCGCGCCGCACAAGTCGCGGCCGCCGCCTGCCCAAAACAAAGCTGCATCCCTCCACGATCCGCGCTTGCCCTCGCCCGGTTCCTGAGTATATTGCGCCCGCTTGCGACCGGCCTCGTGCCCCCAGCATGCGGAGAGATGGCCGAGTGGTCGAAGGCGCACGCCTGGAAAGTGTGTAGGCGGGTAACCGTCTCGAGGGTTCGAATCCCTCTCTCTCCGCCATTCTTCCAAAAAGGCCAGGAATTCTGCCAACCCCTTGGTATTAAGGGCTTTGCAACCGCTCGTTTGGTACACAGGAGCGGTACACATGGGCCTTCGCATGGCAACACCCTGGAAGCATCCTCGATCCGGCATCTATTGGCTGCGCCGGCGCGTTCCTGCCGATCTGGTCGGGCTGGT
>JAAYBB010000015.1 GCA_012719075.1 Clostridiales bacterium | reverse complement strand
TCTTTATTGCCGGCTTCGATCCTTTAATTATTATTCGGGGGCCGGACGTACTTTAGAGGCGCCGGGAGGTCCGGGGGGTCTCGCAATAACCCCCGGCGGCTTTTGCCTCCTTTTGCCCGCCGCAAAAGGAGGCGGTTTTGGTGCTTTTGCCGCTCAAAAGCACGACCTTCTCCTACGGCCCGCAGGCCGCGAAACCCTCCTGCCCTGCGGCCCGTGGCCGCGACCTTATTAAGGGGGGAGCGAGGAATAAGGCCGGTAGCAGCGTGCCTGGACAACCCTGTACCGGCAGCCTTTCAGGGGCGGCTGGATAAGGGGGCAGCCTTTCTGTGGCCAAGTCTCACGAAGGCGACCGTAAAAAGCCGGTGGGTCGGGCGGGACCTGACCTGGAATGCAAGGACCAGGGCCAAGGACCAAGGGCCAAGGACCAAGGGCCAAGGACCAAGGCAAAGGCCCACTCCAGGCGGCCCGGCGCCCTGCCTGTCGCCCCCTCGTGCGGGTTTGCGCATTTTGCTTGTGCGGGCGGCATACCTATGGTATAATTTAAGCTTGCAACCATCAGGAGGTGCCGCATTTATGGATAACCGCGCCATCGGCGTATTTGATTCCGGCCTCGGGGGGCTGACGGCGGTCCAGGCGCTACGCAGGCTGCTGCCGGACGAGGACGTCGTCTACTTCGGAGACACCGGCCGGGTCCCCTACGGCACCCGGAGCGCCGAGACCATTCTGCGGTACGCGCTGCAGGATTTGCGCTTTCTGATGGCGCACAGCCTCAAGTGCGTGGTGGTGGCCTGCGGCACCGTGAGCTCGGTGGCGCTGCCCCAGCTGCAGCAGGCCGTGCAGGCCCCGGTCCTCGGCGTGATCGACAGCACGGTCCGGGCGGCGGCCGCCGCCACGCGCAACGGCCGGGTGGGGGTGATCGGCACCAATGCCACGATCCGAAGCGAGACCTTTCAGCGCGGGCTGCTGGCCATCAACCCCGAGCTGCTCGTGCCCGCAAGGGCCTGCCCGCTGCTGGTGCCGCTGGTGGAGGACGGGCGCTTTGCCCCCGGCGCCACCGTGACCGAGCTGCTGGTGCAGGAGTACGTGGCCCCGCTGCTGGCACAGGACATCGACACGCTGATTTTGGGCTGCACCCACTACCCGCTGCTGACCGACATCTTCCGCGCGGCCTGCGGGCCGCAGGTGGCGCTGATCGACCCGGGCCACGAGACCGTGCGCGACCTGCGGGCGCTGCTGCAGGAGACCGGCGGCCTGCGCGAGGCCGGCACCCCCGGCACCGAGCGCTACTACGTCAGCGACTCGGCGCAGAACTTTCTGCAGCACGCCGGCATGTTCCTGGGCGGCCCGGTGCAGGGCGAGGCCACGCGCGTCGACATTGAAAACTATTGACATCCCACCGGGCGGGACCGCCCGGCCCCATACGACACCCATCGACAGGAAGGAGGTGGCCGCTTGAAGAAACCGGCCAGGGCCAAACGCCGAAAGCCGAACAACGCCGTCATCACCATTCGGGGGCGGCAGTACTTCGAGGACTTTGACGACCGGGAGCAGATCGAGCTGATCACCGACGGGCGGTTTGAGCGGCAGGGGGACGCCTATGTCATCGTCTACGACGAGACCGAGGTGACCGGCCTCGAGGGCACCCGGACCACCATTCTGGTGGAGTCCAACAACCGCGTGACCCTGACCCGCGTGGGCGACGTCAGCTCCTCCCTCGTCTTTGAGCAGGGCAAGCGCAACAGCGGCCTCTACAACGTCGAGGAGGGGGACATGACGCTGACCGTCGACGCCTTCAAGGTCATCAACCGGCTGGACGACTGCGGCGGATCGCTGTTTGTGGACTACCAGCTCGAGCTCAACAGCCAGTTTATGAGCAAAAACAACTTTTTGATTAAAATAAAAGAGGCCCGGCCCCTCACCTGAGACCGGCCGCGAGGAGGAGAACACCATGCCGAAAAACCCAAGACAGCTTGCGGCCGACGCCGCCCGCGCGGCCATTTTGGCCGCTTACGAACAGGCCGTGGTCACCGGGGCGCTGCCGGCCGGCGCGCCCGGGCAGTTCGACGTGAGCGAGCCGCGTGAAAAGGGGCGGGGCGACCTGGCCTCCAACTTCGCCATGGTCTGGGCAAAGCCGCTCGGCCTGCCGCCGCACAAGATCGCCGAGGCCGTGGCGGGCGAGCTGGACCTCTCGGGCACCGTCGCCGCCGCCGAGGTGGCCGGGCCCGGCTTTGTCAACCTGCGCCTGAGCGCAGACTGGTACGCCGACACGCTGCTGGCCATCGAGCAGGCCGGCGACGACTACGGCAAGAGCGAGGGCGGCCGCGGGCGAAAGGTCCAGGTCGAGTACGTCTCGGCCAACCCCACCGGCCCGATGCACCTGGGCAACGCCCGCGGCGGCGTGCTGGGCGACACGCTCTCGACCATCCTGGAGTGGACAGGCTGTGACGTCACGCGGGAGTTCTACCTCAACGACGCCGGCAACCAGGTCGACCTGCTGGGCCGCACGATGCAGGCGCGCTACTTCGAGCTGCTGGGCGACCCCGACCGCTACCCCATGCCCGAGGACGGCTACCACGGCGAGGACGTGATCGAAAACGCCCGCCGCTACCTCGAGCTGTACGGGGACAAGCTGGCGGAGGCCGACGAGGGGGCCCGCGTGGCCGAGCTGCGCGACTTTGCGCTGGAGCAGAACATCGCCCGCATGAAGGCCGACCTGGCCCGCTACCGCATCCGCCACGACGTCTTCTTCCCCGAATCCTCGCTCTACGAGACCGGCGCCGTCGAGCAGACCCTCGACAGGCTGGACAAAAACGGCGCCCTCTACGAGCAGGACGGCGCCCTGTGGTTTGCCGCCTCGCGCTACGGCGTCGAGAAGGACGACGTGCTGCGCAAGTCCAACGGCTTCTACACCTATTACGCGGCCGACATCGCCTACCACCACAACAAGTTCGTCACGCGCGGCTTCGACGAGGTCATCGACATCTTCGGGGCCGACCACCACGGCCACAGCATCCGCTTCAAGGCCGGCATGGCGGCGCTGGGCATCGACCCCGAGCGGCTGCGCTTTGTGCTGATCCAGTTCGTGCGGCTGCTGCGCGACGGCGAGGTCGTGCGCATGAGCAAGCGCACCGGCAAGGCGGTCTCGCTGGCCGACCTGCTCGACGAGATCCCGGTCGACGCCGCCCGCTTTTTCTTCTGCTCGCGCCAGAACGACACGGCCATGGACTTCGACCTCGACCTCGCGGTCAAGCAGGAGAACGACAACCCGGTCTACTATGTGCAGTACGCCCACGCGCGCATCTGCAGCATCCTGCGCAACCTCGCGGCCGAGGGCGTCACGCCGCGGCCGGCCGATTCGCTCGACCTGCGGCTGCTGGTGGCCGAGGAGGAGCGGGACCTGATCCGCCACCTGGGCGACTTCCCGCAGCAGCTCATCCTGGCCGCCCGCGACCTCGACCCCAGCCGGCTGACCAAGTACGTCAGCGAGGCGGCCTCGCTGTTCCACCGCTTTTACACCGCCTGCCACGTGCGCGGCGAGCAGGAGGCCCTGATGCAGGCCCGCCTCAAGCTCTGCCAGCTGACGGGACAGGTGCTGCGCAATACGCTTGGCATCCTCAAGGTCACCTGCCCCGAGCGCATGTAGCGCCGCGGGACAGGCCCCTTGGAACCCCACCAACAACAGGAGTGAACCCCATGAAAAAGTCCCTGCACGGCGCGCTGGCCCTGCTGCTGGCGCTGCTGCTCTGCCCGCCTTGCCTGCCCGCCCTGGCGCAGGAGACCCTGCCGCAGCCGGCGCCGGCCGCCGAGGCGGCACCCGCCGAGGACAAGAGCTACGAGAAGTTTGTGGAGATCCTCGACCTCTATGTCGACAACTACTACGTCGAGCGGGATCGCGAGCAGGCGCTGCTGGACGCCTTCCGCGTGCTGCTCGAGCAGGACCCCGAGCGGTTTGCCATGCTGACCGACGCGCTGCTCTCGGGCGCCGACCCCTACGGCCGCTACCTCTCGCCCGAGGGGGCCGAGGCCGAGGAGAACGCCAAGATCTACGGCGGCATCGGCGCCTCAATCGTCGAGGAGGGCGGCCGCATCCTGGTGGACAGCCTGATCTCCGGCGACTGCGCGGCCGCGCGGGCCGGCATGCTGCCCGGCGACCAGATCCTCTCGATCGACGGGCACAGCGTGCTCAACCTCACGGCGGCGGCGCTGACCGAGTTCTCGCGCGGCGAGGTCGGCACGCCGGTCTCCTACGCCGTCTACCGCGCCGCCACCGGCGAGATGCTGCAGTTCGACATGGTGCGGGAGCGCCTGGTCGTCGAGACGGTCCAGTGGACCTTCAAGGAGTTCACCACTGCGGACGGTAAAACCGAGCGCTACGCCGACTGCCGCATCCACGACTTTGTGGGCTTTTTGACCTACCTCGAGTTTGTGGAGTTCAAAAACGCGTGCCTGGAGCTGGGCGTCGACCGCCTGCTGTTCGACCTGCGGGGCAACCCGGGCGGCGACTTCACGGTGGTGCTGGACATCATCAACTGGCTGGTGCCCGAAGAGGACCGGACCATCTGCACCGTCGTGACCCGCAATGAGGAGGACAACGAGGCGTACAAGACCTCCGGCCGCGGCATCGAGACCGACCGCATCGTCATCCTGGTCGACGAGCAGACCGCCTCGGCCGCCGAGCTGATGGCCATCGCGCTGCAGGACTTTGGCCTGGCCAAGGTGGTGGGGCAGCAGACCTTCGGCAAGGCCATCGGCCAGTCCTACTTCCCGCTCGAGGACGGCAGCTTTGCGCTGATCACGGTCATGCAGCTGCTCTCGCCCAAGGGCACCGCCTACCACGACGTGGGCGTGACCCCCGACCTGCCGGTGCAAAACAGCACCACGCCCCGCCCGCTGCCGGCCTTTATCCGCTTTGCGCACGACAACTTTGAGCAGGTGGCGCCGGGCGCCGAGAGCGAGGTGGTCGAGGCGCTCGAGCAGCGGCAGGTGCTGCTGGGCCTGATGAGCCAGGCCGACCCGCTGTTCGACCAGAGCACCGAGGAGGCCCTGCGCATCTACCAGCGCGGCATGGGGCTCGAGGAGACCGGCACCCTCACAAGGGAGACCTTTGAGTCGATCACCGACCTGGTCAACCTGGTCAAGGACCTTCAGCTGCAAAACGACGACCAGATGGCCAGGGCCGTGGAGCTGATTACGGCGGCCTGATCCGCCTGGGCGCGGCACCCGCTTTTTCCAGCACCCACCATGTTAGAGCCTTCAAACCTATTGATTTTTACAGGCGATACGATTACAATGAGAGTACATAAAAAGAGGAGGTACGTCCCCATGGCCTATGTGATTAAGGAGTCCTGCATTTCCTGCGGCGCCTGCGAGCCCGAGTGTCCCGTCAACGCCATCTCCAACGGCGGCGACAAGTATGTGATCGATGCGGCCACCTGCATCGAGTGCGGCGTCTGCGCCGGCGTCTGCCCCGTGGGCGCCCCTGAGAAGGCGTAACTGCCCAAGCTACATGCGTTATGAGCCGGGGGCCTGTCGCACAGGCCCCCGGCTCATTTAAGGGGCCCCGGGCGCTGCGGCCCGAGGCTGCAACAGACGGCTGCCGGCATGGCGCCGGCCGATTTGAAGGCGAGGTGACCGATCCGCATGGACGAGACCCTGGAGCCGCTGCGCGGCGACCTGCGCATCTACCAGAAGCGGCAGGGCTTTCGCTTTGGGCTGGACGCCGTGCTGCTGGCCGCCCATGCCGGCCCCCGGCCGGGCGAGGCGGTCTGCGACCTCTGCACCGGCAGCGGCGTCGTGCCGCTGCTGCTGGCCGACTCGCCGGCCGACTCGCTCTGCGGGCTGGAGCTGCAACAGGACTACGCCGACATGGCCGCCCGCTCGGTGGCGCTGTGCGGCCTGTCGGGCCGCATCGACATCCGGCAGGGCGACCTGCGCCACATCGGGGCCCACTACCCGGCCGGGGCCTTCCGGCTGGTCACGGTCAACCCGCCCTATCGGCGGGCGGGGGCGGGGCTGCTCTCGGGCCGGACGGACGTCGATGTGGCCCGCGCCGAGCTGACCTGCACGCTTGAGCAGGTCTGCGCGGCGGCCGCCCACCTGCTGCCCGAGGGCGGGCGGCTGGTGCTGGTCCACCGCCCCGAGCGGCTGGCCGACCTGTTTTCGGCGCTGCGCGCCGAGGGGCTGGAGCCCAAGCGGCTGCGCTTTGTGCAAAAGACGGCCGGGGCCGCCCCCTCGCTGTTGCTGCTGCAGGCGCGGCGGGGCGGGGCGGCCGGCCTGTCGGTCTGCGCGCCGCTGCTGCTCGAGGATGCAGACGGCCGGCAGAGCGACGAGCTCAGACGGATCTACAAAGGAGAACAGGTATGGAACTGAGGCCCTCGACCCTCTATCTGGTGGGCACCCCGATCGGCAACCTCGGCGACCTCTCGCCGCGCGCCGCCGAGGTGCTGGGCGGCGTCTCCTTCATCGCCGCCGAGGACACCCGCGTGACCGGCAAGCTGCTGCGGCATTTGGGGCTGTCCACGCCCATGGTCAGCTACCACGAGCACAACCGCCTCCGCCGGGCCGGGGAGATCCTGCCCCGGCTGCTGGCCGGCGAGACCTGCGCGCTCTGCACCGACGCCGGCATGCCGGCCATCTCCGACCCCGGCGACGACCTGGTGGGGCGCTGCCACGAGGCCGGCATCGCGGTGGAGTCGGTGCCCGGCCCCTCGGCCGTTACGACGGCGCTGGCCCTGTCGGGCCTGCCGGCCGGCCGCTTTTGCTTTGAGGGCTTTTTGTCCACCGGCAGCGGCAGCCGCGCCGCCCACCTCGAGGCCATCCGGCGGGAGCCGCGCACGCTGGTCTTCTACGAGGCGCCCCACAAGCTGCTGCGCACGCTCGAGGACCTGTACGGGGCGCTGGGCGACCGCGACGTCGCCCTCTGCCGCGAGATGACCAAGCTGCACGAGCAGACGGTCAGGACGACGCTGTCGGGCGCGCTGGCGCTGGCGCGCCTGACCGAGCCGCGCGGAGAGTATGTGCTGGTGGTCGCCGGCTGGGCCGAGCCGGCCCCCGAGGTGGGGCCGCAGGCGGTCGAGCAGGCGCTGCGCGAGGCGCTTGCGCAGGGGCTGACCGGCCGCGACGCCGTGCGGCAGGCGGCCGAGCGGCTGGGCCTGCCCCGCAACCAGGTGTACGCGCAGTTTGTGCAGCTGACACGGGAGCCGTAAGGGGTTTGTCGTTGGGGGACTCCTGTACGGGCACACTGCCGTGCCAACGGATCGCAACCCGTCGCCCGACACGCCGGCGCGAATTCAACGTCTATAATAACATGAACAACTTAAATACGGTGTTTTTCCGGCACATGTCCGGTACCTGGGGGTATTACTCGGCCGGGAGTGCACTCCGCTGACCGGCCGCGACGCCGTGCGGCAGGCGGCCGAGCGGCTGGGCCTGCCACTCAGGTGTATGCGCAGTTTTTGCAGCTGGCGCGGGAGCCGTAAGGGGGTTTGCCCGGGTGGCCGTCAGGGAACCTGCACGCGCAAACAGGCCGGAGGGGAGCGCCGCGCCACTCCACGCACAACCGCCCGGGGCCCCTTTCCGGAAAAGCTTTTCTTTTTCTACAGAAAAACACCGTTACAAATCCGCCCGAACTGTGATAGACTGGCGCTATGTCGCGTTCCGCTCCCTGATGTGGAACGCCCGGCTGCCAAACAGCGGCGCCTGGGACCACGATCGCGGCGATCATGGCACGCCCCTGCCGCCTGACGCCGGCCTGCCAAACGGGACCAGCCCGACAGCACCAGGCCGGCGCGCCCCGACCCCCGCCACCAACCCGCCAGCCGGATCGCCTGACAACACTAGGCCGGCATGCCCCTGCCCCGGGTGTCGGGCCGCCAACCCGTCCACTTGGCACCGTCAAGATCCCCGTATCCTCTCCTCCCTGACGCCGGCCTGCCAAACGGATCACCTGACAAGACCGGGCCGGCACGCCCCCGCCCCCTGACGCCAACCCGCAAGCCGGATCACCTGACAACACTAGGCCGGCGCGCCCCCGCCCCGGGTGCCGGGCCGCCAACCCGGCCACTTGGCACCGTCAAGATCCCCGTATCCTCCCTCCCTGACGCCAACCCGTCAGCGGACCGCTTGACAAGACCGGGCCGGCACGCCCCCGCTGCCTAACCGCAAGCCGGATCACCTGACAACACCAGGCCGGCATGCCCCTGCCCCGGGTGCCGGGCCGCCAACCCGGCCACTTGGCACCGTCAAGATCCCCGTATCCTCCCTCCCTGACGCCGGCCTGCCAAACCGGACCGCCCGGCAACACATCGAGCTGCCACACCCCCACCCCGCCCTGACGGGCAGGCGCGCTGCCTACGCGCGAGCTTGCCCAGCAGATCACCCCACCCCCACCCCGCCTTGACAGGCGGACGCGCTGACAAAAAAGGAGCTGTAGCCTGTGAAGAAGACCGTCGGCGACATCCTCGCCAAGCTCGTCCGGGTAGCCACCATTCCGCCCCTCATGGTGCTGGCGCTGCTGCTGATCGCCTACGGCGCCATCGAGGGCGTCTACCGCAGCCCGCAGGAGCTGCTGATCTCGATCCTCTGCCTGATGTTCATCCCCATCCTGGCCTACCCGCTGGCCGAGCTCATCCCCCGGTACAAGGTCCGCGGCCGGGAGGGGCAGCGCAACCTCGCCTTCATCATGAGCGCCGTCGGCTACACCGGCGCCGTGCTCTGGGGCTGGCGCGCCCGCATCTCCAACCTGTTGATGCAGATCCACCTGACCTACTTTCTCTCGGTCTGCGCGCTGCTGGTCTTCAACAAAGCCCTGCGACTCCGGGCCAGCGGCCACGCCTGCAGCATCGCCGGCCCGTTGATCTTCTTTGCCTACATGTTCGGCGGGCTCTCGCTGATCCCCTGCGCGCTGCTGTTTGCGGCCATCGCCTGGGCCTCGCTGCACATGAAGCGGCACACGCCCGGCGAGCTGGCGCTGGGCTCGGCCTGCGCCGGCATGGCCTTTTGCCTCAGCTTTCTGGCCGTCGGCCTGCCGTGAGGATTTTTCCGCACAATTTGGCCCGCACCGCCAAGGGGGGTTTTATCCCCCCTTTTTTTATAGTATAATGGGGGGACCGGTTCCGCCGACCAAGCGTGCGGGAACCAGGCCAGGCGGAACCCGCCCCGCCCTTTGGGGCCCGCCGACGGAAGGAGCTGCCGCATGACCGTTTGGAAGGCCATTCTGCTGGGCCTCATCCAGGGGCTCACCGAATTTTTGCCCGTCTCAAGCTCCGGGCACCTGGTGATCTTCACCCACCTGCTGGGGACCTCGGGCGTCGAGCAGGACCTGTTTTTGGACGTCCTGCTGCACCTGGGGACCTTTGTCGCCGTGATCGCGGCCTTCTGGCGGGACGTTCTGGCCCTGCTGGCCGAGCTGTTCTCCACGCTGCGCGACCTGTTTTCGGGCCGCCTGCGAAAGGTGCGGCCCACCCCGGGGCGCAACTACCTCTACATGCTGATCCTCTCGCTGCTGCCGCTGTTTCTGGTGCTGCCGGTCAAGGGCCACATCGAGGCCCTGTTCGAGCGGCCGCTGCTGGTCGGTGTCATGCTGCTGGTCACGGGCGTGCTGCTCTTTGTCTCCTCCCGCGTGCGCAGAGGGCGCATCGGCATGGCGGAGACCACGGCCAAGGACGCGCTGACCGTCGGCTTTGCGCAGCTGTTTGCCATCCTGCCCGGCATCTCGCGCTCGGGCGCCACCATCTCGGCCGGGCTGATGACCGGCTTTAAGCGCGACTATGCCGTGCGCTATTCCTTTATCCTCTCGCTGCCCACCACGCTGGCGGCCGCGCTGCTGCAGCTCTACGAGACCATCCAAGCGGGCGCCCTGCCCGAAAACCTGGCCCCCTACCTGCTCGGCATGGTGGTGGCGGCCGTGGTGGGCTACCTGGCCATCGGGCTGGTGCGCGTCCTGGTCAAGGGCACTTCCTTTCGCTTTTTCTCCTTTTACTGCCTGGTGGTCGGCACCGCCACCATCCTCTACTTCGGATTCATCCGCTGAAAGGAGCTTTTTGCCATGGCGGAACAAAAGAAGGGCGCCGCGCCCAAAAAAAAGTCGGCGGCCGCCCAGAAGGCGGCCGAGACCAAGGCTGAAAACAAGCGAAAGTCCTTCTTTCGCCGTCAGCTCTCGGCCGTGACCTTCCTGCTCTTCGGCCTCTACCTGCTGGCCTGCCTGGTGGCCGGCCGCTTTTTCCCCGACCAGGCCATCGGCGGCGTGGTGGGCGAATTCTTTTACCGGTCGCTGCTGGGCATCCTCGGCACCGCGGCCTACCTGCTGCCCATCTTTTTCATCTACATCGGCCTGCTGAACGCCTTTGGCAAGAAGGACCGCTCCTACCTGGCCCGCAAGACGGCGGCGCTGCTGTTCACGGTGGCGCTGGCCGGCACGCTGCACCTCTTTTCACCGGCGCTGGAGGCCACCGGCGCCGCCGTGATCCCGGCGCTGTTTGAGCAGGGCAACACCGCGCTGCTCTCGGGCGGCGTGATCGGCGGCGTCCTCACGCGCTTTTTGCTGCCGATGGGCGACCTGTTCGGCGCGGCCATGATCTACCTGGCCGTCGGCATCCTCTGCGCCGTCGTGCTGCTCAACGTGACGGTCGAGGGCATCCTGCGCGCCATGTTCCCCAACCGGGAGGCCAAAAAGGCGGCCCGCGCCGAACGCCGGGCCGAAAAGGCCGCCGAAAGGGAGCGCGCCGCGGCCGAGCGTGCCCGCGAGCGGCAGGAGAAGCAGTGGCTGGACGAGTACCGGCACCAAAATGCCAATGCCGCCGACAGCCGCGTGGCCCCCAAGGAGCTGCGCCGGCAGCCCGGCGACCTGCCGCTCGAGGGCGAGGGCGAGGCCCCGCCGCCGGCCGGACCCGCGCTGCCGCAGCCCCCGACCTTCATGCCCCGGCGCCGCACCGGCCTGCTGGCGGCCGAGCCCGAGGCAGCCCCCGCGGCCGAAGCGCCGCCGGCGCTGCCCTTTGACCCCGACCCGCCCGCGGCAAAGCCGGCCCCCGCGCCCGCACTTGTGCAGGAGGAGGAGCTCTCCGACGCCGAGGCCTTTGTGGACGTCTACCGCGTGCCGCCGCTCTCGCTGCTGACCCGCGAGCCCGGCCCCGGTCCCGGCGCCGGCCGCGAGGAGATGGTGGCCAGCTCGGGCAAGATCCTCGAGACGCTGCGCAACTTCGGCGTTGAGGCCACGCTGCTGGGCACCTCGCGCGGCCCCGCCGTGACGCGCTATGAGCTGGCGCCGGCCGCCGGCGTCAAAATCAGCAAGATCACCAACCTCTCGGACGACATCGCGCTCTCGCTGGCCGCCATCGGCGTCCGCATCGAGGCGCCCATCCCCGGCAAGGCCGCCATCGGCATCGAGGTGCCCAACCAGACCGTCTCCACCGTCCACCTGCGCTCGGTGCTGGAGTCGGACGCCTTCCGCACCGCCCAGAGTCCGCTGACCATCTGCCTGGGCAAGGACATCGCCGGCCAGCCGGTGGTGGGCGACATCGCCAAGATGCCCCACCTGCTGATCGCCGGCGCCACCGGCGCCGGCAAGTCGGTCTGCATCAACTCGCTGCTGATGTCGCTGCTGTACAAGGCCAAGCCCAGCGAGCTGCGCCTGATCCTGATCGACCCCAAGGTGGTGGAGCTGGGGGTCTACAACGGCATTCCCCACCTGATGATCCCGGTGGTCAACGACCCGAAAAAGGCGGCCGGCGCGCTGTCCTGGGCCGTGGGCGAGATGCAGAAGCGCTACCAGCTGTTTGCCGAGCGCGGCGTCAAGGACATCACCGGCTACAACCTGCTCTCGGTCGGGGACGACGAGATCACGCCGCTGCCCCGCGTGGTCATCGTGATCGACGAGCTGGCCGACCTGATGATGACCGCCCCGGCCGAGGTCGAGGACGCCATCCAGCGCCTGGCCCAGATGGCCCGCGCCGCCGGCATGCACCTGGTCATCGCGACCCAGCGCCCCACCGTCAACGTCATCACCGGCACCATCAAGGCCAACGTGCCCTCCCGCATCTCCTTTGCAGTCTCCTCGCAGATCGACTCGCGCACCATCCTCGACGCCGTCGGCGCCGAAAAGCTGATCGGCAAGGGGGACATGCTCTACTATCCGCAGGGGGCGGTCAAGCCGCTGCGGGTGCAGGGCTGCCTCGTGACCGACAAGGAGGTCGAGTCGGTAGTCGAGGACATCAAGCGCCAAAACCACCACCAGCAGTACGACCAGCAGGTCATCGAGCAGATCGAGCGCGAGAGCGAGCGAAACGGCCGCTCGGGCTCGGCCTACGGCGAGGAGGAGTCGCAGGAGGACGAGCTGCTACACCCCGCCATCGACGTGATTTTGGAGAGCGGCGTGGCCTCGGTCTCGCTGCTGCAGCGGCGGCTCAAGCTGGGCTACGCCCGGGCCGCCCGCATCATGGACGAGATTGAGGAGCGGGGCATCGTCGGCCCCTCGGAGGGCAGCAAGCCGCGCCAGATCCGCATCACGGTGCAGCAGTGGCAGGAGATGAAGCTGCGGCGAATGGACGAGGACCTGTAGGCAAGGGCAGGGGCATGACTGACCGGGTGGGCCTTGGGGGCCTGCAGGCCCCTCTTACGGACCATTCTTGCGGGCCACTCTTGCGGATTAAACAAGATCGCAGAAATAAAAAAGACCGCGCGCCGGACGGCGCGCGGTCTTGCGTAAACGGGGGAAGCGCTGCCGGGCACAAGAGCTGCGGCAGCCCTGTCTGTGGGCGGCTCTGCTATGGCAGGTTCGTCAGCAACGGCCCTGCGTGCGGTATTCGGCAACCGGGCTTTTTTTATCCCACAGCAGCAATCGGATGCACTCCAGCTCTGCCGGTGACAGCGCGCCCTTTTTGACAATGTGGACGCCGTTTGGCAGGCTGTCGACAGGGGCCTCGTACAGGTAGAGCGCGTCGCCGGTCTCGAGGATCCGGTAGAGCGCAGCGTAGGGGAGGTGCTGCCGCAGCGAAATTTCGCCGGCCGTGGCCGAGACCTCGAGCGCCTCAGGCCCGAAGCGCAGCGCCTCGCTGCGCCCGGCCAGCGGGGTTTTGGCAAAGGTCTCCCGCCGCAACGCCCGCCCCGAAACCCGCAGATAGCCGATCCCCAGCAGCGCCAGCGTCAGGCCGAGGGCGGCGGCAAAGTCGCCGGGCAAGCCGGCCGACAGCACATAGCCCCGACGGTGGGCGAGGTACCCGTAGGCACAGGCGACAACTGCCGCGAGAACATGGGTAATGTGCCGCTCCCGTTGAAAGTGCGCCCGCAGAAAGGCCCTGATCAGGTCATACGTGTAGGTTGTGCACACCGTCACGCCCTGCAGTTGTTGAGGCATATCCATCCCTGTACCCATCCCTGTACCCATCCCTGTACCCATCCCTGTATCCATGCCCGCACCCGTACCTATATCCATACCCATATCCATATCCATCCCCATATCCATACTCCAGCGACCCCAGGCGCATGATCGCCGGGCCGCCAGTCCGCCCTGCCCTTTTTTAGCGGACGGCTTTGTTTGCCCTTTTTTCAGTCTCTTTCTTTCATTTAATTTTAGAAAAAATTTACGTTTTTGTCAAACGCGTCCGGCGGGGCCGGCCGCACATTTTTGTACCGCTTGCATTTTCAGGGGGTTCGTGCTATACTGTCTTAGCCATATTCCAAACAGCCGCCCGCGCCGCCGCCATTGCCGGCCGCGCGCTGTTTTTCGTCAAGCGAGGTGACAGACATGAAAGAGGGCATCCATCCCCAGTACAAGCCGACCACCATCCGCTGCGCCTGCGGCGAGGAGATTGAAACTTCCTCGACCAAGAGCGACATCAAGGTGGAAATCTGCTCCAAGTGCCATCCGTTTTACACCGGCAAGCAGAAGCTGGTCGACACCGGCGGCCGTGTGGATCGCTTTAATCGGAAGTTTGGCCTGAAGTGATCGCAAGAGGATAGACCACCGGGCGCCTTCGGTGGTTTTTTGCCTGCCAAAACCTGCGCGCAGCCGCGCGCCTGTTTGCGCCCGTAGCTCAGTTGGATAGAGTGTCAGACTCCGACTCTGAAGGTCGCTGGTTCGAATCCAGTCGGGCGTACCACGTCGGAGCAAAGTTCGCTTTGCTCCGTTTCCCTTTCTGCGGGGAGGGAGACCTCCGCACCCTTCGCCCCTCCCTTTGCGCAAAAAAGTGCACGCCTGCGGCCTGCAGGCCCGCCGCCCGCTTTGGCGCCGCCTTCGGCGGCCCGTGCGCCTCCTTTGGGGCGGCACAAGCCCTTCTTTTCGCCGCAGCACCTGCGCTGCGCCCGGGTTCTCCACGGGTAAACCCCCTCGTTCGAGGCTTCCAAAAACCCGTGATTCCCCAGTTGGTTACGGGTTTTTCGGTTTTCCCCGCGGCACTTGCGAGCTTTTTTTAGGCGCCGTCCCAGCGGTCCCGGACTGCGACAAAATTCATATGGATGGAAAGTCATTTTTATGGAAAGAGCTTTGCCCGAGCAGACCGTTCCTGTCGAGGTCACCTTTTTTGACGCCTTTTCAATTAAATTTTGCAATGTGGTGCTCAACGACAGTATGAACCGGTCGACTAAAATCTGGAATTTGCTGGCCTATGTGCTCTACCACCGGGACCGGCACATTCCGCAGGCCGAATTCATTGAATTGCTGTGGCCGGACGGCGAGTCGGACAATCCGCAGGGCTCTTTAAAAACCATGTTCTTCCGGCTTCGGCGCATCCTGAACGAGGCCTTCGACACCGACACCCCCTTCATCCTCTCGCAGCGGGGCTCTTACTGCTGGAACCCCGACATCGCCTGCACGCTGGACGTCAACCGCTTCGACGCCCTCTGCCGCCAGGCCGACGGCATTGGGCTGGACGACGAGCAGCGGCTGGCGCTCTATGAGCAGGCGCTCTCGCTCTACGCCGGCAGCTTTTTGCCCAAGCTGACCGAGCAGCTCTGGGTCATCCCGCTGGCCACATACTACCACAACCGCTACATCGAGGTCTTCAAGCGCTGCATCCGGCTGCTGGAGCGGGCCGGCCGCCACGCCGACATGATCTCCGCCTGCCTGGAGGCCCTGCGCACCGAGCCCTTTGACGAGGAGCTCTACATCCTGCTGTTCAAGGGCTACCGCCACCAGGGCAACTTCAAGGCCATCATCAACGACTACCGCACCGCCTCGGACCTGTTCTTCCGCCACCTGGGCATCTACCCCTCGGAGGACATGAGCCAGATCTACCTCGAGAGCGTGCGCTCGGGGGTCTACCCCGAGACCGACCTCACGCTGTTTCAGCAGGAGATGCGCGACCGCGAAAACCTGCACGGCGCCTTTATCTGCGACTCGGGCTTTTTCAAGCAGGCCTTTGCGCTGATCAAGCGGCAGGCGCTCCGAAACGGCAGCAGCGTGCACCTGGCGCTGCTGACCACGCCCCAGCCCCCCGAGCCCCTGCTGCACGAGGCGGGCGGCGAAAACCGCATCGACACGTTGGTCAGCACCATTCTCTCCTGCCTGCGCAAGGACGACATCGTGTCCCTGATCAACGACCGGCAGATTGTCATCGTGCTGGCCAACGCCAACTACGAGGACAGCTTAAACGTGCTGCACCGCATCCGCTCGGTCTACCGGCAGCGGGAGCGGGACCTGATCGACTACGCGGCCTCGGTCCAGCCCATTGACCTGAGCGTGTAGGCGGGCGGCGCCCGTACGTCACCAACAACAGCGAGGTGCCCTGTGTGAACATCAAGACAAAGTTCAACTATCGGGAGGCCACCTTTCGCATCTGTATCGACCGCTACCAGGGCGGGCGGATGGAGGGGCGCGTCTACAGCGAGCGGCTGAAATCCCCCATCTGCTTTTCGGACTGGGGCAGCCTGCTGCTGCAGCTCGACGACGTGATGGACCTGCAGCGGCAGCCCCAGGCCTTCTTAAAGCAGCGCGAGTTCGGCGAGACGGCGCCCTCGATTCCGTCCGGGCTGGCCGATCCCGCCCTGCCCTACATGGACCGGGAGACCGTCACGGCCGCGCAGGGGACGCTGCTGACGCTGCTGGTCAACGTCATCTCGCGACAGCACGCCTCCTGGCAGGGCGTTGCCGAGGTGGTGGGCGCCGAGGGGCGCCACCCCTTCTCCAGCGACATGGAGCTGCTGCTGTTCATCGAGGGCCGGCTGCTGGAGCTCGAACCATAACCGCGCTGTAACCACCATCTGTTATCCTCATTGAGGATGAATCCCACGTTTAGGAGGCACTTTCATGTCGGATCAGGCAAAGGGCCAGGACAAGGCGGCTTTCCTCGTCAAGATTCTAGGTACCCAGCACGCCAGCTGGCAGGGGACCATCACCTGGATCAATCGGAACGAGACCCAGGCCTTCCGCAGCACGCTTGAGCTGATCAAGATGATCGACAGCGTGGTGGAGCAGGAGGAGGACGGGGACGGGGCCTGCGAAGAATAGAGCGGGATCGGGTCGGTGCGGTTCGGCAGAGCGGCGCCGGCCCTGGCATTTGATAAAGCGCATCGGCAAGCGAACTAAGGCTGTACGGCAAGGGGACCCTGTACAGGAGTAATGGCCTTTGGTTCAGGGCATTTTTTAAGCTTGTTCCTCAACCGCTGTTTTAAGGCCAAGGACGTATTTCAAGTTGCATATTCTGCCGGGTTTGCTCACCAGGCGGCCTGGCAAGAAATAAAGACAGGGGGCAACATTTTTTTATGTTGCCCCCTGCCTGTCTGTTTTTTCTGAAAACACGGTAAAAACGCGTCTTTTGTGCCGAACGCTAATTTGTCGTGACACAGCGCATGCGTTATTGACGGAGAGCCGGCACCGAACCCGTTTATTTTGTAATCCACGGAATGGGCGCGTTCACCTCTATGGTGCCTGACACAATGTCCGGCAGCCTCTCTCCCGTCTCGGGATTGGTCGGGTTGTCGATTTGGTACAAATACCCGGTCTTTCCGTATCTGCCGAGTTTGTTTTGGTCGTAGTGGTCGCTGTCCATGCAAATGTGGACGACTTTCAGCGCGACCGTCACGTCCTGATACCCGTAGACCCCAACGTGCTCGAAAATGTCGTGCTCCCAAAAAAATTCACATTCGAGGTTGAGAAAACACTCCTTGATCCGCGGTGCGTTGACCTTCGCGGCCCTTTCCGCCGTCAGGCCGGCGGCGGTGATTTCATCCGTTTCAAACGCATTGTTGCCGATCGTTTTTATACAGCGGTCATATAAGTCATAGGTCGGGAAGTTCAGCACGCAAACGCCGGTTTCCTTGAGCGACTGATACATGTGCCCGCTCTTTGAGACGGCGCCCAGAATACAGACAAACTCATCCTTTCCGCCGCCCGCAAAGCTCGCCCAGGACTGCAGGCAGGCGTTTTCTTTCCCGTTTGATTTCCAGCCTGTAACGACGAACACCAGGGATGGCATGGCGGTCAAAAAGCCCTGCCATGTGCACCAGGGTTCCGTCATCTTTTCAGGTCTTGTCGAAAATTCCTTTTTCATGGCCCTGTCCTCCCGCACCTGATAGCAACTTGTCCGTTGCAAATTCCCGTTGACCGTCCTCTAGAAAAGTATACCAGATCGCACGAAATAAGCAATCACTCCGATCATCCTTTGCGCGACAAGGCGGAAGAGAGCAGGCCCTCCCTTTTTTGACGGGAGGGCCTGCTTGCCCGCGGCTGTGCTCTGCGCCCGGAAGGGCGCACACGGGCCCGCCCAGGTACGGCCCGGGGGGGCCTGTTCGCCGTCTCTGTGGGGTTAATTGCCACGCCGCTGCCCGTGTCCGTCCCTGGCAGCGGCCCCTTGGGAAAGGGCCCTTGGGGCCGCCCTTTTGCGGGCGGCCCTTGTTGCCGGCTGCAGGGGGGCCGCCGTCCGGCCCCGCCCGGGCGGCAACCGCTGCAGGCGCGCCGATCGGCGCATATCCATTTTGGCATGCGCAAAGTATCCCTTTCGGATACATTGCCCTGCTCTCCCAAATTTAAGCGCGGCCCCCGCCCTTGCACAACGGGGAAAAATAGCTTATTCTAGTATTTACCGGCACCTGTTGGCGCGCGGGCCGCCATGCGCCGGCAGGGCTGCCGGCTGCGGCAGACCTTTTTGCTCAGAGCGTCCCCGCGAAGACGGGGCGTAGCACCTATACAGGCAGGGGCGGGCTGCGCGCGAAATGCGGGTGCCCGCGCCTGCAGCCCGGGCGGGAACGCGGGCCTTTGCCATCTTCCGTCAAGGCTGTGCTGGCAAAGGCCCTTTTGGAAAGGAGCGACGGGATGCAGCTCGAGAGTTTTGAATATGTGCTCGCGGTCCTGCAGTGCGGCAGCATTTCGATGGCGGCAAAAAAGCTCTACATGTCGCAGCCGCTTTTAAGCCAAAAAATCCGGAGCATCGAGCGGGAGCTGGACATCACCATCTTCAACCGGTACAAAAACCCCATCTCCCTGACCTGCGCCGGCGAGTCCTTTGTGCGGGCCGCGACGCAGATCGGCGAGGTCAAGAACAACCTTTTGCGGGAGATCGGGGAACTCAAGGGCGAGGTGCGCGGAAGATTGAGTTTTGCCGTCTCGATCCAGCGCGCGCTCTACACGCTGCCGGAGCTCTTGCCCAAATACAAGGCCAAATACCCCAATGTCGAGATCAGCATCAACAGCGACTATTCCAAATCCACCTTCAGCGCCATGGTCCAGCGGGGGGAGGCGGATTTTGCCCTGGTCAGCTACAGCATCCCGCTGCCCGACCTCGAATACACCTTTCTGCACAGCGACCGCATCATCCTGTTCGGCGGGTTCAACACGGACATCGCAAAGCGCTACGAGATCGGATCGGTCATCAACATTACGGAGGCCCAAAACGAGAAGTTTGTCGCGGTTCAGGAGAGCAACGGCTTTCGGAAATCGCAGGACAAGGTCTTTCAGCGGGCCAAAATCGCCCCGCAGATCGTGCTGGAAACCACCGGAATGGATCTGGCCTGCCGGCTCGCCATTGCGATTGACTGTGTGTCGCTGTGCCCCGAGGCCCACCCCGCCGAAACGCGGACGCTCAAAGAAAATGCGTTCTACTGCTACCTGGAGCCGGATGAAGAGTACCAGCGCAAATTTGCCATCTGCTACCGGAAAAACATGTACCTCACAAAATACATGCGCGATTTTATCGAGATGACACAAGAGCTGTACAGGGACGAGTAAGGGCGGCAGGGATTTTTGCGGCCTGCCGCGCGGCGGCGGAGCATAAAAAATTTTTATATTCTATATCAAAATAATAAGCCTTCCTTAATAAAAATGGCCATGATATGCTGAACATATCCGTTCAATAAAAAATCATGGATCTCTTATGTACGTATAGACAAACGCTGACAGGGCGTTCAAGGAGGATGAGGATGTACCGGTATATTCTCAAGCGTGTCCTGCTGCTGATTCCTGTTTTGCTCAGCGTCATCTTCGTCGTGTTTTTCATCATGAGCCTGACGCCCACCGATGCGGCCGAGGTGATCCTGGGAAACGACGGCACGCCGGAGAGTCTGGCGCGCCTTCGCCAGGAGCTTGGCCTGGACAAGCCGCTTTTGGTACAATATGTGAACTATGTCAGAAATCTCTTAAAGGGCGATATGGGGACCTCCTACCGCAGCGGCCTCAGCATCTCCGAGCAGATCTTCGACAAGCTGCCCAACACCATGATCCTGGCCTGCAGCGCGGTGCTGATCGCAGTGCTGATCGGCATCCCGGCGGGCATCATCTCCGCAAAGAAGCAGTACACCGCCTTTGACAACACCGTCACCTTTGTCGCGCTGATCGGCGCGGCGGTGCCGGGATTTTGGATGGGCCTGATGGGCGTGCTGCTGTTTTCGGTCAAGCTGGGCTGGCTGCCGGCGGCGCGGATGGGGAAAACCCTGCCGCTGCTGTTGAAAAGCCTGATCCTTCCGGCCTTTACCGTCAGCACCAACACCTGCGCGATGATCACGCGGCAGACGCGCTCCTCGATGCTGGAGGTCATCAAGCAGGACTACATCGACACCGCCAGGTCCAAGGGCGTCAAGGAGTCGGTCGTCACCTTCCGGCACATGCTGAGCAACGCCCTCATCCCGATCATCACGGTCATCGGGCTGCAGATCGGCGTGCTGCTGGGCGGCTCGGTCATCACCGAAAACGTCTTTGCCTGGCCCGGCATCGGAAAGTATGTGGTGGACTCCATCACCAACCGGGATACGCCCGCGGTGCTCGGCTGCGTGGTGGTGATCTCGGTGCTGTTTTCGCTGGCAAACCTCTGCGTGGACCTGCTCTATGCCTTTGTCGATCCCCGCATCAAGTCGCAGTACTCGAAATGAGGGGGGATACGGTGACCACCGAAACGAAAACCCTGAAAACCGCCGCGGCGCTGTGCGAGGACGGAAGCGGCAGAACGCTCTGGCAGGAAATGCGCCGGCGGTTCAAAAAAAACCGCATGGCCGTTGTGGCGCTGTGCGTGCTGTCGCTGCTGCTGCTGATCTCGGTGTCCACGCTGATTGTCGACGTCGCGACCGAGAAGGCGTTTTACAAGACCTACATCGTCGGCCAGGACATGCCGAACAAGTTAAAGGCCCCCAGCCTCGAAAGCGTGCGGGACCTCTTCGGCCGCGATGAGTTCGGCCGCAGCATCTTCTTTAGGGTGCTGTGGGGTGCGCGGTATTCGCTCTTTATCGGCATCTCCACGGTCGGGGTGGCGGTGCTCGCCGGGGGCATCCTGGGCGCGCTGGCCGGATACTACGGCGGCCGGCTCGACAACGTCATCATGCGCGTCATGGACGTGCTGCTGGCCATCCCGTACACCCTGTTCGCGATTGCGATCGTGGCGGCGCTGGGCACCAGCATCGTCAATCTGCTGATCGCGATGACCATCCCGCGCATTCCCAGCATGGCGCGCGTGGTCCGCGCCGCCGTCATGACGGTCAAGGACCGCGAGTTCATCGAGGCCGGCCGGGCCGCGGGCGCGTCCGACCTGCGCATCATCGCAAAGTACATCCTGCCCAATGCGGCGTCTTCGATCATCGTGCAGGCCACCCTGAGCGTCGCGCAGTGCATCCTGGGTATCGCGGCGCTCTCCTACCTCAGCCTTGGCGTAAAGCCGCCGCTGCCCGAGTGGGGCGCCATGCTGACCTCGGCAAAGTCTTTTTTCCGCGACGCCTGGCACATCACCGTGTTCCCCGGCCTCGCGATCACCGTCTCGGTGCTGTCGCTGAACATCTTCGGAGACGGCCTGCGCGATGCGCTCGATCCCAAACAAAAGCGGTAAAGGGGGGAGGGCCTCCATGGGTACGCTGCTGGAAATCAAGGATTTGGTCATCCACTTTGAAATGGACGACGGCGTGGTACACGCCCTGAACGGCGTCGACCTCACGATCCACGAGGGCGAAACGCTGGGCCTGGTGGGCGAGACGGGGGCCGGAAAGACGACGCTGGCCAAGGGGATCATGGGGCTGACGCCCCGCCCCCCGGGCAAGATCAAATCGGGGGAGATCCTGTACGAGGACCGGAACCTGCTGACCCTGAACGACCAGGAGATCCGCGAGATCCGCGGCCGGCACATCTCGATGATCTTTCAGGACCCGATGACCTCCTTAAATCCGGTCATGACGGTGGGCGACCAGATTGCCGAAGTCATCGAGACGCACGACCGCATCTCCAAGCAGGACGCCCGGCGAAAGGCCGAGGAGATGATGGAGATGGTCGGCATCTCCTGCGAGCGCTACCCGGAATACGCGCACCAGTTTTCGGGCGGCATGAAGCAGCGCATCGTCATCGCCATCGCGCTGGCCTGCAATCCGAAGCTGCTGATTGCCGACGAGCCCACGACCGCGCTGGACGTGACCATTCAGGCCCAGGTGCTCGAGATGATGAGCCGCCTGAAGAGCACCCGCAACACCGCGATGCTGCTGATCACGCACGACCTCGGCATCGTCGCGCAGAACTGCGACCATGTGGCGATCCTCTATGCGGGCAAGGTGATCGAGTACGGCACGGTGCGGCAGGTGTTCAAGCAGCACCTGCACCCCTACACCAAGGGCCTGCTCGGCTCCATCCCCAGCCTGATCGAGGACGTCGAGCGCCTGACCTCGATCGAGGGCCTGATGCCCGACCCCGTAAACCTGCCGCAGGGCTGCGCCTTCAGCCCCCGCTGCGCCCATGCCATGGAGCGCTGCTTTTGCGAGGCGCCGCCCCTGTACCTGATGGAAGACGGCCATTCGGTCCGCTGCTTCCTGTGCGAACACTCCTCCAAGGAGGCCTGATCATGGACCCGGGCAACGAAATCCTGCGCGTTGAACAGTTAAAGAAGTACTTCCGCACGCCGCGCGGCATGCTGCACGCGGTCGACGACGTCAGCTTCTCGATCGACGAGGGCAAGACGCTGGGCGTGGTGGGGGAGTCGGGCTGCGGAAAGACGACGCTGGGGCGCGCCATTCTCCGGCTGCACGAGCCCACGAGCGGGGCGGTCATGTTCAACGGCGAAAATATTCTGAACTACAGCGCCGGAAAAATGAAGGCCATGCGCAAGGACATGCAGATCATTTTTCAGGACCCCTTTGCCTCGCTCAACCCGAACATGACCGTGAGCCAGGCCATTGCCGAACCGCTGCTGATCCAGGGGCTCTACAGGCGCGGCAGCCAGGAGATCAACCGGCGGATTCATCAGATGATGGACATGGTGGGGCTGGCGTCCCGCCTGATCAACACCTACCCGCACGAGCTGGACGGCGGACGCCGCCAGCGCATCGGCATTGCGCGCGCGCTGGTCTTAAATCCCAAGTTCATCGTCTGCGACGAGCCGGTCTCGGCGCTGGACATCTCGATCCAGGCGCAGATTTTAAACCTGATGCAGGACCTCCAGCAGCAGCTCAAGCTGACCTACCTGTTCATCACGCACAACCTCAGCGTCGTCAAGCACCTGTCCGACGACATCATCGTGATGTACCTCGGGCAGCTGGTGGAAAAGGCGCCGGCGCGGCGCCTGTTTCAGAATCCGCTGCACCCCTACACAAGGGCGCTGCTCTCGGCGATTCCGGTGCCCGACCCCGACTACCGGATGGAGCGCATCCTGCTGGAGGGCGAGCTCACCAGTCCGATCAGCCCCAAACCGGGCTGCCGGTTTGCCAGGCGCTGCGTCTGCGCCGTACCGGCCTGTTTTGAGGAAAACATCCGGCTGAAGGAGGTCGAGCCCGGTCATTTTGTTTCCTGTCATCTGGCATAGCCCCAAAAGATAAGCTGCGCAAACCGCTATGAAAAAAGGAGAGAAAAGCCATGAAGAGGATGCTGGTAGCCCTACTCGCCGCTGCGATGCTGATCGCGATACCGACCGGTTGCACAAAAAAGGACCCGCCGCCCGCCCCGCCTTCGGACGACGCGCAGGAGCGCGAAATCAAGGACACCATCAACATTGCGCTGGCGTATGACATCACCTCCATCGACCCCCACGTGGGCAAGGAGATGCGCGCCTGCATCATCTCCCAGCAGATTTTTGACACGCTGGTCGAGTGGGACCCCCAGGGCGGCATCGGCTCCACCATCCTGCCCTGCCTCGCGACCGAGTGGGAGTACCTGTCCGACACGTCGGTGCAGTTCAAGCTGCGCCAGGGCGTGCTGTTCCAAGACGGAAACGAGATGACGGCCGAGGACGTCAAGTACTCAATGGAGCGCTGCATGGCCTCCCCCCAGGTCGGCTACAACGCCACCTGGATGGAGTCGGTCGACATTGTCGACGAGTACACCGTGGTCATCAACACCCATGAGCCCTACGCCCCGATGCTGCCCGCGCTGACCATCACCCCCTTCTCGATCGTCAGCAAGGCCGCGGCCTCCGCCGACGAGAAGAACTTCGGCTCCAACCCGATCGGCACCGGACGCTACAAGCTGGTCAAATACACCTCCGGCGAGGGCGCGCAGCTCGAGGCCTTTGAAGACTGCTGGCGCGGCGCTCCGAAGACCAAGAATCTCGACATGATGATCGTGACCGAGAACGCCCAGCGGACCATCCTGCTCGAGACCGGCGAAGTGGACATCGCCTACGAGATCCTGCCCAACGACGTCGCCAAGGTCGAGGCCAACGACGCCCTCAAGATGGCGACCACCCCCGGCACAAAGTGCTACCTCGCCAACTACAACACCCTGTCCAAGGGGCCCATCGGCAACAAGCTGGTCCGCCAGGCCATTGAGGCCTGCATCGACAAGCAGCTGCTGGTCGACAACGTCCTCTATGGCTACGGCACCGCCGCATACAACATCGTCAGCCCGGCCAACGTCGGTTACCAGGCCGTTGAGGAGCGCCCGCAGGACCTCGAGAAGGCAAGGGCCCTGCTGACCGAGGCCGGCTATCCGGGCGGCGGCTTCTCGATCAACCTCTGGCTCGACACCAGCAACGTGTGGATGCAGTATGCGCAGATCATCCAGGCCGACCTCGACAAAGTCGGCATCACGCTGAACATCGAGGCGATGGAGTCCTCGGCGCTGCAGTCCCGCGAGGCCAACGACAAGGACAACTTCGACATGAGCGTCCGGTTCATGAACAGCCTGACCGGAGACGCCCGGTTTACGCTGTACAACCTGCTGTACTCCACCTCGGCCAGCAACAAGTCCTACTGGAACCACCCCCGCGCCGACGAGCTCATGATGCAGGGCCGCGCCATTGTCGACGTCCAGGCGTCCCACGACCTGTACACCGAGCTGTACGGCATCATCCGCGACGAAATGCCCAGCCTGCCGCTGTACTTCGATGAGATCCTGGTCGGACTCAGCGCGAATGTCGAGGGCTTTATTCCGCGCGGCGACGGCATCCACGTCTTCGGCAGCGACGTCGTCTGCTACAAATAACACACTAGCACTAATACACTAGCACCACCGGTCCGTTGAAGACGAAGGGGCTGCGGGCGGAACCGCAAGGAAGCGGGTGTCCGCAGCCCCTTCAAGTGAAGAGGCGTGTCAACGTCGCCTCTTCGCTTGAAGTTTGCCCAAAGCGGGCTTTCAGGAGGGGTTTTCAGATGGAAAACATCGAAAAACACATGCATTATCCGGTTTCCAAGGACCGGCTGATGAACGACCTGTATGCGATTTGCCAGTGGGAGCGGCTCTCCGGCACGGCCGAGGAGCTCAAGGCCTTTCACTATGTGGAGAAGCAGCTGAAAGCGGTCGGCGCGGAGACGCAGCTGATCTTTCACGACGCCTACATCAGCCTCCCCGTCTCCGGAAAGCTCGTGGTCAACGGCCGGGACTATGCCTGCCATACGGCTTCCATGGCCAAGAGCACCCCTCCCGAGGGCGTGGTTGGGCAGCTGGTCTATGCCGGGGGCGAGCCGGAGGCGATCACCGCCGAGCTGTGCCGCGGCAAGATCGTGGTGCTGGGCGGCGCTGCAGACTTTCACAAAATCCACAAGGCCTGGAAGGCGGGCGCGCGCGGCGTGGTCGGCTGCCCGGGCGAGTACATCCACGAGAAGATCATCTCCAACGCCTGGGGCTCTCCCACGCCGACGACCAGGGACCTGATTCCGGACATCCCCTACGTCTCGGTCACGCAGCAGCTGCATGAGGAGATTGTCCACATCGCCCAAACACAGCTCGTCGACGCCCACCTGACCACCGTGGTCGATACGGGCTGGCGCAAAATCCCCCTCCTGTTCGCCGACATCCGGGCGAATGAACCGACCGACGACTTTGTCCTGTTCTCGGGGCACCTCGACTCCTGGTATGTGGGCGCCACCGACAACGGCACCGCCAACTGCATCCAGATCGAGGCCGCGCTCATCGCCTCGATGCACCGGGACGAAATGAAGCGCAACCTCAAGCTGGCGTTTTACTCCGGCCACTCCCACGGCCGCTACGCGGGCTCCGCCTGGCACGCCGACAACGACTGGCTGAACTTGCACAAGCACTGCGTGCTCAACATCAATGCGGACATCATCGGCGGCGTGGGCGCCACCGACCTGACCCGCTCGATCATCATGCCCGAGATCAAAGACGTCGCCGCCGCGTTCATCAAAGCCCACACCGGCATCGACTTTGGCGGCGGCCGCTGCGGACGCAACGGGGACCAGTCCTATTACATCCACGGCGTGTCCAGCGCCTTCTCCTCCTTCTCCAAGCAGCCCAGGCCGGAAAACCCCGAAAACAAGCTGGCACAGACCCGCTCGGGCGCCTTTGACTTTGGCTGGTGGTGGCACACCGCCGAGGACACGGTCGACAAGGTGGACCCCGACTTCTTCCTGCGCGACGCGAAGATCTTCATCTCCTTTGCCCTGTATGTCCTGACGCAGCCCGCCATCCCGCTCAACTTCTGCAAGGCGGCAAAGGAGCTTCAGACGCTGGTCCAGTACTGGATTGAGCGCGCGGGGGACCGCTTTGACCTGTCGCTGCCGCAGGCCCAGGCGCAGGCCCTGGCCGAGGCGACCTCCGGGCTCTATGCGCAGGCGCCGGCCGACATCGACGCCTTCAACCGCCTGCAGATGGCGCTGGGGCGCATCCTGGTGCCGCTCAACTACACCACGGGCAACCTCTACGAAAACGACACCGCGATTCCGCAGCCGCCCATGCCCTCGCTGAAGCTGATCGACGAGCTGGTCAAGACCCCGGCGGGCAGCGCGGAGAGCTATGATATTCTGACGGAACTTGGCCACAGGCGAAACTTTGTCATCGACAGCTTTGACCGCGCGCTGAGCCTTGTAAACGGGTACCTGGCCGAACAGCGGTGAGACGGCCGTCCGCCCTTTTTTGAAAAAACCTTGGGAGGACATGCGATGCTGGTGGATAAACACGCCCTCGATTGCAGGATCAAAGAGGCGCTTCACCGCGACGGCGAGCGCTGGATCGAAGACTGGCTGGACATCGTGGCGCAGCCCAGCATCAGCGCGACCGGCGAAGGCGTTGAGGACTGCTGCCGGAAGATCGCGGATAAAATGCGCGCCGCCGGGCTTGAGCCGACGGTCTATCCGGTCAAGCCCTACCCGGTGCTGTTTGCCCAGCACGGCCACGACCCCGCAAAGCGGACCGTGCTGATCTATGCGCACTATGACGTCGTGCCCGTCGGAAACCTGGAGCTGTGGAAAACGCCGCCCTTTACGCCGACCGTCATCGACGGCAAGGTCTACGCCCGGGGCTCCGCCGACAACAAGTCGCCGCTGATGGCGCATGTAAAGGCCTTTGAGTTCTGGCTGCGCGAGTACGGCGAGCTGCCCGTCAACGTCAAGTTTCTCTTCGAGGGCTGTGAAGAGTCGGGGAGCCGCGGGCTCGAGGACTTTTTGCGCGAAAACCGGGCGCTGTTGGACGCCGACCTGGTGTTTTTCAGCGACGGGCCCAAGAACGAAAAGAACATCCCGATCATCTCGCTGGGCGCCAAGGGCAATGTCGCGATCGCGCTGACGCTGACGACGCTTTGCAAGGACGCCCATTCGCGCTACGCGCCGCTGCTGCCGAGCGCGGCCTGGCAGATGGTGGAGCTCCTTAGCAAGCTGAAGACCGGCGACCGGGTGCATGTGCCGGGGTTCTATGACGGCATCGTCCCGCCCACGCAGCAGGAGCTGGACATCTTAAACGCGCTCCCCCCGATCGATCAGGAGATCGAGGCGATCTACGGCGTTAAACCAGTTTATCCGGCCGAGCTGGGCTGCTATGTTCATCTGAACACCACGCCCACCTTCAACCTCAAGCAGCTGCACTCGGGCGACGGGGCCAACGTGGTCACGAGCCGGGCGACGGCCTCCCTTGACATCCGCCTCGTGGAGGGCCAGGACCCGGACGACATCTTTGAAAAGGTAAAGCGGTACATCGGCGAACTGGGCTACGGCCAGGTGGAGGCGGTGAAAACGGGCGGCGTCCCGCCCTCCAAGACGCCGGTGGAGAACGCCTATGTCCCCGTCATCGCCGAGGTGACCAGGGAGGTCTACGGGGACTATGTGATCTACCCCTGCCGCCCCTCCACGGCACCGGACTTCCTGTGGACCAAGATCATGGGGCTTCCGGCCATTCAGGTCCGGTGGTCGGACCCCGACTCGGACAACCACGCGCCCAACGAGCACCTGAGCATTCAGGAATACCTGCGCGGCATTGAGCTGACCTGCAAAGTCCTGGCCGCCCTGGGGCGGGAGGATGCCGCGCAGCCGGAGTGAGCGCGCCGGCGGCAGAACTGCTGTTCTGACATTGGCGGACACGGTTAAAAGTGCTGCCGCCCTGGGGCGGGAGAACGCAGTGCAGCCGGAATGAGCGCGCCGGCTTCAGAAACGCTGTCCTGCCAACGGCGAATATGGCTGATCGGACCGGTGTTGTTCGGCAGAATGGCGCCGGCCCTGGCACAGCGCATACCTGTGTAGACAACTGACGTACGGCCGACAGGATAACAGGGGTTCCCCGTCTTTCGATGGGGAACCCCGTTGTTTTGAGCGGTCTTGGGGTTGGATTTGGCGATGCGTTCCAGTTTGGGAAAGCATTTTTTGGGGGTTATGCCGGTTGACGCATATTCATTCATTGTGATATGTTAACTATATTCACTAATTTTCGTTTGAAGAAACAGAAAGGGTGTATAGAGATGACGGCAAGGAAGCGGGCCTGCCTGTTGTTGGTGCCGGTGCTGTTGATTCAGTTGTTGCTGTTATGGGGAAAATATAAATTTTATTTTGCTGATCCTTTCGATCTGTCTTCTCTCCGTCTCCCTATGAAGTTTGCCTGGCCCCTCTTCTTTATTTTGAGCGGCGCCTGTACCATGCTTTTACGTGAAATTGGGGGAAACAGCCGGCCTTTCGCCATTTTTTCGCTTGTGCTTGGGCTGATCCTTTTGTTGGCTGGTCTGCTTTTTACCTTTCTTCTTCCGTACGGCATTCAGTCGACCTCCAGATTGATCGCGCCCATTCAGTACTTTGTATTTAGCGAGGCTGGGGTGTTTTTGCTTCCATCCTCGCTCATTTTCAGTCAACTTGGGCAGGTGTTTACGAAAACCGCTCCAGAAAACACGGTGGATCGCATTGCCCATTCCGAAACGCAACCCGATGGACAATAGATTAATCTAAGCGACAAAATGCATTTTTTAACGATGGGGCACGCGAGAAGCTGGACATTTACGCTGGAGGTCCTGCTCTAGGGCCTGCCGGCGCCCGACACACATAAAAGGGAATCCCACAGATGCAAAGCGCCTGTGGGATTCCCTTTTATCGGCGGCAAACCGCCCGCGCCCCCTACACCTCCACCAGCACGGTGACGGCGGCGCAGGCCACGGTGATGGGGTCGCCGCGGCCGCCCGTGAGGCTCTCGTTCGGCAGGTAGAGGCCGCCCTGCACCACCTTGACCTCGATCTGCTCATAGGGCGGCAGGCCCGCGATGGCCTCATCCACGTCCAGCGCCTCGGGCTGCGGCACGGCCAGCAGCACCTCGAGCGAGACCTGCTTTAAAAAGTCGGTCACGCCGGCCAGGTCCCGCAGGCCGGCCAGGCTGCCGTGGCTCACGGCGTCGCGCAGCGCGCGCTGGGCCGCCTTGGTCATGTCGCCGCCGTGCATGTCCACGCCGGTGCCCAGCTCGATGACGTACTTCTTCTTCATTACACAGTCCCTCCCATACAGCGGATAATCGGTTGATGATCGGTCGTCGGACCGGGCGCAGAGACAGGCTCAGTGGCCCTCGTCCTTTAAATAGATCGACCCCAGCTCCGGCCCAAGGCCGGCGCCCGGCGCCTGCCCCTCCGCCTCCTCCGGCGCCGCGCCGGCCGGCAGCGTCTGCACCAGCGGGATGTCGCACCAGAACACCACGCCCTCGGTCGTGTTGTACACGCCGTAGTCGCAGTGGTGGGCCTCCATGACCGCCTTGACGATGGACAGGCCGATGCCGGTGCCCCCGAGCGAGCGTGTGCGGGCCTTGTCCAGCTTGTAAAAGCTCTGCCAGATGTTTGGCATCTCCTGCTCGTCGATGTGGCTGCCGCTGTTGAAGACCAGCACCCGGACATAGGGGCCCACCAGCTCGCCCGACAGGCGGATGACGCCGCCGCCCGGCGTGTGGTCGTAGGCGTTGGAGAGGTAGTTGTCGAGCGCCTGCCGCATCATGTCGCGGTCGGCGTAGACGGTCTGCTCGGGCGGCGTGATGTCCATTTTGATGCGGCGCTCCTGGGCCATCGGCCGAATGCGGGCGACCGTCTCCTCGACCAGCTCCTCGAGCCGGAAGGCCTCGCGGTCGACGCGGGTGGCGCCGGCCTCGATGCGCGAGACCGAGAGCAAATCCCCCACGAGGTTGCTCATGTGGCGGGCCTCCTCCTCGATCACGCTGCAGTAGAACTCGCGGCTCTCGTCGTCGTTGTTGAGGTTGATGCGCAGCCCCTCGGCATAGCCCTGGATCAGCGCCAGCGGGGTCTTGAGCTCGTGCGAGACGTTGATGAGCAGCGCCTTGCGCGCCTCGACCAGGTGGCGGGCCTTGGCGATCTCCTCCTCGAGCAGCCGGTTGGAGTACTTGAGGTCGGAGATGGTCTGCTCGAGGTGGCCGGACAGCCGGTTGATGCTCTGCCCCAGCGCGCCCACCTCGTCCTCGGCGGTGCCGCCGTAGCGGTGGGAGAAGTCCAGCTCGGCCATGTGCTCGGCAATCTGGTGGATTTCCAGGATGGGCTGCGTGAACTTGCGCGTGAACACGAAAAAGATCAGCAGCGTGACCGGCAGCACCCCCAGCGCCGTCAGCAGCAAAAAGCCGGTGGTCAGCTGGTTGGAGGACTTGATAAAGGGGGTGGGCAGCTGCATCAGCACCATTTCGCGGCTGTTGTCGGGCATGGGCAGCGTGCCCAGCAGGCCGATGAACTCCACGCCGGTCGAGGTCTCGCGCAGCGTGAACAGCACGTAGTCGCGGTTGTCCTCGCCCGGCGGGCGGGAGGGGTCGTACTCCGCAAAGCGGTTGGTCTCGAGCACGATGTCGCTGCCGTAGGCGCTGAACATGATCTCAAAGACCCGCCGCAGCTTGTCGATGGGCCGGTAGCTCAGCAGGATGCGGCTGATCTGGTCCGGGAACAGCGAGCTGTACTTGACCTGATAGCCGTTGCTGCTCAAAATCATCATGCGCAGCCCGTACTGCATCTCGAGGCGGCTCAGCGCCTCGCTGCTGCCGGCAATGGAGCCGTCATAGCTCTTTTCCAGCTGCACAAAGGCCTTGAGCAATTGCTCCTGCCGCTGCTTGAGGATGAACTTGTCATAGTAGGTGGTGTAGATCAGGCCGAACAGCCCGACGAAGACCACCGCCATCAGGCAGGTCAGGCTGTAGAGCTTGCTGCGCAGGCGCAGACGGCGAAAGAACCTCTTCATTGGGGCTACAGCACCTCAAATCGATAGCCGTAGCTGCGCACGGTCTGGATCAGGTTGCCCTTGTCCCCGAGCTTGGAGCGCACCTTCTTGATGTGGGTGTCCACCGTGCGCAGATCGCCGTAGTAGTCGTAGCCCCAGACGGCGTTGAGGATCTGGTCCCGCGAGACCGCGATGTTCTGGTTGCCGGTCAGGTAGACCAGCAGCTCGTACTCCTTGGGGCTCATGTCCACGCGCCGGCCGTCCACCGTGACCACGCGGGCCACGTCGTCGATCACGATGCCGCCGTAGTCCCTGGGCGCCGTCACCTGGGCCTCGGAGGCCTTGCGCAGCAGCGCCTTGACCCGCGCGGTCAGGATGATGGGCGAGAAGGGCTTGCCGATGTAGTCGTCGGCCCCCAGCTCAAAGCCGAAGATCTCGTCGCTCTCCTCGTTGCGGGCGGTCAGCATGACCACCGGCAGCGTCGGCCGCGCGGACTTGATGCTGCGCAGCACGCTCCAGCCGTCGTGCTCCGGCATCATGACGTCCAGAATGACCAGCGAGAGCTCCTCGCGGTGCTGCTCAAACAGCTCGAGGGCCCGCCGACCGTCGGCGGCCTCCAGCACCGTAAAGCCCTCTTTTTTCATGAAGTCGCCCACCAGGCGGCGAATGCGGTCCTCGTCGTCGGCAATCAGGATTTTGATCAGCCCTGCACTCATGTTGTTCACCTCGTGTCCGTTATGTGAAGTGAGCCCAGTATAGCGCCGCTTTGTGTCCGTATGGTGTATGAACCATGGAGGCCGCCTGACCTTTGCGGGGACAGGCTGGGGTGCGTGTTCGGGTCCGTTTCAGCTCCGGCCTTTTTCATCCCCGGACATTTCATCCCCGGCCCGTTTCAACAGAGCGGCCCGCAGCCCGCGGCGCACGCCTGCCCATCGCAAACGCGTGTCTCCGTGGGCCCGCGGGCCGCAGCGTCTTCCATTCGTGGCTTCCATCGCACCCCGCCGGATTTTGCGGGGAGCGCCCGGGTGGGGGTCAGCCGTTCCAGCGGGCCGAGGTGTCGAGCACCGCCCGCCCGGCCGCAAGCGACTTCGGCACGTCGACGGTGCGCTGGTTGGCCGAGCCGCGAAAGCGCAGCTCGTGGCTGCGCAGCGCCTGCACAAAGCGCCCGTCGATCAGAGTGTCCAGCTGCTGCAGCAGCGCCGGCACCCCGGGGTCTTGCCGGCCGAGCTCCAGCAGCTCCTCGAAGGTATAGCCGCTGTAGGCCGCCACCTCCAGCCCCCGCCGCTTGCAGGCCGCCGCAAAGGCGGCCAGCGGGGCGGCCTGGCAGAAGGGCTCGCCGCCCGACAGCGTGACGCCGGTCTGCAACGGGTTGTCCTGCAGCTTTTGCAGCAGCTCCCGTACGGTCGTGGGCGTGCCCCCTTCAAAGGGGTGGGTCTCGGGGTTGTGGCAGCCGGGACAGGCATGCGGGCAGCCCTGCGTGAAGACGGCCAGCCGCAGGCCGGGGCCGTCGACAATCGAGTCCTGCACCACGCCGGCCAGCAGGACGGTCGGCTCCTCCATCAGGGGTTCCTCCTTCAAGGTCATTTTATCTGGATTTTTACGGTGAACACCGCCCGGCGGTTTTACGCGGAGACGACCGTGGCCTCCTGTGCCCGCGCCCGTTCGGCCTGAAACGTTTTAAAGGCCTCCTGCTGCCCCGGGGTTGCGCTCTCTTTGAGCGCACAGCCGCCGGGCACAAACCGAACCATGCCCTTCAGCTCTGGCGGGATCGGGATTAGCACGACTTTCGCCCCCTACACGCGTTGCGGCCCGGCCGGCGGTCAGGCGTCGGGCGCCGCCGGCTCCACCGCATGCCGGACGCGGTCGTGCTCCTCGGCCCGCTTGGCGTCGTTGAAGCGGTCGAGCGTGCCCACGAGGTAGCCGGTGATGCGGCGGATGCGCTCAAACTGCGGGGCGTGCTCCTCCTCGCTGCGGCCGCACTTGGGGCAGAGGTCGCCGATGATGCCGCTGTAGCCGCAGACCGGGTCGCGGTCGACCGGGTGGTTGATGCTGCCGTAGCCCACGCCGTTGTCGTGCATGGCCCGCACCAGCGCCTCAAAGGCCTCGAGGTTCTGGGCCGTGTCGCCGTCCAGCTCGACATAGGTGATGTGGCCGGCGTTGGTCAGCGCGTGGTAGGGGCCCTCGAGCCGGATCTTGTCCAGCGCGCTGACCGGGAAGTAGACCGGCAGGTGGAAGCTGTTGGTGTAGTAGGCGCGGTCGGTCACGCCGGGGATCTCGCCAAAGCGCTTGCGGTCCAGCCGCACAAAGCGCCCGGCCATCCCCTCGGCTGGCGTGGCCAGCAGCGTCCAGTTGAGCTTCATCCGCTCGGACAGCGCGTCGATGTAGCGCCGCATGAAGGTCACGATGTCCAGCCCGAGGTTCTGGCTCTCGGCCGTCTCGCCGTGGTGGTGGCCGGTCAGGGCCACCAGCGTCTCGGCCAGGCCGATGAAGCCGATCGAGAGCGTGCCGTTGCGCAGCACCTCGCCCACGCAGTCGTTGGGGCCCAGGCGGTCGGAGTCCAGCCAGACCCCCTGCCCCATCAGGAAGGGGAAGTTGCGCACGGTCTTCTGGCAGATCAGGTTGAAGCGGTCGGTCATCTGCTCGGCCACGAGGTCGAGCTTGCGCTCGAGCTCCTCGAAGAAGGCGTCGATGTCGCCCTTGGCGCGGATGGCGATGCGGGGCAGGTTGATCGAGGTGAAGCTGAGGTTGCCGCGGCCGTAGGTGGTCTGCTTGTCGGGGTTGGCCACGTTGGTGACCACGCGGGTGCGGCAGCCCATGTAGGCCACCTCGCTGGTGGGGTCGCCGGGGCGGTAGTACTTGAGGTTGTAGGGCGCGTCCTGGAAGGCGAAGTTGGGGAACAGCCGCTTGGCGCTGACGCGGCAGGCCAGCTGGAACAGGTCGTAGCTGGGGTCCTCGGGGAAGTAGTTGACGCCCTCCTTGACCCGAAAGATGTGGATCGGGAAGATGGGGGTCTCGCCAAAGCCCAGGCCGGCCTCGTGGGCCAGCAGCACGTTGCGGATGACCATGCGGCCCTCGGGCGTGGTGTCCATGCCGTAGTTGATCGAGGAGAAGGGGGTCTGCGCGCCGGCCCGCGAGTGCATGGTGTTGAGGTTGTGGATCAGGGCCTCCATGGCCTGGTAGGTGGCGCGCTCGGTGTCGGCCTCGGCGTGGCGCTGGGCGTAGTCCAGCAGCCGCTCGCACTTGTCGGCGTCGTCGATGCGGGCGGCCAGCAGGTCAAAGAGCGCGGCCCGCGCCGCCCCGTCGCCGGCCAGGCGGGGGCTGTAGCCCTGGTCGCGCAGGTCGCCCACCGCCTGCTTGATCTCCTCCTTGGTGAAGCCGGCCTCGGGGGCCAGCAGCTCGCAGGCCGAGGCCAGCGCCTCGTAGTACTTGCGGCGGAAGGTCTTGGCCACCCCCTCGGCCAGGCCGTAGTCGAAGTTGACGATGCTCTGCCCGCCGTGCTGGTCGTTCTGGTTGGACTGCAGCGCAATGCAGGCCAGCGCCGCGTAGCTCTGGATGTCGTTGGGCTCGCGCAGGTAGCCGTGCCCGGTCGAAAAGCCGCCGCGGAACAGCTTGATGATGTCGATCTGGGTGCAGGTGGTGGTCAGCGTGTAAAAGTCGAAGTCGTGGATGTGGATGTCCCCCTCGCGGTGGGCCCTGGCCTGCTCCGGCTTTAAGATGAACTTCTCGTTGAACTCCTTGGCGCCCTCGCTGCCGTACTTGAGCATGGTGCCCATCGGGGTGTCGCCGTCGATGTTGCCGTTTTCGCGCTTGATGTCGGAGTCGATGGAGTCGGAGAAGGTCAGCTCCTCGTAAATCTTCATCAGGCGGGTGTTCATCTCGCGCACCCGGCTGCGCTCGGCGCGGTAGAGGATGTAGTTCTTGGCCACCATGTTGTAGCCGCTGTCCATCAGCTGCCGTTCCACCGTGTCCTGAATGTCCTCCACCGTCGGCGGCCGGTCGGTGTAGAGCAGCTTGAGGCGCTCCTCCACCTTCTCCGAGATCAGCGGCGCCTCGGCGGCCGACCGGCCGCTGGCCTCCATGGCCTTGGCGATGGCCGCATCGATCTTTTCCCGGTCATAGGGCACCTCGCGCCCGTCCCGCTTGACAATGGTGTGAAACATCGTTTGCACGTCCCCTCGGTCGTCACATTTTACGCATTCCTTATAAAAAGGCCATTTGTTTTGTGAAGAAAATTCTGGGGGCAAGCTGCCCCCAGAGCACAATATGTGGCTGTTCTTTTAGTATAGAGGACCACATTTGGTGTTGTCAATCTGCAAAATGCCTAAATTTTGCACAAAGATATGACGCAAAAATCGGACAAGAAAATTTTTTCAGCCACACAGCCCCCGCGCGGGCAATGACAACCGGGGGCCGCATATGCTATAATAAAGCTGAACCCGAAAGGGGGGTCCCCAGTTGAAATGTGAGGCCTGCGGCTTTGGCTACGAGGGGCGTTTTTGCCCGCGCTGCGGCCGGCCGAATTACGAGCAGCAGACCAGCCTGGTGGAGTGCCGCAAGTGCGGCGCCATCAACCACCGCCGGGAGGGCCGCTGCATTTCCTGCAACGCCCCGCTGGGCGCGGCTTCGGCGGCCGACCGGCGGCGCGGCGCCGTCCGGGATCGCGCGCAGGCCCGCTCCGCGCGCCCCATTCCGGGCGGGGAGGGGCCTTCGCAAAAAGGCCGGACGGAAGCGCCGCCGGCCGATCTGTCCGAGCTGTTCGGGCGCCTGAAGACAGCGCAGGGCGGCGCCGCCGCCCGCCCCGGCCGCCGCCTGCCGCTGATCGGCGGGGCGCTGCTGGCGCTGCTGCTGGTCAACCTGGTGCCCAGGTTCTCTGCCCACAACGCGTCGGGGCTGCTCTGGCTTTTGCTGATGCTCTATGTGGGGCTGTCCAGCTTTTTCAAAAATCGCCGACAGGGCTAGGCCCGGATGATCTGAAACAGCTCCACGGTGCAGCCCCGCTGCCGGATCTGCTCGCTGACCGCCTCCTGGCAGCGGCCCTTTCCGCTCTTGGCCAGCAGCATGACCTGCACGGCCTTGCCGGCCGGCAGCAGCGCAATGGCGCTGTTGAGCGGCGGCGCCGGGTAGCCGGCCCAAATGGGCCCCATGAACAGGATGCGGTCGTAGTTCTCCATTTGCTTGGCCAGCGGCGCGATGGGCCAGCCCTGCTGCCGCCGCGCGGCCATGGCGCCCCGGGTATAGGCCCGCGGAACGCTCGGCCGGTAATAGGCCTCGATCTCGCAGAGGTCGGCGCCGGTCCGCGCGGCCACCTGGCCGGCCAGCTGTGCCGAATTGCCGGTGTAGGAATAGTAGACAAGCAGTGTTTTCATCGTCACCTCTCCAGTCCGTTTCATCCGCGTGGCGCCTGCGTTGGCGCCAATTGTTGTTCCAAGAGGGCCCTGGCCCCGATTTGGCTTAAAATTGCTTGACAATCGCTTTTTGCCGATATATAATGCTGATACCAAATGAGGACGTGGTGATCGCAGAAGGCGCATCAGCGGACGACATCCACACACTGTGCCGCGGCCGGCGATAAGGATCGAAAACCGCGCTGCAAACAGGCTGGTGTAGCTCAATCGGCAGAGCAGCTGATTTGTAATCAGCAGGTTGATGGTTCGATTCCGTTCACCAGCTCCAACATGGAGGAGTTCCCGAGTGGCCAAAGGGGGCAGACTGTAAATCTGTTGTCACAGACTTCGGTGGTTCAAATCCACCCTCCTCCACCAAGAAAATCCCGCTGTGAGAGCTGTGCTTTTGCAGGGGGATTTTTGTTTTGCCCCCGCCGGCCCGGAGGGCACCTTCCGGGATTCGTCTGGCGTTTGTCTCATTGCGGGGGAGGCCCTCTTCATCTGGGCCGCTCCCGATCCCGTGATTAATTTAGATTCGTGATGGATTAGATCAAGGGTGCGCCGCTTGAGCGGGGCGCACCGCCCATGCGAGGGGAGGGACCGCCATGCGGACATCCGGCCGGCGGACCGGGCTGCTGCGCGCGACGGCGTTGCTGGCGCTGCTGCTGGCGTGGTGCTGGGCGGCCTTTGGTCCAAAGGCCCCGCCCGAGGCGCCGGAAGTGCCCTCCCCGCCGGTGGCGCTGCAGCCGCTGTCGGCGCCCGAGGCCCCTGCGCCCGACCCCAAGGCCGCGCTGCACGCCTACGAGGACGACGGCATCCCCGACAGCCGGCTGTACGTGTCGGAGGAGCGCCAAACCTACCGCAGCGGCGACCTGCGCCTGGTGATCCCCCTGCTCTCGCTGGACACCACACTCTATGACGGCACCACCCCAAGCATGCTCAACCGGGGCGTCTGCCTCTACGAATATGCCAGCCTGCCCGGGCGCGGCAACCGCAATGTCAGCATCGCCGGGCACCGCAACAACCGGCGGGCCGGCGTCGTGACCGACGACGCGCCCTTCTACTACGTGGACCGGCTGGGCGAGGGGGACTTCCTCTACCTGGCCGACGGACAGTTTGTCCACCGGTACGTGTACGAGACCACCTATGTGGTGAAGGAGACCGACTGGAGCCCCATCTTTCGGCAGGGCTTCAGCTGTCTGACCATCACCTCCTGCGAGCCCATCGGCGTCAACACCCACCGCATCGTGGTGGTGGCCCGGCTGGACGACATCGCGCCGGCCGGCGAGCAGGCGGTCTTCTATGAGAACATACAGGCGCTTCAGGCGGCGGAGCAGGCGCGCAGGACGCAGCTGCTGGCCGCCCTGATCGGCCGGGCCGTGGGCCTGGCCGCCCTGCTGGGCGGGGCCTGCTGAAGGCGCCCCGCCCAGGGTTTGAGCGGGCCTGTCCCGGAGATGATTATACCGTCCCCTGAGCGGGCAGGGCGCCGGTTGCGGCGGCTGCGGCGCCC
>JAAYBB010000084.1 GCA_012719075.1 Clostridiales bacterium | reverse complement strand
GTTGGGGGAAGCAATACCCAAAACCGCTGCCGTTGCCGCTGCACCTGCCGCTGCGGCAGTGGCTCCGACACCGGCAGCGGCTCCGGATGCGGCGGCTGTGTCCGGGGCACAAGCACCGATTCGAACTGCGCTTCTGAGCTCTTTTGGTCCAGAGACAACTGCATCGGCTACGCAAACGGCAGCAATCGCTGCTGCTAACAAAGGGCATTTTCTCTTTCGGCGACCTCAACCGCACATTTTTTAGCCTATGGCTCGACCATAAAATGGGCTGTGCGCGCCCGCGCGCAGCCCTCTTTTTTTGCTTTTTTGCCCTGACTTTAAAATCTTTTTCTGGACAAATTACCCAATATCCTAAATCGGCTTTTATTTAATCATATTCTATTTTTAAATTTCATTTTTATATCATTAACTTAATATACCCTTTATTATTAACAAAAAATTTATAATTAATTAATAAATTATGTTGACAATTCCGTTCGATCTGGCTATACTAGAATTGAAGGAAAAACCAGAAATCCATTTGAACTCCCATGTGATTTCGGAAAGGAGCCTACCATGTATCTTCAATATGGAGCCGGCATCTTAAAAAATAAACTCTCGATTCAAGACCCCGAACTCCTCAGCCAGACCGTCGACCGCTATGTCGAAACGCGTGCCCGCCAGCTGCGCAGAAGGCCGCTGCCAAGGCCGGAAGGCTTTGACTACGGCTACTTCAAATCCATTCACCACCACTTCTTTCAGGATGTTTACAGCTGGGCCGGAAAGCCGCGCAAAATCGATGTGCTAAAGCCCGAGGAGCTCTTTAACGGCGATTCCGTTGGGTATGCAGGGTACCGCTCCATCCGTCGGCTGGCCAAGCGGGCCATCCGCAACATGAAGGAGATCCGCTGGATGGACCTCTGCCTGGACGACCAGGCCGCAGCCTTTGCCGCCTGCATGGCCGAACTCTGGCGGGTGCACACCTTCCGCGACGGCAACACCAGGGTCGTGACCGAGTTCTGCCTGCAGTATGCCGAAAGCCTGGGCCTCAAGCTGGACCGCACTTACTTTGGCAAGGCGAACAGCCGGCGGCTGCGCGATGCGCTGGTCAGCGCAAACGGTCCGCAGCGCACCATAAACAGTCCGACCGCCGACATCAAGGCCGATCCGAATCCGCTGATCGCACTGGTCAAGGCCTCCATGCTGAGTGCCCGTACCCCTGCCCCCCTCCGTCCGGACATCGATGCGGTGCCGGCTGCCATGTGACACCTTCCCAACCAAGGTGTCCAACAACGACTTCGGCCCCGGCGATCGAGCAGATCGCCGGGGCTTTTTGCCGCCTGTCCAGCCGGGCCTGTACCAAAATAAAGCGGCCGGACCTCCTTGCACCGCCGAAACGGGCGATCCCGCCCAATGCGGGCGCAGTGCGACCTGCAAAGCCGCTTCCCAGACGCGGCGGGCAGGCACGCCCTCCCCGCACATAAGCAGATCTCGTGCCGGACCCGAAGGGGCGGAGGTGCGGGATGGGCGAGCCGGCTCTCCGGTCAAAAAAAGCGGGGGGATGTCATCCCCCCGCTGAGTCGTTGTTCCACCGGTCCGCTAGCCCTCCTCGGGGGCCTGCACCGCCGGTTCGGCCTCAGGCGCTGTCTGCGTCACGCCGCCGGTCAGCGTATAGCTTCCGCGGACCATCACCCAGCCCTCGGCCGAGTCGCACAGGATGCCCCTGCCGTCCTCCCTCGGAATCAGGTAGAGGTTTTGCAGCGTCAGGTCGCTTCCATTCGACACCTCGCTGCCCAGCGTCACATTGGTGATGCCCTGCCCTTCGGGGTCCACGCAGTGGAAGATGCCGCGCCGCAGCAATACCTCCAGGCTGCCGGAGGCCGACAGAATGCTCTGCCCCTCGGCCAGCTGGACCGCCACATACTGGCTGCCGCCGCTCTGCGCGGGCAGCTCGCCCGAATCAAAGCGCGCGTCCACGGCCTCCTGCACGGCCTGCCCGAGCTCGTTGGCCATGGCCGCCTTGACGCGGGTGTCGACCTTCTCCTCGAGCTGCGGAACCAGCACCCCATTGAGATAGCTCAGCGAAATGAGCGGGTCCTCCGCCGTCCCCGAGGCCGCGATGGTCAGGACCGACGCGACCAGCAGCAGCGCGGCAATGGCGAGCTGTACAGCCATGCGTTTTTTCATCTGCAATTTACCCCCTGAACGTCTCTTGAAGCGGGGATCCGTGTCCCCCACTTTCCTCTGTTGCGGACGGGCCGCCAATGTAACTTACTCTATCTTATATTACAGCACGCTGTCAAGTCCAAAGCTCACCGAAAGCGCCTCGTTGACACGGGCCATGGTATCGCTGTCCAGGTGCCCCATCTTCTCCTTGAGCCTGCGCTTGTCGATGGTGCGCACCTGCTCCAGTAGGACAATTGAGTCCTTGTTGAGGCCGTAGCCGTTTTCCGCCATGACCTCGATGTGGGTCGGGAGCTTGTTTTTCCCCACCTGGCTGGTGATGGCGGCGGCAATGACGGTTGGGCTGTACTTGTTCCCAACGTCGTTCTGGATGATTAAGACGGGGCGAATGCCCCCCTGTTCACTGCCGACCACAGGACTGAGGTCGGCATAGTAGATATCTCCTCGCCTGACTGTCAAAATCCTTCACACTCCATACTGCAAAAGTCGCATGCTGACATCCTTATTTTTGCCAGGCCTGCAGGCGCTTTATTCACCTGCCGGATCCCGCCGGCCATTTTCTTTGGCGGCATCCTTATGACCATCTTATGCAGTGCGGCTTGTACAGGGAATAACGGAGAGGAGTTTTTCTTTTCCCAATTACAATTTCTGTAAAACAGAACTGGTTTTTCGACGTCGTTTTCACTGTGTGTTGATTTTGGACTGCATAGACTGTATGACGCAGGGCATAAAAAAAGGGCGCAAGGGCGGCTTTGCCCTTGCGCCTGCGGCCATTTTTTAAAGGGGTTTCAGATGAGGGCGTACTCGACAAAGGCGATCTCGCCATCTTTGTAATAGACCCGCGGCACCCGCTTGGTCAGGTTGCACAGCAGCTGCGCCGGGTGGGCGCCGATCTCGGCGCAGAGCTTGAACATGTCCTGATAGTACGCGCCGTCCTGGCCAAAGACCGTGACCACCTGGCCCTCCTCGACCCCCTCGATTCCGGTGACGTCGACCATGAGCTGGTCCATGCAGACCTTGCCGACCACCGGGGCCTTTTGGCCGCCCACCAGCAGCCAGCCCTTGTTGGACATGGCCGAGGGGATGCCGTCGGCATAGCCGGCCGGAATGATGGCAATCTGCATCTCCCCCTTGACCTGGTAGGTGCAGTCATAGCCGATGAAGGCGCCCTCCCTGACCGTCTTGATCTGGGCGATACGGCTGCGCAGCTGCATGGGCATGGACATCTCCAAAATGGGGCGTTTGCTGTCGGGCTGGACGGCGTAGAGCAGCGAGCCCGAGCGCACCGCGCGCAGGGCGAACTCGGGGTGAAAGTGGATGGCCCCCGAGTTGCAGCAGTGGGCAAAGGGCATCGGGTACCCCTTTTCCTCAACGGCCTCGAGCACCTTTTTAAAGTTTTCGTACTGAAAGTCGGCGTAGTGCGTATCCTCCCAGCCCGAGGTGGAAAAGTGGGTGAAGATGCCGTCCACCTCGAGGTTGCCGAGCGAAAGGATCTCCAGCGCCTCCTCGACCGCGCCGGACAGGTCCTGCTCGCAGTGGTTGACAATGCCAAGGCGGCACATGCCCGAGTCGATCTTGATCTGCCCCTTGACCTTGACGCGGGCCCTCGCCGCCTCTCTGTCCATCGCCCGCGCATGCCGGGCCGACACCAGCGGAACGGTCAGATCCCACTTGGCGATCTCTTCGGCCAGCAGCTCGTCCACAAAGCCGAGCACGAGGATGCGCCGCTCGATCCCGCGCTCCCGCAGCTGGATGGCCTCGTCGATGGAGGCCACGCCGAAGGCGGTCACGCGCGGCTCCTCCTCAAGCAGTTTGGCGAGGGCCGGCGCCCCATGGCCGTAGGCGTCTGCCTTGACAACTGCAATAAACGTGGTGTCCTCATGAATTTTTGACAGTGCGTTTTGCAGGTTGGCCCACACCCTGTCGAGGTCAACCTCCACCCAGGTCCTGTGCATGGCCCTGTTCATCGTCCATCCTCCTCACTGCTGTTCGTCGGTCCGGAAGCGGCCGAAAATCGGCCCCAGTTTTTCTCAATTGCTAGTAAAACTATAGCATACTCATGCAGGGCTTACAATGGACTTTTCAAAGTTTTCGGCGGGCGCCCGCCGTTTCGCCCCAAAATCTTGGCCCCTCCCCCGCCGCCGCAGCCCCGGGCACTTGGGCAAAGCGGCGCAAAAAGGGACAAAAAAACCGCCGCCACCCCCAGTGGCGACGGCCCTTTAACGCGCAGTGTTGCACGGGGTTATGTGCGGTTGAGCACCAGCTCGTACAGCGCCGAATCGAGAATCTCCCCGCCCTTGGTGATGCTGCCGCGGGCGATGCCGGCCCGCGTGAAGCCGCAGCGCTCCAGCACGCGGTGGGAGCCGACGTTGCCCGAGAAAGCCTCCGCCTCAAAGCGGGTGACCTGCAGCAGCCCGACCGCCTCGCAGAGGGCACGCTGCAGGACGGCGGTCATGATGCCGCGCCCCCAGAAGGGCTCGCCGACCCAGTAGCCCACGTCGGCCGTCTGCCGGTACACGCCCTCCCGCCGGCTGATGCCGACGCTGCCGGCCACCTCGCCGTCCACCAGGATGACCTGCTGCAGGTTTTCTCTCCGGTCGGCCGAGACCATGAAGGACACCATGGCTTCGGCCTGCTCCTGCGTGTAGGGGTAGCTGTAGCGGTCGCTCAGCGTGGCCCCCATCTTTGGGTTGTCGAGCAGCCGCAGGATCTGCGGCACGTCCTCCACCTGGTAGGGGCGCAGGTGGAGGTTGCCAGGCAGCTGCGCCTTGACCGGCGCGTCGGGCGTGCGGACCTCGTCCCAGACCGGCAGCGCCGTGCCCGGCTGCAGCCGGGCCATCAGCAGGCTGTCCTGCACCTGCCCGCGCTTGAGGATGCTCTGGCGCAGACGGGCCTCCTGCACAAAGCCGTTTTTCTCAAGCACGCGGACCGATCCGAGGTTGGGTGCAAAGATCTGCGCCTCGATGCGGTGGATCGAGAGCTGAGAAAAGGCCTCGCCACAGATCCGCCCCACCACCTCGGTCATGATGCCCTGCCCCCAGTGGGGCTGCCCGATGAAGTAGCCCATCATGCCCGTCCCGCGGCGGATGTCGGCCTGCTTGCGCACCGTGATGCCGCCGGCCACCCTGTCATCGACCAGGATTGTCCGGTGGAGCTGCTGGGCCGGGTCGGCCTCCAGCACACGCTCCAGAAAGGCGATGGCGTCCTTGACATAGAAGGGGTAGGGCACGCCGTCGGTCAGGTTGGCCGACACGTTGGGGTTGTTGATGTTGTGGGTGTAGGCCTGGGCATCCTCAATGCACCAGGGCCGCAGGTCGATGTTCAATGTGCCTCACCTCTCTGAAAGTTCTTCTGTGCCGGCCAGGCCGACCCTGGCCAAGAAGGCCGTGAAGTAGGGGGGCAGCGGGCTTTCAAAGCGCATGCGTCCGCCGGTCACCGGATGGGTAAAGGCCAGCAGCGCCGCGTGCAGGCACTGCCCGCCCTCGAGCGCCGGCCGCCGCGGCCCGTAGACCGGGTCCCCGGCCACCGGGTGCCCGATGTGGGCCATGTGCACCCGGATCTGGTGGGTGCGCCCGGTTGACAGCCGGCAGCGCAGGTGCGAAAACGATCCGCCGCGGGCCAGCACCCGGTACGCGGTCAAGGCCGGCTTTCCGTCCGGCACCACCGCCATCTCCTTGCGGGCGATGGCGTTGCGCCCGACCGGGGCCTCCACGCGCCCCTCGTCCTGCCGCGGGCAGCCGTGCACCACGGCCTCGTACTCCCGGTCGATGCTGTGCAGCTGCAGCTGGGCCGACAGCGCGTGGTGGACCTCGTCGGTCTTGGCCACCATCAGCAGGCCCGAGGTGTCCTTGTCGATGCGGTGGACAATGCCGGGCCGCTCGGCCCCGCCCACGCCCGAGAGCGCCCCCCCGCAGTGGAACAGCAGCGCGTTGACCAGCGTGCCGCCCGGATTGCCGGCGGCCGGGTGCACCACCATGCCGCGTGGCTTGTCCACCACCAGCAGGCTGTCGTCCTCATAGAGGATGTCGAGCGGGATGTCCTCGGGCAACACCTCGAGGGCGATTTGGTCGGGCAGCGAGATCGAGAGCAGGTCGCCCTCGGCCACGCGGTGGTTCTTTGGGCGGCGCCGGCCGTTGACCAGCACGCCGCCCCCCTCGATCAGCCGCTGGGCCTCGGCGCGGCTGTTGCCGGTGCATTCGGCCACGAGCAGGTCGAGGCGGTGCCCCGCCTGCTCGACCTCGTATTCAAACTGCCGGCTCATGCGCATCCCCTCCCCTCGGCCGATAAATCCGGGCGCTCACGCCTCTTCCCCTTGGTTTTTTTGCCGGTCGGCCTCGGCCAGCTCCTCGCGCAGCATCAGCGCGGCGTAGAGCAGCATCAGCCCCGCCCCCACCGTGATGGCGCAGTCGGCCACGTTGAAGATGGCAAAACGCACAAAGCGCAGCTCGATGAAGTCCACCACGTAGCCGACGCGGATGCGGTCGGCAAGGTTGCCGATCGCGCCGCCCGCCACGAGGGCCAGCGCCGTGTCCATCAGCGGGTGCGCGTAGGCGCGGCTGAAGAACAGGCCGACGATCAGCGCCAGCGAGGCAAGGGCCAGCAGCACCAGCAGCCAGCGCCGCCCCGACAGCATCGAGAAGGCGGCGCCGGTGTTCTCGACGTAGGTGAAGGACAAAATGCCCTCGAGCACCGGCAGGCTGTGCAGCGGCTTGAGCACCCGCACGCACCAGTACTTGACCAGGCGGTCGGCCGAAAAGACGGCGGCCGCCGTCAGCAGGGCGGTGACATTGCGCAACGTGGGCTCTTTCAATCGCGTTCCTTTCCCCTGCGGGCATCTCCGGCAGCTCCTGCCGCGGCTACAGGGATATTCCATAGTGTGGTCTATTCCCCCCGCGGGCGGCCTTGGCAGCGCTTGCCCAGCCGCAGGGACATTATCGCATTCCGTTCCCCGTATACCGTTGACGCCTGCCGCAGATGGTGCCTCCCGACAGGAGCGCCCGGCTTTTTGAGCCGGGCGCGCAAGCAGAGCTGCCTTCAAAGCGGCCGTTGATCCAAAAGGGTGGTCTGTATCTGGGCCGGTGTCCGGCTCACAGCGCCTCGACGACCTTGGCGCAGCGCGGGCAGAGCGTGGGGTGTTCGGCGTGCTCCCCCACCGTCTCGAGCACCCGCCAGCAGCGCTCGCACTTTTGCCCTGCGGCCGGGGCGACGGCCACCGTCACCCCCTGCAGGCCCTCGCCGGCATGGCCCTCGCCCGGGCCGTTGACCAGCTCGACGGCCGAGACGATGAACAGCGCCGGCAGCAGCGCGCGATCTTTCAGCAGCGCCTCGTACACCTCGCCCTGTGCATAGAGCGTCACGGCGGCCTCGAGGCCCGAGCCGATCAGCTTTTCGCCCCGGGCCAGCTCAAGCGCCTTCTGGACGTCCTCGCGCAGGGCCATCAGCAGGGCCCAGCGCGCCTCGTCCACGCCCTCAACCGGTGCCGGCTGCGGAATGTCGTTGAGGTTGACGCTGCGCAGGTCCTCCCCCTTGTGGTGGGGCATGGACTGCCAGATCTCCTCGGCCGTGAAGCAGAGCACCGGGCAGATCAGCAGCGTCAGCGTGCGCAGGATCTCGTACATGGCCGACTGCGCCGAGCGGCGGGCATGGCCCTTTGTCTCGTCGCAGTAGAGGCGGTCCTTGAGGATGTCGAGGTAGACGTTGCTCATGTCCACCACGCAGAAATTGTGCAGGGCCTGCATGACCATATAGTAGGCGTAGCCCTCGTAGGCGGCAATCGCCTTTTTGAGCATGCGCTGCAGCGCGAAGAGGGCCCAGCGGTCGAGCTCCTCCATCTCGGAGACCGGCACCCGGTCGGTGTCGGGGTTGAAGTCATAGAGGTTGCCCAGCATATACCGCGCGGTGTTGCGGATCTTGCGGTAGTTGTCCGAGAGCTGCTTTAGGATGTCGGGCGAGATGCGCACGTCGCTGGTGGTGTCGGCCGAGGCCGCCCACAGGCGGATCAGCTCGGCGCCGTAGGTCTGCTGGATCTCGTCGGGCTCGATGCCGTTGCCCAGCGACTTGCTCATCTTGCGGCCCTCGCCGTCCACGACCATGCCGCAGGTCAGGCACTCGCGGTAGGGGGCCACGCCCCGCACCGCCACCGAGGTCAGCAGCGAGGACTGGAACCAGCCGCGGTGCTGGTCGCTGCCCTCGAGGTACATGTCGGCCGGCCAGCGCAGCTCCTTGCGCGACTCCAGCACCCCGAAGTGGGAGGTGCCCGAGTCGAACCAGACGTCCATGATGTCGGTCTCCTTGGTGAACTCGGTGCAGCCGCAGCCGCAGGTAAAACCCTCCGGCAGGATTTCCTTGGCCGAGTGGGTGAACCAGCCGTTGCTGCCCTCGCGGCGGAACAGCGCGGCCACCGCCGCGATGGTCTGCTCGTTGATGACATAGTCCCCGCAGCCGGCGCAGTAGAAGATCGGGATCGGCACCCCCCACAGGCGCTGGCGCGAGATGCACCAGTCGGCGCGCTCGCGCACCATCGAGGCCATGCGCTCCCTGCCCCAGGCGGGGTACCACTTGACCTCGTCGATGGCCCGCAGCGTCTCCTGGCGGAAGGCCTCGACCGAGCAGAACCACTGCTCGGTGATGCGGTAGATGACCGGCTCGTGACAGCGCCAGCAGTGGGGGTAGGCGTGCGTGAACCTGCGCCGCGCAAAGAGGCGCCCCTGCCGCTCGAGGTGGCGGGTGATGGGCTCGCCGCAGTCCCAGACCGACAGCCCCGCGGCCGGCTCGCCGGCCTCCTGCGTCATTTTGCCGTACTCGTCCACCACCCGCAGAATCCGCATGTCCGGAAAGCGGTCCTTGTACTGCACGTAGACCTCGTAGTCCTCGGGGCCGGCGGAGGCGGCCGAGTGCACGCAGCCGGTGCCGTCCTCGGCCGTGACGTGGTCGCCCACCGTGATGGGCTCGTCCCAGTCGTGGATGGGGTGCGCCACGCGGACGCCGACCAGGTCGGCCCCCTTGCAGGTGAGTACCCGCCTGGCGTCCGGCATGCCGCCCAGCGCCAGCACCTGCTCGGCCGCCTCGCAGGCCACCAGGTAGCCGACGCCGTCCTTTTCGTAGAGGCCGTATTCGATGTCGGGCCCCAGCGTCACGCAGGTCGAGGCCGGCAGGGTCCAGATGGCGGTGGTCCAGATGACCACCTGGATCCGGTCGAGCCCCGACGGGCCGAACAGCCGCCCGAGGTCGTCGGTGACCGGCAGGCCGGCATAGACGGTCATCACGGTGTCGTCCCGGTATTCGATCTCCGCCTCGGCCAGCGCGGTCTCGTCGCTCGGGCACCAGTAGACCGGCTTGAAGCCCTTGTAGAAGTAGCCCCGCTTGGCCATCTCGCCAAAGACCTCGACCTGCCGCGCCTCAAAGTCGGGCGAGAGCGTGAGGTAGGGCTTATCCCAGTACCCCAGCACCCCCAGCCGCTTGAACTGGATGCGCTGGTTGTCGATATAGCGCGTGGAAAACTCGGCGCAGATGCGGCGGAACTCGGCGTCCGAAACCCCCTTGCGGTCGATGCCGAGCTTGGCCACCACCTGGCTCTCAATGGGCAGGCCGTGGGTGTCCCAGCCCGGCACATAGGGGCTGCGAAAGCCGCTCTGGTTTTTGTAGCGCACCACAAAGTCCTTGAGGCTCTTGTTGAGCGCGTGCCCCAGGTGGATGTCGCCGTTGGCGTAGGGCGGCCCGTCGTGCAGGAGATAGGTCGGCCGGCCCTCGTTTTTCTCCATGATGCGCTCGTAGAGCCCCATCTCATACCAGCGCGCCAGGATCTCGGGCTCCTTTTTGGGCAGCCCCGCCCGCATCGAGAAGTCGGTCTTGGGCAGGTTGATGGTGCTGTTGTAGTCCATAAGCGGTTCCCTTCCATCGCATGTCTTCGCAGATCGTCCCGGCGCAACGCCCCGGCAGCATTGCCGCCGGGCCGGCCCCCACCGGTGCCGGCCCGGCCGAAAAGGGGCTAAAATCGTTTTTGTCCGGCACCTGTCCGGACAAAAACGGCATCCATAACATCCATGTTGGACTCGAACAAACCTTCTATCCGCAACATTTCCAACAAGCACTTTGGGCGGCCCGCCCGCAGGCGGGGCCCCACTCAGTCGGTCCGGCGGCTGCCGGTCGCAATGTCAAACTCGGTGCCGAACTCGAGCGAGTCCTCGAGCTTGAGGTGCAGCTCGCCGCCGTAGCTGCGGCTCCCCTCTTCAAAGGCGGGGATGGCGTAGGACAGGTGTCCACCGGCCGGTTCGGGCTCCTCGAGCACCTCCACCACATCCTCAAACCCGGGGTCCGCATCGCCGGCGTCGTCCGGGTCCGCCGCCTCAGCAGCCCCATCCGCAAACAGCGGGCCGAGGGCCTCGCCGATCTCCGTCTCGGGGGCCTCGTCCGGCCCCTGCCCCGGCAGCGAGAACTCGATGGTCTTCTCAAGGTCCGAAAACTGCTGGGCAATGCGCTGTTCAAATCCGGCGTCCTCGGCGGGCGGCACGTTCTGCAATGCGGCTTCGTCGTCCCCCATCTCCTGCGCGGCCTCCGGCGCCAAATCCTCCGCCTCCTGCGAGGAGAAGACCGGGATCTCGCGGATCTTCTCGAGGTGATCCCGATAGAGCTCCACGAGGCTGCCGCGAAATGCCGTGACCTCGGCGCAGAGCACGTCGTACTCCTCGCGCTTGTCTGCAATGCCGCGCTCGAGCTGTTCGGCGAGCCGTTCGGACTTGGCCCGCGCGTCCTGTTCAATTAGGGAGGCCTGCTGCTTGGCCTGCGCCACGATGTTGTCGCACATGCGCTGGGCGTTCAAAATGGCCGCCTTGATCGAGTCCTCCTGCTCCTGAAAGGCCTCCACCTGGGCGATCAGCACCTCGACCTTTTTGCGCAGCTCGGCATTTTCGGTGTAGAGCCGCTCATAGTCGGGCGTCAGCTGGTCGAGCAGCTTGTCCACTTCGGCCATGGCGTAGCCGCCGAACATGGCCTTGGAAAATTGTTTGCCCTTCAACTCGGTCGGGGTCAGCATGGTCTCTCCCTCTTTCTCTATCAAAGTTCTTTGTCAGACAATCAGGATGCGCAGCAGCTCCAGCGCAATCAGTGTGAACAGCACCGACAGGTCGATGGGCAGCGTGCGGGCCGAGGGGAAGCGGGTTAGCAGCTTTCGAAAGGGTTCCACGATGGGATCGGTCAGCGTGCAGAGCATCCGGTAGAGCTCCGCCACAAACGGAACCCCGTAGAACCAGGAGAGCACCGCGCGGAGCACCAGGGTCGTCTGAACCAGGTTGATCAGGTACCCGATGGCCAGTCTGACTCTCAAGAACAACGTTGCATCAACTCCAAAAATCCATGACCGCCGCGCGCAGAGCCGCCGGCGGCATACCCGAAGGGAGGCCTTCCATGCATGTGCCTTGATCCTCATGCATGCACAGGGATCCGTTCACGGGGATGTACGGTTGTGCGCATTAGAAGAACACGCCGGTGTTCTCGAGCTCGTCGAGCAAATCGCCCATGATGTTCACGTTGTAGGGCGTGATGATGAAGGTGGCGTTGGCCACTTTTTTAATCTGGCCGCCGCCGGCGTAGGCCACGCCCGACAAAAAGTCCACCAGCCTGCGGCTGACGTCCTTGTTGGTCTGCTCGAGGTTGAGCACCACGGTGCGCTTCTCCAGCAGGTGGTCGGCAATGCCAACGGCGTCGTCAAAGCGCTCGGGCTTGACCAGGATCACCTGCAGCTGCGCGGTGGTGTGGATGTTGACCACCTTGTTCTGCTGCTTTTTGTCAATGACCGAGAGCTTGCGCTCCTCGCGTTCGGCGACCTCCTCCTGCGGCTTTTGGAACAGCAGGCCCATCTCGTCGTCCTCGTCGAGAAAATCGTCGTCCGGGTCGTTTTGCATCAGATCCTTGAACTTTTCCAGCAGTCCCATTTACAAACCTCCACGGTGTGCGCCGTATCGTTTTTGTCTTCCCTATGTCCTGGGCGGGCGGGGGCCGAAGATGGCGGTCCCGACCCGGACCATGGTGGCGCCGCAGGCAATGGCCTCGCGGTAGTCGCCCGACATCCCCATGGACAGGACAGATATATCTGTATTATCTAATTTTTTGGCCTGCATGTCAAGAAACAGCTGACATAATTGTTCAAAATAGGGTGTGGTGTCCGAGGGCTCCTCCGCGGCGGGCGGAATGGCCATCAGGCCGCAGAGTTTGAGGTTTTTCAGCTCGGCCATTTGGTGGGCCAGCTCCATGGCCGCCCCGGGGCAGATGCCGGCCTTGCTGTGCTCCCCGGCGACGTTGACCTCCAGCAGCACCCGCTGCACGAGGTTTTTGCGCGCGGCCTGCCGGTCGATCTCCCGCGCCAGCGACAGCCTGTCCACCGACTGGATCAGCGACACCGCGCCCACCAGCTGCCTCGCCTTGTTGGACTGCAGGTGCCCGATGAAGTGGAGCCTGGCCGCGCCGTCGATGTCCGCCGTCTTGGCGAGCAGCTCCTGCACGTAGTTCTCCCCGATGTCGGGCACGCCGGCCGCGACCGCCTCGTTGATCTCCTGCGGGCTGCGGGTCTTGGAGACGGCAACCAGCGTGACCTCCCCCTCGCTTCGACCCGCCCGTGCACAGCTCTCGGCAATCCCCTCGCGCACGCGCAGCACCCGGTCCCTGATCCCCACTGTCGTCACTCCCCTTTTCTCTCTGTAAGACGGCCGGCTCACTTGACGATGCGGCCCTCGTAGATGTCCTTTCCGGTGATGATCACCTCGTCGTACAGGCGCAGGGCGCCCGACTTGCCCTGCTCCCACTTGACGATCGAATAGGTGTCGGTGGCGTAGATGACCTCGACGGGGCGAAACTCCATGGTCAGCCCGCTGCGGACATAGACCCCCACCACGCCGTCCACCACGCGGCGGGCCTCGTTGCTGATGCGCAGGCCCTCGTAGGTGGTCTGCAGGATGCTGACGGCCTGCCGGCGCAGCAGCATCATCTCGGGGGTCATGCGGGTGCCGGCGAAGGTCAGCACATAGCCATCCTCGCCCGAGGCGTAGACGTGCTCGAGCAGCGCCGGCATGTCGGTCTGCGGCGCGTAGGCAAAGCGGAGCCGGTAGGTCCGCCCCTGCTCGAGTGCGGCCGCCTGCCGGTCGTCGGCCTGACAGACAAAGTACCAGGTGAAGTCCTCCACCAGCTTGCAGACGGCCCCCTCGGTCGGGGCCGGCTCGGCCTCGGCCAGCTCCCGCAGCTGGGCCGCGTTGAGCTTGCCGGCCAGCGCTGAGCGGAAGATGCCCTCATAGCCGTCGACTTCGTTGACGAAGAAGCCGGGCCGATCGGCCGCGACCGTCTGGATCGGACGGCTGACGGCAGCGGCCTGCCTGCGCTGGGCCTCCTTTTCGTCCCGCAGCGCCTGCGCGCGCTCAAACTCGCCCACGGCGAGCTGGCGCCGCGTGAGCTGGTAGGCCAGCTGGGACTTGACCTCCCCGGCCGGCACGCCGCTGCCCTGGTCGGTGCTCCTGGCCATGGCGACCATCAGCTCCTCCACGCTGCGGCCCACCTCGCGCAGGCCGGTCACGCCGATGCCGGGCCGCGAGAGCAGGCCGTCCAGCCTGTCCACCAGCTCGGCCAGGCGCGCCGCCTCCAGACTGGCGGCCAGCTGCCCCGCGTCGGCATAGAGCGAGGCCAGCACACTGCCCTTGGAGACCCGCTCCCCCGTGCGGTGCTCATAGCGCAGGTAGCCGGTCTCCCGGTTTGGCATGAACACCGGCACCTCGTTGCGCAGCAGGTAGCCCACCACCGGAATTTCGCTGGTCACGCTCTGCAGCACGGCCGGCTCGGTGGTGAAGTCCGGCCGCGACAGCAGCGCCATCTGCAGCGCCAGATAGCCGCCGGCCAGCGCCAGGAACAGCAGGGTGCTCAGCCTGCCCATCTGTTTGCCCATACACTCCACTCCATCGGGGCGGCCCGGCGCAACCGCCCGGGCCATTTTGCAGTCAGGTCGCGCCGCCCTCCTCCCCCAGCAGCCGCACCGGTGTGGTGGGGATCATGGTGGAGATGGCGTGCTTGTAAATCACCTGCTGGAGACCGCGTTCCTCCAGCACCACGACATAGCTGTCAAAACCGCAGACCACGCCGCCCATCTTGACGCCGTTCATCAGGTAAAAGGTCACGCGTTGACGCTCGCGGCGCAGCTGGTTGAGAAAGGAATCCTGCAGGTTCACCTTTGTCTTGATGATCTCCATGCCCAAAACACTCCCCTTTGGTCGGATGATTTGGTTTTCCAATTTCCGACATTATGGAGAATATTATCAGCTTCTAGTTGTCTTTTTTTGTCAAATTAATCATGTTTGCCAAAATTTCCCTGTCCGATTGGCGGTCGCGATGGAACCAGTGCAGGTCCTTGTGCCGCCGGAGCCAGGTGAGCTGCCGCTTGGCGTACCGCCGGGTGGCCTGCTTGGCCGCGGCGATGCCCTGCGCGAGGTCGCCGCCCTGTGTAAGGGCCTGCGCGAGCTCCTTGTAGCCGATGGCCTGGATCGCGGTGCCGCGCTCAATACCCGGCGTCTGCAGCAGCCGGCGCACCTCGTCCAGCAGCCCCTGCTCGACCATGAGGTCCACCCGCCGGTCGATGCGTTCATACAGCAGCGCCCGGTCGGCATAGCCGATGGCAAACCAGCGCACCTCGTAGGGCGGGTCCGCCGTGCGCTGTCGCGCCAGCGCGGACAGCGGCTGTCCCGAGACCGCAAAGACCTCGAGTGCCCGCAGGATGCGCTTGAGGTCGTTCGGGTGGAGCCGCGCCGCGGTCTCGGGGTCCACCTGCGCGAGTTCGGCCAGCAGCGCCGCCCCACCCTCGCCTTCGGCCCGCCGCCTGAGCGCCTCGCGCAGACCGGCGGGTCCGGGCAGGTCCCGGTTCACCGCGCCGCGCAGTAGGGCGTCGAGGTAGAGGCCGGTGCCGCCCGCCACGATCGGCAGGTGTTTGCGCGCCAAAATCCCCTCGATGCAGACCGAGGCGTCCCGGCAGTAGTCGGCCACCGAGTAGGTGGCGGTGGGCGGACAGCGCTCGAGCATGTGGTGGGGTACCCCCTGCCGCTCTTCAAGCGAGGGCACCGCCGTGCCGATGGGCATGCCCCGGTAAACCTGCATCGAGTCGCAGGAGACCACCTCGCCCGAGCAGGCCTTGGCCAGCGCCACGGCAAAGGCGGTCTTCCCGGCGGCGGTCGGCCCCGTCAGCGCAACGACCAGCGGCTTGTTCATATCCGCATGAATTCCCTTTCAAAATAGCGCCTTGGCAGCACCTTGACGCAGGGGCGGCCGTGGGGGCAGTGGCGCAGGTCGGGCAGCGCCAGCAGCTGGCGCACCAGCGCCTCGCCGGCCCCCGGCGGCTCCCGGTCGCCCCCCTTGACGGCGGCGGTGCAGGCCGCCCTGTGCAGCATCTCCTCCAGCAGCACCGGCCGCCGGCTGCGGCGGCCCTCTTCGAGCAGCGTGCAGAGTTCCATCAACAGCGCGCCCCCCTGCCCGGCCTCGACCCCCATGGGCAGCGACCGCAGCAACACGGTACTCTCGCCAAAGGCCTCGGCCTCGAGGCCGGTCTCGCACAGCACCTCGCCATACTCCCCGACCAGTGCCGACACGGCCCGCCCGGTCTCGACCAGCAGCGGCTCCAGCAGCTGCTGGGCGCGGGGGCCGTCCTGCGCCAGCAGCGCCTCGTACAGCAGGCGCTCCCGCGCGGCGTGCTTGTCCACCAGCCAGACCTCCTGCGCAAACTCGGCCACATAGTAGGTGCGAAACAGCTCCCCCACCATTCGAAACTCCTGGATGGGCAGCGTGGCCTGCGCAGCCTCCTGATCAGGCTCCGCGGCTTCGGCGGGCGGTTCGGCCGGCGCCTGTTCAGGCGGCCCCTCGGGTACCGAGGGCGCCTCGGGCGCGGGCGGCAGCGGTGCCGCCTCCTCGCGCCGGCTGCGGTGGCCGACGGCCAGGTCGCCGTAATAGGTCCAGTCGCCCGGGTCGATGTCGATGCGCCGGTTGCGCGAAGAGACCAGCGTCGGCCCCGACGAGGCGGCCTGCATCGCGATGGACTCGGCCGCCGCCGCAAAGTCCCGCCAGCTCGACGCCGGCGGTTCGGCGGGCGGTGGTGAGGGCGGTGGGGGCAACATCTCCTCGGCCGCCCGGATGGGCGGCCGCCCCGCCTTTTCAGTCAGCGCCGCACGCACGGCGTTGTAGAGCGCATCGTAGACCGCCCGCTCGTCGGCGAACTTGAGCTCCATCTTCTGGGGGTGGACGTTGACGTCCACCCTGGCCGGGTGCAGCTCGACAAACAGCACGCAGAGGGGATAGCGCCCGCCCATCAGGCTGCCCTTGTAGGCCTCCTCGAGCGCCAGCTGCAGCACCCGCGAGCGGACATACCGCCCCGCCACAAAGAAGTTCTGCCCCTGCCGCCCCGGCCGGGAGGCCTCGGGCCGGCCGATCAGGCCGTGTATGCGGATGCCGCCCTCGCCGTGGTCGACTGGCAGCAGGCCGGTGGCCGTGCGCTCGCCCAGCACGGCGCAGGCCGTCTCGAGCAGGTCGCCGCCGCCGCTGGTGCGCAGGCTGTCCCGCCCGTCCCTTCGGTAGTGCAGCGCGAGCGCCGGCTTTGAGAGGGCCAGCCGCTCGAGCAGGCTGCTGATCGTGGCGGTCTCGGTCGACTCCTTTTTGAGGAACTTCTTGCGGGCCGGCGTGTTGAAGAAGAGGTCCCGCACCAGCACGTCGGTCCCGGCCGGACAGCCGCAGGCCTCGCAGGACCTCAGCTGCCCGCCCTCGATCTGCAGCTCGACCCCCTCGTCGCTGCCCGGTTCCCTCGTGCGCAGCGTCACCCGCGAGACCGAGGCCACGGCGGCCAGCGCCTCGCCGCGGAAGCCCAGCGTCGAGATGGCGGCCAGGTCCTCGACCTGCCTGATTTTAGAGGTGGCGTGCCGGCCGAAGCAGGCCAGCGCGTCCTCGCGGGACATGCCGCAGCCGTTGTCGGTCACCCGGATCAGCGAGACGCCGCCGCCCTCCACCTCGACCGAGACGGCGGTGGCGCAGGCGTCCATGGCGTTTTCCAGCAGCTCCTTGACGACGGAGGCCGGGCGGTCCACCACCTCGCCGGCGGCAATCAGGTTGGCAATCTGCATTGGGAGCACCTTGATTTTGGACATCGCACTCACCTCCTGAGGGGCTGTGTTTCGGCCGGGCAATCTCCGGTGGCCACGGCCGCCGGCGGAAAGCCCCGAAAAGATCCCTATGCGCCGTCCTCCCGCTCGGCCAGCTTCTTGAGCCGGTAGAGCAGGTTGATGGCCTCCATCGGGGTCATGACGGTCACATCGGTGCGCTCGAGCACCGACAGAATCTCGCCGGCGGCCGGGTGCGGTGCCTGTGGCGCCGGCTGCACCGGGGCCGGGCGCCGGACCGGCGGACCGCCCCGGCTCTGCTCTAAGCCCTCGAGCACCCGCTTGGCCGTCTCGATGACCGGCTCGGGCACGCCGGCCAGCCTGGCCACCTCGATGCCGTAGCTCTCGTCGGCGCCGCCGCGCATGATGCGGCGCAGAAAAATGATGGTGTCGCCGCTCTTCTTGATGGCGATGTTGTAGTTCTTGACCCCCTCCAGCCCATCCTCGAGCTCGGTCAGCTCGTGGTAGTGGGTGGCAAACAGGGTCCTGGCCCCCAAAATGGCCTCGTCGGCCACGTATTCGATCACGGCCCGCGCGATGCTCATGCCGTCAAAGGTCGAGGTCCCGCGGCCGATTTCGTCAAAGATCAACAGGCTCCTCCTGGTCGCATTCTTTAGGATGTTGGCGGTCTCGCCCATCTCGAGCAGGAAGGTGGACTGCCCGGCCGACAGGTCGTCCGACGCGCCGACACGGGTGAAAATTTGGTCCACAATGCCGATCGAGGCCGAGGCCGCCGGCACAAAGCTGCCGATCTGGGCCATCAGCACGATCAGGGCCACCTGCCGCATGTAGGTGGATTTGCCGGCCATGTTGGGCCCCGTGATGATGGCGAGGCGATTTCCCCGGCAATCCAGCCGCGTGTCATTGGGGACAAAGAGCTGGTCGCGCAGCATGGTCTCGACCACCGGGTGCCGCCCCTCCGAGATGACGATCTCGTCCCCCGTGTGAACGGCCGGCCGGCAGTAGCGGCCGCGCTCGGCCACCTCGGCCAGCGCGCAGAGCACGTCGAGCGCCGCAAGCGCCGCGGCGGTCTGCCCGATCTGCGCGCCGCACTGCTCCACCTTGCCGCGCAGCGTGCAAAACAGCTCGTACTCCAGCGCCGCCCGCCGCTCGCCGGCCACCAGCAGCTCGCCCTCGAGCGCCTTGAGCTCGGGCGTGATGAAGCGCTCGCAGTTGACCAGCGTCTGCTTGCGGATGTAGTGCTCGGGCACTTTGTCGTAGTAGGACTTGGTGACCTCGAGGTAGTAGCCGAACACCTTGTTGTAGGAAATTTTGAGGTTTTTGATGCCGGTGGCCGCCCGCTCCCGCGCCTCGATGTCGGCCAGCGTGCGGCGGCTGTTTTTGACCAGCCCCGCGAGCCGGTCCACCTCGGCGTGGTAGCCGGGGCGGATGATGCCGCCCTCCTTGACCGAGGCGGGGATGTCCTCGCACACCAGCGCCGCGTCGAGCTCGTCGCACAGCGCCGGCTGTCCGTCCAGCTCGGCGCAGAGGGTCTGCAGCAGGGCGCTTCCGCAGCTGCGCAGCGCCTCCCTGAGCGGCGGCACCCTGCGCAGCGTGTCGTGGATGGCGCGCAGCTCCCTGGCGTTGGCGCTCATGTACACCACCCGGGTGAGCAGGCGCTGCAGGTCCGAAATGTCCCGGATCTGCTGCCAGAGCCGCTCGCGCAGCACGCGGCTGCCGAGCAGCTCCTCCACCGCATCGAGCCGCCGCCCGATGCGGTCGACGTCGTAGAGCGGCTGCTCCAGCCAGGCGCGCAGCAGGCGGCCGCCCATGGCGCTCTTGGTGACGTCCAGCACCCCGAGCAGCGCGCCGCGCTTGCCCTTGCCCTGCAGCGTGCCGGTCAGCTCGAGGTTGCGCCGCGTGGCCACGTCGAGGCTCATCAGGCGGTCTGGCGCATTGAAGGAGACGTCGCGCAGGTGCACGGCGCCGCTGCGCTGGGTTTCGGCCAGGTAGCGCAGCACCAGCCCGACGCAGCAGCGCACCTCGGTCAGGGCGCCCATGCCGCGCTGCTCAAAGTAGTCCTCGCCGTACTTGGCGTAGGCCGAGTTGTCGAGCATCGTCTCGTTGCCGACCACCGGCGTCAGCACGGTGCCCAGCGCCGCCTTGGCGAAGGAGGCCAGCTCCTCGACCGGCTCCCCCGCCATGGCGTAGAGCAGCTCGGCGGGGTTGTACTTGGCCAGCTCGGCCTTGGCCAGCGAGAGCGCCGTCTCCCCCTCAAGCAGCGTGGCCGACACCTCGCCGGTCGACACGTCGGCAAAGGCAAAGGCGATGCGCCCGCCGCGGCGAAAGACCGCGCCGAGGTAGTTGTTCGCGGCGCTCTCCAGCATGCTCTCGTCGGTGATGGTGCCGGGCGTGACCACCCGCACGATCTCGCGGCGCACCAGCCCCTTGGCCTCGGCCGGGTTCTCCATCTGCTCGCAGATGGCCACCTTGTAGCCCTTTTGCACCAGCCGGGCGATGTAGCCGTCCACGCTGTGGTGCGGCACGCCGCACATCGGGGCCCGCTCCTCCTGGCCGCAGTCCCGCCCGGTCAGCACCAGGTCGAGCTCCCTCGAGGCCAGCCGTGCGTCCTCGAAGAACATCTCGTAAAAATCGCCCAGGCGGAACAGCAGGATGTACTCCGGGTTGTCCCGCTTGATATCGAGGTACTGTTGCATCATGGGGGTCAGCTTCTGATCGGCCGCCCTCATCGCGCGCCCCCTCCCTTTGCCCGTTGTTCAATCTCTATCTCTATAATTCTATCGCCGATCGGGGCAACGGCCCTCAGCTCGGGCAGCTTCCGCCGCAGCCCGAGCAGTCGCCCGAGCAGCCCATGGGCTCCTCGCCGGTCACAAAGAAGTGGATGCGGTTGTTGAGCTGGGCGGTCAGTTCGTTCATGCCCTCTTGGGCCTTGACCAGGCCCTCCATCAGCGGGTGGTTCATGATCTCTTCGTACAGCTTGGCCAGCGCATCGCCCAGCCGGGTGCTCTCCTCGGGGTTGTCGCCGCTCTGGGCCATCAGCTGCCCGCGGGTCTCGTTGAAGTCCACAATTTTCTGCTGCAGCGCGGCGTCGGCCTCCTGCGCCTGCTTGGCCGCCATAAAGACGATGCGCCGGGGGTCCTCCATGATGGCCTCGCCCAGCTCTTCCAGCTTGATGCTCATCTTGTCCATGTTTGATTCTTCCTTCCTTGAAATATAAGTTTACATAAAATTGTCTTTCTAATGAGAGCCGCTGAGCTCTCCGTAGAGCACAAAGGTCTTGGCCTCGGTGATGCGCACCGGCGCAAACTGCCCGATCAGGCACTGCGGCCCTGCAAAGTAGCAGAGCTTGCCGCCCTCGGTGCGGCCCTGCAGCAGGCCGCCTTTGCCCGGCCCCTCGGCCAGCACAGACAGCACCTGCCCCAGGTGGGCGCGGTTTTTCTCGAGTGAGATCTCCTGCTGCACCTCCATCAGGCGGGACAGGCGGCGCTGCTTCTCCTCCTTGGGCACCTGCTCCTTCATCGTGTAGGCCGCGGTGTTCTTCCGCCGCGAGAAGGCAAAGGTGAACAGCGCGTCAAAGCGCAGCGCCCGCACCAGCGCAAGGGTCTCCTCGAACTCCTGCTCGGTCTCGCCCGGGAAGCCCACAATGATGTCGCTGGTCAGCACCAGGTCGGGCATGGCGGCCCTGGCGCGGGCCGCGAGCTCGGCATAGGCCGCCGCCGTGTAGCGGCGGTTCATGGCCGCCAGCACCCGGTCGCTGCCGCTCTGCACCGGCAGGTGCAGCTGGCGGGCGACGTGCACCGAGTTCGCCATCGCGTCAAACAGCTTCTGCGTGGCGTCCTTGGGGTGGCTGGTCATGAAACGCAGCCGGTAGTCGCCCTCAATTTTGTCGATGTCGGCCAGCAGGTCGGCAAAGTCCGGCTCGCCGCCGAGGTCCCTGCCGTAGGAGTTGACGTTTTGCCCCAGCAGCGTGATGTCGCGGCAGCCCTCCAGCACCAGGCCGCGCACCTCCCCGAGGATGTGCTCCGGCCGCCGGCTGATCTCCCGCCCGCGCGTGTGGGGCACCACACAGTAGGCGCAGAAGTTGTTGCAGCCGTACATGACGGTGACCCAGGCCTTGTGCGCCGACTCGCGGCGCACCGGCAGGTCCTCGGGGATGGCGTCGGTCCGCTCGGCCACGAGGGCCTGGCGGCGCCCCTCCTGCAGCAGCCCCAAAATGACGCCGGGCAGCAGGTAGAAGGTGTGGGTGCCCAAAATGAAGTCCACCTGCCCGTACTTCGACAGGATCTCCTCCACGCGGTGGGGCTGCTGCATCATGCAGCCGGTGATGCCCAGCATCAGGTTTGGGTTGCGCTGCTTTTGGTGCTTGAGCGCGCCGATGTTGCCAAAGACCCGCAGCTCGGCGTGCTCGCGGATGGCGCAGGTGTTGAACAGGATCAGGTCGGCCTGCGCGCGGTCTTCGGCCGGGGCAAAGCCCATCTCGGCCAGCATGCCGCGCATGCGGTCGGAGTCGGCCTCGTTCTGCTGGCAGCCGTACGTCTCGATCAGGGCCGCGCGCCGCCGGCCGGTCGCCAGGTGCTCGGCGTCGAGCAGCGACCGGACCGCCTGCATGTGCTGCCGCTGGCGCTGCAGCTCCTGCCTGTCCACCGGCTGAATCAAGTGACCGTCTCCTCTCCCTGTCCAAACTGTTAACTAAATGATTATACGTCATGTCGCCCCCCCATTGCAAGGTGACCGGGTGTTTTCTTGCGCCGCGGCTGCGCAAAGGCCCCCGTCTTCGCCCGATCTTGACACCTTTCGGGTTGGACGGTAAAATGAAGGCAGAATTATGATCGACCCCGGCCGGGCAAGGTTGGCCGGCGCTCCTTCCTTAACCTCCCCTGGGGGACATGGCCGCAGCCGGCCCGGCAGGCCGCAGCGCGGTGGAAATGAGGCGGACATGAAGAGCAAGACATGGATTAAACTCACGGCCTGGGTGGCGGCCATCGTCCTCAACCTGGTCATCGCACTGGTCTATTTCAACGTCTCGGGCCTGGACGGCGGCTTTCAGACCCAGCTGACAAAGGGGTCCGAGTACGCCGCACAGGGCGATTACGACCGGGCGATCAAGCACTTCCTCAAGGCCATCGACATCGCGCCCGACAGCCCGGTCGGCTACATTCAGGCCGCCGACAGCTACGAGCGGACCGGGCAGCCGCAGCAGGCCATTGCGCTCATGGAGACGCTCATCGCCAAAAAGCCCCGCTCGGTCGAGAGCTTTGAGTACCTGCTGCGCCTGTACGAGGAAAACGGCGCGCCGATCCAAAAGCAGATCGATCTGCTCAGCGAGGCCGCCATGCTGTTTGACAGCGCGACCTATGCCGACCGGGCCGGCGAGCTGCTGCTGCAGCTCTCGACCGTCGGCCCGCCGGTGCTGAGCCTCGAGGCCGGCGCCTACAGCACGCCCCAGACCGTCCATGTGACCAACCTGGCCGACGGCGACGAGGTCTATTACACCACCAACGGCGACACGCCGGTCAAGACCTCCACAAAGTATAACCCGAAGAACGGCATTTCGCTTAAAAAGGGCAAGACGCTGGTGACCCTGCTGCGCTACAGCGCCGACGGGGCGGCCAGCCAGCCAGCCGCCTACCTGTTCACCATCGGCGAGGGCATGACCGCGGAGGAGCGCGGGGCCTACACCGCGCAAAACGGCAACAACCTCTCCAACGGCGGGACGGTGGTCTTTGCCGGCAACAACACCTATTACAGCAACCTCAACAAATCCGGCTTTCTCTACAGCCAGTCCGACGGCCTGCTGGTTGAGGACAAGGCCTCCTACCTGAACCTCAGCGGCGGCTTTATCTACTACGTCAACGGCTCGGACGGCAACCGCGTCTACCGGGTCCGCGTGGACGGCACCGAACGCGAGCGGGTGCTCTCGGCCGTCTCGGGGCCACTGCTGCTGGCCAACGACCGGCTGATCTTCCAAAACCGCAGCGAGGACAGCAGCCTCTACAGCGCGACGCTCTCGGGCGGAAGCCTGCAGCGCATCACGCCGGACCTGGCCACCTCGATCGCCGTCTATGAGGGCGACGTCTACTACCGCAACGACTCCAAGGGCGGGGCTCTCTACCGCTCCTCGCTCGACGGCATCGACCACAGCGAGCTGGTGGGCGGCGCCTGCGGCGGCATCACGGTGGACGGCGGCTATGTCTACTACATCAGCGCCGGCGAGGACGGCCGCATCTACCGCGTGCCGACCGGCGGCGGCACGCCCGAGGCCGTCACGGGGGCCTCGGCCTCGGAGTTCGTGCTGGCCGGCGGCAACCTCTACTTCCGCGATGCCGCACAGGGCGGCATCTACCGCTGCTCCACCTCGGGAGGCAGCGCCACCCGGCTGACCACGGTGGACGGCGCCAAGCTCAACGTGTCGGGCAGCACCCTCTACTTTGTCAACTACGCCGACGGCTCCAGCCACTACACCATGAGCACCTCGGGTGGGAATCTGACCAAGCTGGGGACTTGAGAAGCCGGGTACAGTGGCGGCAGGCGGCCTTGTCCACCCAGGTGGGAAACGCACCGCCCGAAGCACATTCGTCAACACGGCGGACAGTCCCCATCCCCGCCCCCTGGCCGTCCGAGGCGCCAAAGGGGCGGACAGATCCGCCCGTCAAACGCACCCAGTTTAAAGGCGGCTGCATGGCAGCCGCCTTTTTGTGCGTCTTATAAGAGGTGTCCCGTCAGCTGCCCACCGCGCCGGTCCCGCGCGAGGAGCCGGCCCGCCCCACCGCCGCCTGGTGCTCGGCAAAGGTGGTGGAAAAGATGTGGGTCCCGTCGGCCGCCACCACAAAGAAGTAGTAGCCCGTGGTCTCGGGGTACAGCGCCGCCTTGAGCGAGGCCAGCCCCGGCGAGGCGATGGGCCCGACCGGCAGCCCCGCATGCAGGTAGGTGTTGTAGGGGCTCTCGATCTTGGTGTCGGCCACCGAGAGGACCGGTTTGCACTCCTTGAGAATATACTGGACGGTGGCGCAGGACTGCAGCAGCGAATACTGGTTGCTGTTCAGCCGGTTGTGGAAGACCGAGGCCACCTTGCCGCGGTCGGCCTCGCCGGCCGCCTCCCGCTCGATGATGGAGGCCAGCGTGACCACCTGATCCACCGTCATGCCCAGCTCCTCCGCCCGCGCGGCCATCTCGGCCGTGAACTTGTTGCCGAAGTTGTCGAGGAACTTCTTGGCCACGGTGTCGGCGTCCGAGTCCTCAAAAAACTCGTAGGTGTCGGGGAAAAAGTACCCCTCCAGCCGGTTGTCCCGCTCGGGCAGCCCCTCGAGAAACCAGTAGTCAAAGCTGTGGGTGTTGATGGCCTCCCACAGCGCCTCGGCCGAACAGACCTTCTTGCGCTCCAGCGCATCCACAATTTCGCGCAGCTCGTAGCCCTCGGGGATGGTCACCCGCACCGTCTCCAAAAAGGCGGCGGTGCGCTGCAGGTTGGTCACCAGCTCCAGGTAGTCCATGTCGGTGTTGAGCACGTAGGTGCCGTATTGGAAGTTGCCGTCGTTGCCGGTCAGCTTGGCAAAGAGCTTGAAGCTCCAGCGGTGCTCGATCAGCCCGGCGTCCTTGAGCTCCCGCGCGATCGCGGAGACCGTCGACCCCTTTGCGATATAGACCTCCATCGTGCTCGAGGGCTTCATCAGCGCCAGCGCGTCGTTGGCGATGTTCAGCGCGTAGATGGCCAGCAGCAGCGAACAGAGGATGACCGTGACGGCATACAGGAAGGTCCTGGCGAACAGGGCCTGCTTGCGCTGCCGAACGCTCTTGCGCCCGCGCGCAGCCGATTGGGGCTGCTGCCTGTCAAAGGGTTTGGTGGCGCCGGCCTCGTCATATTTTTGCGGCATTGCAGTTTTTCTCCTCTTTCCTTTTCACACTTTTGGCCCTCGAACATAGTATATAGCACATAGACTTTGAGTGAGGTGAACCCCCCATGTGTTTCGGCAACTTCTTCGACAACGACACCCTGTGCTGGATCATCCTGATTTTCCTGATCCTGGCTCTCTGCTCCGATGATTGCTAATCCATAACCTTCAACCAACCGTCCATAATCACTTCCTAGAGAGGGGGGGCGCGGCGCAGGCCGCGCCCCCTCTTTGACCGCACACTAGTCCAGCATCATGTTCATATAGGGGTGCCCGTCGCCGCCGTCGGTCATGAACAGCTGCGTGAGCTCGGCCAGCGTCATGGGCTGGGCCTCGCCCCTGGCGTTGCCCTTTTTGACCGCGCCGTCCTTGACCTGGTAGTCCCCGGTGTTCTCGGGGATCAGCGGGTCCTCGAGCGAAAAGCGCATGGATGCGCTCTTGTGCTTAGACGCATAGAGCGAGAGCGCCTCGCGCACATGGATCAGGCGGGCGCTGCCGGCCTGGACCTCGTGGTGGGCAACGCCCTCGGGGCAGGTGCCGGGGCAGAAGTCGAAGATGAACTTCTCGGCCGAGGGGAACTTTTGCAGCAGCGTGTTGGCCATGTGGGGAAAGTTGTCGTCGTGCAGGAACAGCTCCTTGACGTAGACCGTCTTCTCGTCCTGCTGCCGCGCGTAGAAGTAGCCCGAATAGGTCGGCGAGAACAGCCCCCGGCGGGCCTGGTTCTCAAGCGCCGTGTACTCGACAAAGCGCCGGTCCTTGACCACGGTGAGCTCCCGCCGCGCATAGGAGTTGTCGTAGGCGTAGCCGGGCGAGACGCGGCTCTCGAAGGAGAGCGTGAGCCGCATCGCGGTCAGGCGCTCCCGCGTCAGCGTGGCGCGGTGCAGCGAAAAGGTCGGCTCGAGGCCAAAGCGCCGGTAGAGGTCGTACAGGCTGGGCTCGGCCGGCAGCGTGCACATGAACAGCTCGCCGTTCTGGTAAGCCTGACGGATGCGCCGCTTGAGCAGGTCCCCCATCAGGTTGTGGCCGCGGTGCTCGGGCGCCGTCATGGCGGCATAGAGGTAGGAGCCCTTGTGCTCGCGGCGGAAAAAGCGGTAGCCCACCGGGATAAAGTGGGTGGCGCAGACGACCTCGCCCTCCTCGGTGGTCTGGGCGAGCACCTCCAGCTTGTCCTGAAAGTGGTGATAAAAGCGGTAGACATAGCTCAGATCGTCCCCGAAAACCCGGTTCCAGAGGTTGGCCAGCTCGACGCTGGACTCAACCGCGTTCAGCATGACGGCGTTGTACATCCCCTTCGTCCCCCTCACAGCCGGCAGACGGCCATATACTTCTCCACCAAACACTCCGGGTGGTAGCTCAGCTTGGACTTGCGCAGCCCCAAAATGCCCATGTCCTCCTCGCGGTTGGCATAGCGGAAGTCCGCCATACAGTCCTGCATGAACAGGTGGTTGAGGGCCGAATAGACCCCGTCATAGGTCTGCGAAAGCCCCTTCTCGTAGTGCACCACCAGCGTGTCGCTGCCCGGGTGGTGCCGCGAGCCGACCGAGGCGGCCACCGGCTGCCCGTCGACCAGCAGCAGGCCCCCCACCAGCTCCAGCGCCTCGAAGTTCTCGAGCAGCCTGGTCGAGGCCAGGATCTCGTCGCGGTCGGGGCTGTCGCCATAGGTCTGCTCGGCCCAGGTCCGGTTCAGCTCCAGCAGGGCCGGCACATCCTGTGCCGTCATGCGGCGGTATTCGTGCGCATAGCTCTTTTGAAAGCGCTTTACATGCCCGCGCTTGCCGTGGTACTTTTTCCCCTGCAGCTGCCCGAGCGACGCGGTCAGGTGGACGTAGTCGTCGTTGTCCCGCATGCGCGCAAACGTAAAGCGGCCCGGGTGCGCCTCCTCGAGCATGCACCGCTCCCGCTCGGTCACGCAGAGCATGCGCAGCGCCGGCTCTCCCTCGCTGCAGGCCTCCCGCATCAGCCGCACCACCGCCGCGCCGAAATCGCCGGTTCCGATCGGGGGCAGGAACATGCATGACCCGTCCCGGCACACGCGCAGGTACAGCATGTCGCCGGACGTCGCGTAGGAGGTCTCGTAGACCTCGCCCCAGGCAAAGAGGTTGGCAAAGCTCAGGTCACAGCAGGGGTTTTGGTTGTGTTGAAGGTACTGCTGCAGGTGGTCGCGGCGATCCAGCGTGACCCGCGCAAAGTCCAGTGTACAGTCGTCCGTGTGCGCCTCCGGTTCGCCCTCATGATCCGCGCAGCATGCACAGCGCGTACCCCAGCAACTCTTCGGCAATGTCCCGCACCTCCCGAATATTTGCGCCATCGGCGCAGGTCACCATTTTCCAGCCCAGCCGCCCGGCCGCAAAGCCGGCGGTCTCGCGGCAGCGCCGCAGATAGGCCGCATCCCGCTCGTGCAGGTCCCGCTTTTGGGGGTCCCCGCCATACCGCCGCTCGAGCAGCTGGGCCGACAGTTCGACCGGCAGGTCCAAAAACAGCACGAGGTCGGGCCTTGGCAGGCCAAAGCGGCCGTACTCGGTCTCCTCGAGCCAGGCGATGTAGTCCTCCCACTGCGCCCGGTCCAGCTTGCCCATCTGGTGGATCAGGTTGGCGGTGGTGTAGCGGTCGGCCAGCACCAGCCCGCCCTGCTCGTAGTGGGCGCCCCAGTCCCTGCGGTAAGAGGCGTAGCGGTCGACGGCGTAAAAGGCCGAGGCGGCGTAGACGTTGACCTGCTCCAGCGAGCCGAGCGCGCCCTCCAGATAGAGCCGGATGGGCGCCGAGGACTCGGTGTAGGTCGGAAAGGACACCGGCCTGACCGGGTGCCCCGCCGCCTCCAGGTGCCGGGCCAGCAGCGCCGCCTGTGTCTGCTTGCCGCTGCCGTCCAGCCCGTCGATGACAATCAGTTTTCCCATCTCTCTACTTCCCAAGGGCCCCGCCGTGCGGGCCCGCAATATCGTCTTTCTAAACCCTGCGCGCTCAGCGCAGGGCAAAGTGCTCGCGCACCTGCTCGGCCTTGCCGCAGGTCATTTTGCCCTCGGGGCAGGGGCCCCGCAGGCAGGGCGGGCCCGCCGTGCCAAAGACGCTCGGCGCCACCGCCCGCACCAGGTGCAGCATCTCGGTGGCCAGTGCGCGGATCTCCCACTGGGCGCGGTTGCAGCAGCGCAGCGAGAAGAAGTTGAGCAGGCTGCGCGCGTTGAAGGTACAGATCAGCTTGGTGTGACAGGCGTTTGGCAGCACAAAGCGCGCATCCTCAATGGCGCTCTTGCCGGCCGCGCGGGCGGCCGCCTTTTTGGACAGCCCCTCCCGCTCCAGCGCCTCGGCCTGCAGCTGCCCCAGCCGCTCCCCCAGCGCGTCGTAGGCCTGCTGTGCCTGTTGCATGGCCCCCTCGAAAATGGCCAGCGCCTGTGCGTCTTCGGCGATGGCGGGGGGCACCACATAGTCAAAGGCCCCCTCCCGCACATAGCGCTGGCTCTGCACCGAGTAGGAGGCCATGCGGTGACGGGTGAGCTGGGCCAGCAGCGACCGCGAGACCCCCTCGATGCCAAAGGTGAAGGTGATGTGCTCAATCGGGCTCTCGTGCCCCAGCTCGGCCAGCATGCCGACAAATTCGGCCGCGGCACCGTCGGTCAGCCCCTCCCGCAGCGCGTCGATGCCCACGGGCGAGTAGCAGAGCTTGGCCGCCGAGGCAATCAGGCGCTCGGGCTCCGGTGTGTGGGCCAGCAGCGTCACCCTCATGCCCGTCTCCCCCTCGCATCTCTTTGTACGGCCCACAAAAAGGCCGGGATCTGCATCAGTCGGCTCCAGCGGCGGGGGTCCAGTCCGCCCCGGTAGAGCCATTCCAAATTGTGGCGAATCCAAAAGTCGGGCGCCCGCCTGGCCTCTCCGGCAAACAGGTCCAGCGTGCCGCCCAGCCCCAGCATCAGCGCCGGGATGGCCCCGCGATTTTGGTCGATGAAGCGCTCCTGCTTGGGCACGCCGAGGCAGACGTACACCGCCTGCGCGCCGGCGCCCCGGATCGCCTCCACCCGTTCGGCCTCCTCGCTGAAGTAGCCGTCGGCCACGCCGCAGATGACCAGGCCCGGATGGGCCTGGCGCAGGGCCTGTGCCGCCCGCTCGGCAATGCCGGGGCGGCCGCCGAACAGGAACAGCCGGGTGCCCCGCTGCGCAAAGGCCGGCAGCAGCGCCGCCGCAAGCTCCACGCCGGCCACCTTCTCGCGCAGCGGACGCCTCAGCATGCGGGCGGCCAGCAGCACCCCGGCCCCGTCGGGCACCACCAGGTCGCCGCGGTTGAGCAGCGCCATAAAGGCGGCGTCGTCCATTGCGCGCTTTGCCATCTCGGCGTTGGGGGTGTAGACCGCCGCGGGCCCGCCGCGCTCAACCAGCGCGAGACAGGCCAAAACGGCCTCGGCCATCGTGACGTCGTGCACCCTCAGCCCGCAGATCGAAACCTGCCGCACAGCGCAGCCTCCTAAAATTGTCTTTTCTCGGACAAGACTAAGTATACCATAAAACCAATCCAAGTAAACCCCCCAGCTTGCCGCCGACATGGGGCGGAAAAAGGGCGTGGGCACCTTTTTGCTCCGCGCAACCTGCGGATATGTCGCTGTCCGGCCCGCCCGCGCCGTCAAAGGCCGCACACCTTTTGGCCCGCTTCGCCCCGTCGCCCTCAAATGTTCACCTGGCGGCAGTTGTGCTGCCGCCGCACATTTGCTATAATTACAATAGTATTTTTCAAGTTGTTCTAATCCACTTTTCACGGGAAAGGGGCGACACACACGCCTTATGGGTAAATTGGCACACAAGACCTCGGTGGGCGGGCAGGCCCTTTACGAGGGCGTCATGATGCGGGGCCCGGTCGGCTACGCCATCGCGCTCCGGCTGCCAAACGGACAGATCGAGACCACGGTGCACCCCAACCAAAGCCTCAAGGACCGGATCTCGCTGTTTCGGCTGCCGGTGCTGCGCGGCATGGCCGGCTTTGTCGAGTCGCTGAGCATGGGCTTTAAGACCCTGACCTACTCCTTCGAGAAGGCCGGCCTTGAGGAGGAGACCCCCACCAAGTTCGAGCGCTGGCTCACCGACAAGTTCGGCAAGTCCATCGTCGACCTCGTGGTCTGGGTCGGCGGGCTGCTGGGCGTGCTGCTGGCCATCTGCCTCTTCATGCTGCTGCCGGCCGCGGCGGTCAAGCTGCTGGGCGGCCATGTCCCCACCTGGAGCCGGCCAATGCTGGAGGGGCTGATCAAGATCGTGATCTTCATCTTCTACCTCTGGGCGGTCTCGGGCCTTGCGGACATCCGCCGCACCTTTGAGTACCACGGCGCCGAACACAAGTCCATCCACGCCTACGAGGCCGGCCTGCCGCTGACCGTGGAGAACGTGCGGGCCATGTCCCGCTTCCACCCGCGCTGCGGCACCAACTTCATGTTCATCATCATGATCATCAGCATTTTGATCTTCTCGCTGCCCATCGTGACCTGGGACAACCTGCTGCTGCGCATGGCCACCAAGCTGCTGCTGCTGCCGGTGGTGGTGGGCATCTCCTACGAGTTCATCCGGCTGGCCGGCCGCTACGACAACGGCTTTACACGCTTCTTTTCGGCCCCCGGCCTTTTGATGCAGCGGCTGACCACCAAGGAGCCCGACGATGCGCAGATCGAGGTGGCCATCGCGTCGCTCGAGCCGGTGCTGACCGGCAACCCCGAGGACGACCGGTGGTGATCCCCGCGCTGCGCCGCGCGGCGACCGAGCAGCTGCGGCAGGCCGGCATCCGCCCGGCCGAGGCCGACGAGCTGCTGGCGGCCGCGCTGGGCATCGACCGGGCGGCGCTGCGCCGCCTGTCCCCGGACGCCGAGGCGGACGGTGCGGCGCAGGACCGCCTGCAGGCGCTGCTGCGCCGCCGCTGCGCGCGGGAGCCGCTGCAGTACATTTTGGGCGAGTGGGACTTCTACGGCCGCACATTTTCCTGCCGGCCGGGCGTGCTGATCCCGCGGCCCGAGACCGAGCAGCTGGTCGACCTGGCCGTCGCCTTTTTAAAGGGGCGCCCCTGCGCCGAGGTGCTCGACCTCTGCTGCGGCGGCGGCTGCATCGGGCTGACGCTGGCGCTCGAGTGCGGCTGCGCCGTCACGCTGCTGGACCTGTCGGAGGCGGCGATCTCATTGACGCTTGAGAACGCCCGCCGGCTCTCGGCCGCCCCGCGCGCGGTGCTGCGGGGCGACGTGTTCAAGCCTCCGGCGCTGAGCGGCCGCTTTGACCTGATTGTCTCCAACCCGCCCTATCTGCGCACCGACGAGGTGGCAAAGCTTGAGGCAGAGGTCGCCTTCGAGCCCGAAATGGCGCTCTGTGGCGGGCCGGACGGGCTGGGCTTCTACCGGGCGCTGGCCGACCGCTGGGCACCGCTGCTCGCCCCGGGCGGCCTGCTGCTCGTGGAGCACGGCCTCGGCCAGGGCGAACCCGTGGCCGGCCTGCTGCGCGGCGCCGGCCTGCTGCTTGTGGAGACCCGCGCCGACTACGCTGGCATCGACCGCCTGAGCTTTGGCTTTCAGGCGGATGGGGGGCACCTGCTGTGAAAAAACCGGTCTTGTCCATCCTGTTGTCCATGGCCGCCTTTGCCGCTTCATACCTGGCCCTTTGCTACCTGGTTCCGGCCTGGAGAATCAAGCTGCAGGCCGACCCGGCGACCTATTTTGTCGAAAGCGTACGGCACATGGCCCTACTGAAGGGACTGCTCTCCTTGGCCGTCGGTCTGATTGCAGGCGTGTTCCCCCTGGCGGCCGGAAGACGGGCAGCCGGCTCCGCCGGCCGTACGGCACCGTTTGCACACGTGTGGCAGCGCCATAAATAAAGCCTGAAAAACGCTTGTTTTTGGACAGGCCGCATGGTATCATAGAACAAATGTATTTTAAAAGCGCCGGGCCCTTGGCAGAGCACCGACCCGGCGGACGGGAGGCAACATGGCGGACAAAAAATCGGCGCTGAGCAGCGCCCTGGCGCAAATTGAAAAGCAGTTTGGCAAAGGCGCGATCATGAAGCTGGGGGAAAACCGGGCCATGAATGTGGAGGCCATCCCCACCGGCTCCATCGCGCTGGACATGGCGCTTGGCATCGGCGGCATTCCGCGCGGCCGCGTGGTGGAGATCTTCGGCCCCGAGTCCTCGGGCAAGACCACGCTGGCGCTGCACTGCGTGGCCGAGGCCCAGAAGGCCGGCGGCGAGGCCGCCTTCATCGATGTCGAGCACGCGCTCGACCCGGTCTATGCGGCCGCCCTCGGCGTCGACATCGCCTCGCTGCTGGTCAGCCAGCCCGACAGCGGCGAGCAGGCGCTTGAAATTGCCGAGACGCTGGTGCGCAGCGGCGCCATTGACATCATCGTGATCGACTCGGTGGCCGCGCTGGTCACCCGGGCCGAGATCGAGGGCGAGATGGGCGACACCCATGTGGGCCTGCAGGCCCGGCTGATGTCGCAGGCCATGCGCAAGCTCTCGGGCGCGCTGGCCAAGGCCAACTGCGTGGCCCTCTTCATCAACCAGCTGCGCGAAAAGGTCGGCGTGGTCTACGGCAACCCCGAGGTCACGCCGGGCGGACGGGCCCTCAAGTTTTACGCCTCGGTCCGCATCGACGTGCGCCGCATCGAAGCCATCAAATCGGGCACCGAGGTGCTGGGCAACCGCACCCGGGCCAAGGTGGTCAAAAACAAGGTGGCGCCCCCCTTCCGCGAGGCCGAGTTCGACATCCTGTACGGACAGGGCATCTCCCGCGAAGGGGAGCTCGTGGACCTTGGCGTCAAGTACGACATCCTCGGCAAGAGCGGCTCATGGTTCTCCTACGGCGAGACCCGCATCGGGCAGGGCAAGGAGAACGCCCGCCTGTACCTGCGGGCCAACCCCGACGTGATGGACACCATCGATCAGGCCATCCGCGAGCGCATGAAGGCCGCACAGGAGCAGGCGCAGGCCGCCACCCGTCCGGCCCCGGCCCCAGTTCCGGGCGGTGAAGCCCCCGAGGAGGCGCGCGCGGGCGGGCCGGCTGTCAAGAGCGGCAAGAAGCTGGACATTTCGGCCGAGGACTTCGAGTAGGCGAGGCCTGTCCGCTGCGTGCTGGCTGTCCGCTATTTGTGGACAGGTTTTCTGCGGTTACCTGTTGCCTGCTGAACGATTTTGAACATAGGGGATCGGGCTCCCGGGACGGCGGCGCAGGCCGCCGTTCTTGTGCCAAACCGCGCCTGCGTGCAGGGGCACGCAGACACCGGCTGGACAATGCAACGCCGATGCGGCGCCCAATCGCCGCTGTCTGCAAAGGCGCGGTTGAGCGCAATGGTCTTCATACTCGAAGCTCCTGATTTCGGACCGCGCCTGCGTGCAGGGGCACGCAGACACCGGCTGGACAGTGCAAAGCCGGCGCAGCGCCCGGCTGCCCCGGTGCACAAAGGCGCCGCCGAGCACGATGATCCATGCCAAAGCTCCTGGCACCCAGTCCACCTGTGTGCAAAAGCACAGGGTCTATCCCCCACCTTCCCCACGAGGAGGTCCTGCCATGACCGTCACCCGAATTGAGGCCCGGCGGGCCGGCCTGCGCATCCACGTGGACGGTGCGCCGGTCGGCCTGCTGGACCCGCTGATGCTTTCGGCACTGGGCCTCTTTACGGGCGCCGCGCTCAGTGAGGCGCAGTTTGAGCAGCTGTGCCGGGAGGTTCAGCTGTTCGAGGCGCGGCAAAGCGCGCTGGCCAGCCTGGCGCGGCAGGCCCAGTCGGGTACCGGTCTGCTGCAGCGCCTGCTGCGAAAGGGCTTTACCCGTGAGGCGGCCGAGCAGGCCGTGGCCCACTGCGACGCGATGGGCTACCTCGACGACCTGGACTTTGCCCGCTCGGCCGCCCAAAAGCTGCAGGCCAAGGGCTACGGGCGCCGGCGCATCGCCGACGCCCTGCATCAAAAGGGCGTCCCCCGGGAGCTGATCGGGCAGGCGCTCGAGGAGCTGCCGGCGGACCGCGAAACGCTGCGCTTACAGCTCGAGGGCCGGCTGGCCGGCACCGACTGGGCCGACCGCGCCGCGCGGGACCGGGCGCTGCGCGCGCTGCAGCGGCAGGGCTATTCATATGAAGACATC
>JAAYBB010000083.1 GCA_012719075.1 Clostridiales bacterium | reverse complement strand
TCATGGAGATGTCGTTGCCCCGGATGTCCCGCATTTTGCCCTCCGGCAGCTTGAGCAAATCCTGCCCCTCAAAGAGGATTTCGCCCTTTGTCACGCGGCCGGGCGGGGAGGGAATCAGCCCTAAAATGGCCAGCGACGTGACGCTCTTGCCGCAGCCGCTCTCTCCGACGATGCCAAGGGTCTCGCCCCTGTGGACGTCGAAGCCGATGGACTTGACCACTTCATATGCGGCCTTGCCCGACTGAAATGTCACCGAAAGATCCCTGATCTCAAGCAGTGCCAACTTCGGTTCCCTCCTGCCCTCTCTGCTCCGCCCTGCGGCGTCTTTGATGCCCGCGCACACGGCGGTTTCTTGCTGCGCATGCGCCGGTTGCCGCGCCCGCGCGTCCTGCTCAGCCGTTTTTGCCCATCTCGTCGAGCAGGGCGGACGCGGCCAGCAGGTGCAGCCGCACCCGCTTTTCAAGCGGGGCCCAGCGGCCGGTCTCCACCGTGATGGCGGCGCCGTAGCGGCCGGCATAGGTCGAAAAGCCCGAGTCCTTCTGCGGGGACGACAGCCCCTTGTCCACCAGCACGCCGGGCAGCGGCTCGTCGAAGGACTCCCGGATGTGCCCGCCCAGGCGGTTTTCCACATCCTGCAGCGTCGTCACCTGCTCGCCCTGATTTTTCAGGGTCTCGTGCATGATGTTGGTGTACTTTTCAATCTGGCGGTTGCCAAAGTAGTCGGGCACAAAGAAGTAGTAGGAGCTGCCCTGACCCTCGTGCAGGTCGAGCACCACCGGCGGCTGCACCCGGTCGCAGAGCGCGCGCAGGTAGCGCACCTCGTTTGGCTCGTCGTCGCCGCCAAAGCGCCGGTTCATGTCGGCCACGATGCCGGCCTCGGTGATCTCGGCGCTGAAGGCCCGGTAGAAGTCCCAGACGTTCTCGGCCACGGGGCCCGCATTTGAGGGGAAGACGATGCGCTTGCCGGCCGTTTTGGCGACCAGCTCGGGGTGCTCCTTCAGGGTCCTGTTGACCCGCTGCTCCACCGTGCGGGGCCCGGCGTAGAGGGCGATGTCGGCCGGCGGCAGCAGGTTGGTAAAGAGGATGTCGGCGATCTCGACCAGCAGAAAGTCCCCGTCCTCGTAGATCAGCGCATCGGCGTTGTCCTTGAGCATGGCCCACAGCTCGGCGTGGGTCTCAAAGCGCACAGGCCGCTTTAGGGCATGGCTCAGGCAGGCCTCGTACCCCTGAAAGCCGAAGGGGTCGCGCAGCGGAACCATGACCAGCGGATTTTTGCAGGTCCAGTCCCTCAGAATGGAGAGGGCGGCAAACACCCCCGCCGGCTCTCCGGCGTGGGCGCCGGCCGTAATCATGACAGGGGCACCCTCGCCCGGCTTTTCAATCGCCAAAATGGGGTCGCCCATGGCGGTGTCGCCCAGGCTGGAGTAGGGGATGTTCTGCTCGTCGAGCCACTGCATGACGTCCCTGACCGTGCGAATTTCAAACAGTTCCATGCGCTGCCTCCCACTTGTCCGGCCGGGGCCGCCCGGGTCCTGCGACCCGGGCGGCGCGGCCTGTCGTCTCGAACTTTACGATCTTTACGATTTAAAGTGTGCGCGATTGGGGCCCTTGGCCGCCCTACTTAAAGCTGGCCGTCTTGAGCTCCCAGTTTTCGTCGCGCCGGGCCACAAACTCCACGTCGTTCTTGACGCCGTAGAGCAGCGGCTGCCGCCACAGGAAGAGCCAGGGGGCCTTCTCGTGGACGATGACCTGCAGCTCGTTGATCAGCTCGGTGCGCTTTTCGGGGTCGGCGGTCCGGGTCAGCTCGGCGTACTTGGCGATGAACTCCTCGTCCTCCCAGCCGTTCTGGGCGATGTTGCTGTTGGCCCAGTTGAGCTCGCCCTGGCCGTCAAAGAAGCCGCCGAGGGCAAGATAGGCCATCTCCTTGACGGTGCCCTTCTGCTTGAGGTCCTGCAGCACCGAGAACTCGATGGGCTCGACCGAGGCATTGATGCCGACCTCCTGCAGGTAGCTGGCGACGGCCTGGCTGATCTCCTTCTCCTTGACATAGCGGCCGGTCGTGGTCTGGATCGTGACCGAAAGGCCGGTCTCGTAGCCGGCTTCCTTCAGCAGCGCCTTCGCCTTGTCGGGATCATAGGGATAGGGCTTGACGTCGGGGTTGTCGTTGGGGGGCATGACGATGCCGCCGTAAATTTCGCCCATGCCGGCCAGCAGCGAGTCGTTGATGGCCTCCTTGTCGACGGCGTAGTTGATGGCCTGGCGGATGCGCACGTCGTCAAAGGGCTTTTGGTTGCAGCTGATGGCGATCATGTTGTCGCGGCCGCCCGGGGCCTGCAGAATCTTGGTCGAGTCGGTGTTGATCTTGTCGATCTGGTCGATCGGCACGTTCTGGATGATGTCGGCGTTGCCGGCCAGCATCTCGGCCACGCGGGTGGAGCTCTCGGGCACCGGGCGGTAGATCACCTTCTTGATGGACGGGGCGCCCTCCCAATAGCCCTCAAAGGCCTCGAGATAGTAGTGGTCGTCGCGCACCCACTCGATGATCCGGTAGGGGCCCGTGCCCGAGATGCGGGCGGGGTCGAGGATGGGCTCCATCTCGCCCTCGTAAACCGTCGGGTCGAGCATGTACAGCACCCGCAGGTAGTAGGGCAGCATGGGCGTGGGGGTCTTGATCTTGATGTCGACGGTCAGCGAATCGATGATCTCAAGGCCGTCAAAGGGGATGTCCTTGGGGGTGCGGTTGGTGGTGTTGGTCGTGAACATCCGCTCAAAGGAAACCCGCACCGACTCGGCGTTGAAGTCGGCGCCGCTGTGGAACTTGACGCCGGGGCGCAGGTGGACGCGGAAGGTCAGCTCGTCGATCCACTCCCAGGATTCGGCCAGCACGCCGACCAGCTCCATGTTCTCGTCGCGGTAGATCAGTGGCTCGAAGACCTGAAGCAGGTAGTTCCAGGTCACCGTCGCACTGCCGAAGGTGGGGTCGATGGTCTCGGCGTCCGAGGTCGTGATCATGGTCAGCGTCCGGACCTCCCCGGGGTTGTCCGGCGTCTCGCCGTCGTCCGGCGGGGTGGGCTACTTGGTGCATCCGGCGAACAGGGTCAGCGCGAGGGTTGTCGCCAGGACCAGTGCCCAGATTTTCTTCAAGGTCATACTGTCTCCTCCTTTTTATATTTTCACAGGGACCGTCAGATGGTTTTTGTTGCCTGGCGGTCCGTGAAAATTACGGTCTCGTGTGGTACGGGTGTGGCGGCCGGGGTGCCCCCTACAGCACCTTGGGGTCGAGGTAGTCGCGCAGCCAGTCGCCCAGCAGGTTGATGCCCAGCACCGTAAAGACGATGGACAGCCCCGGGATGGTGGAGATCCACCAGCCGCTGTCGAGGAAGTCGCGCCCCTCCGACAGCATGGAGCCCCAGCTGGGGATCGAGGCCTCGACCCCGAGGCCGAGGAAGCTCAGCGTGGTCTCGGACAGGATGTTGGTGGCGACCAGGAAGGACGACACCACGATGATGGGGGCCACCACATTGGGCAGCACATGCCGAAAGAGGATGCTGAGGCTCTTAAAGCCGATGGCGTGGGCCGCCTGAATGTACTCCCGCTCCTTGATCGAGAGCACCTCGGCCCGGACGATGCGGCTGAACTGCACCCATCTGGCCACCCCCATGACGAGAATCAGCTGGACGAGGCCGCCGCCCAGCGTGGCCAGCACGGTCAGGGCCAGCAGGTTGAAGGGGAAGGCCAGCTGGATGTCGGTCAGCCGCATGACCACGGCGTCAATCAAGCCGCCGTAGTAGCCGGCCAAAAGGCCCAGCGTGCAGCCGATGAGCATCGAGAGGGCGGCCGCCACCAGCCCGACCAGCAGCGACACCCGCGCGCCGTAGATGACCCGGCTCAAAATGTCGCGGCCCAGCGAGTCGCTGCCAAGGGCGTAGACCGTGCCGTCCTTGCCCGCCTGGCCGGGGGCGGTCAGGCGGTTTTGCAGGGCAATTTTATTGGGCTCCTGCGGGCTCAGGGCGGGGGCGAACAGCGCCGTCACCAGAAAGATGACGATGATGAGCAGCCCCACCATGCCGGATTTGTTTTTGGATAAGCTGTATAGAATTTTTTTCAATCTTCTCACGCCCCTTCCAAAGTATCCGGCTAGGTCCGCACGCGGGGGTCCACCACCGCGTACAGCAGGTCGACAATCAGGTTGATGACAATGAAGCCCAGGGCCAGAAAGGTCACCACCGTCTGGAGCAGCGGAAAGTCCTTGGTGAAGATGGACTGGACGGCCAGCCGGCCGATGCCGGGCCAGGCAAAGATGGTCTCGACCACGACGGCGGTGCCGAGAAACTGCCCCAATGTGATGCCGACCTGGGTGATGACCGGCTTGAGCCCGTTTTTGAGCACGTGCTTGTACATGACCACCGACTCGCGCAGACCCTTGGCCCTGGCCGTCTTGATGTAGTCCTCGCCCATGACCTCAAGGGCGCAGGAGCGCATCATGCGCAGGTTTTGGGCCAGCGGCGCCGTGCCCAGCGAAATGGCGGGCAGGATGTAGCTCTTCCAGCCCGCAAGACCCGACACCGGCACCCATTTCAGCCTGACGGCAAAGACCATGATGAGCATGAGGCCCAGCCAAAAGCCGGGGGTGGCCTGTCCCAAAAGCCCGCCGACCATGATGGAGGTGTCCTTCCAGGTGTTTCGGTGCCGGGCGGCCAGCAGCCCCAGTGGAATGGCCAGCACCAGCGAGCCGGCCAGGGCCACCAGCGACAGCCTGACGGTGGCGGGCACCCGCTGCATTACCAGCTCGATGTTGGACTGCCGAAAGTAGAGGGATTTGCCAAAGTCCCCCCGCACGGCGCGGCTCAGAAAGTCGCCGTACTGGACAAGGATGGGGCGGTCAAAGCCCATTTCGACGCGAAATGCCTCAATTTCCTCGGTGGTCGCGCCCTCGCCCAGCATGAGCGAGGCGGGGTCGCCGGTCAGGAAGGTCGCGCCGAACGCCAGAAAAGTGACGCCAATCAGCACGATGATGCTCTGCAGAAGCCTCGTCACGACGGCCTTCAGCAATCCCATCGCGTCCTTTCACGCGGTTTTGTCTTGGGGTTGGTCGGGGGCCGGTCAGGAGATGCCCAGCAGCGCCTGTGCCAGCAGGGAGGCCAGCGCCACCGACAGGGAGCAGCAAAGGCCCAGGAAAATGGGCTTTTTGCCGTTTTTCACGAGCTCCCACAGGTTGCAGCCAAGGCCGATGGCGGCCATGGCCACCACGATGAGGAATTTGCCAAAAGAGCCCCACAGCTTGGCGGCCGGGGCCGGAACCACCCCCACCGTGTTGGCGATGCAGGCCACGAGGAAGGCCGCCACAAACCACGGGAAGGCCGACATCAGGCCCTGGCCGGCAGAGGCCGTCTGGTCCTTTTTTGACCGGCGCAGCGCGAAGAAGAGGCTGACCGGAATGATCATGAGGGTACGGGTCAGCTTGACGACAGTGGCGATGCTGCCGGCTGCCTCGCTGTAGGCGTAACCGGCCGCCACGACCGAAGAGGTGTCGTTGATGGCGGCCCCCGCCCACATGCCAAAGCGCAGATCGCTCATGCCCATGAGGTGGCCGACGGCCGGGAAGACAAAGGCGGCCATGACATTGAAGAGAAAGATGGTGGAGATGGCCCTGGCCACCTCGTCGTCCTCCGCCTCGACAATGGGGGCGACGGCGGCGATGGCCGAGCCGCCGCAGATGGCCGTGCCCACCCCGATCAGCGTGCGCTCGTTGCCGGCCAGGCCAATGGCCTTGCCCAACAGTGCGCTGACCAGCCCCGCCACGGCAATCGTGACAAAGACCAGGGCCGTGGCCTGTCCGCCCAGCTCCAGCACATGGCCCAGGTTCATCTGAAAGCCAAAGAGCACGATGGCGGTCTGCAGCACCCGCTTGGCCGTCGCCTTGACGCCGGGGGAGAGGGCGGCCGGCAGCTTGGTAAAGTTTGCCGCCAGCATGCCAAACAGCATGCCCAGCACTGGGCCGCCCGCGACCGGAATGCGCTTGCCCAGCCACCAGGCCGGCAGCGCCAGCCCAAGGCAGAGCAGCAGGCCGGGCAGGTTTTTTTTGCTGTAAAAGGAGGGGGTCGTGATGGGCAGCGCGAGGACAAGCCCCACCGCGATCAACAGAATGTCCACGCTCAGTCCCCCCAAAATTCGTCGGTGTAGGCGTAGAGTGCAGGGGCTCCCCCCGTGTGCAGAAACAGCAGGCTTTTGGCGTGCGCAAAATGCCCCTTGCGCACCAGGTCGATCAGGCCGGCCATGGCCTTGCCGGTGTAGACGGGGTCGAGCAGGATGGCCTCGGTGCGGGCAAGCAGCTTGACGGCCTCGATCATGCCGGCGGTCGGGCGGGAGTACCCCTCCCCGATATAGTCGTCAACGACGACAACCGCCTCGCGCTCGGCCGGCGCCTTCAGCCCCAGCTTTTGCGACAGCTTCTGACAGAGGGCGTGGACGGCGTCGGTCTGGGCCTGCTTTTTGCGGTTGATGCCGATACCGGTGACCGGAATAGGGATATTCTGCCCCACAAAGCCGGTCAAAAAGCCGGCGTGGGTGCCGGCGCTGCCGCTGGTCAGCACGACCCCGTCGATGTCGATCCCCATGTCAAAGAGCTGAGCGGCCGTCTCCTGCGCGCAGGCGACGTAGCCCAGGGCCCCGATTTCGTTGGAGCCGCCGCCCGGGATGACATAGGGCCGACGGCCCTGTGCCGCAAGCTGCGCCGCCACCTCCTGCATTTTGCCGGCGACGTCGCTTCCGCCCTCGACCACGTGCAGCGCCTCCACCCCCATGAGGTGGAAGAGGAAGTTGTTGCCGCTGGCCTCGGGGTGGTAGCTGCCGGGCACCCGCTGCTCCAGCACCAGCTGGCAGCGCAGCCCCTCCTTGGCGGCGGCCGCCAGCGTCAGCCGGCAGTGGTTGGACTGCACCGCCCCGCAGGTGATCACGGTGTCGGCCCCCTGGGACAGGGCATCGGCCATCAGGAACTCCAGCTTGCGGGTCTTGTTGCCGCCGGCCGCAAGTCCCAGCAGGTCGTCCCGCTTGATGTAGATGTCGGGGCCGCCAAGGGCGGCCGTCAGCCGCTCCAGCTTTTCGATGGGGGTGGCGCCGGCCGTATAGCGGCGGCGCGGAAACGCGGACAAATTCATGGCGACAGCCTCTTTTCTGTATAAACTGAGCCCTGTCGAAGGGCAGGGGTCTATAAAAATAATGAAGAAAACACGGTAGACGGCCCGCTTGCAGCCGTTTTGTATGCCTGTGTCCAAGACGGCCATGTCGAATTTTCCGGCCTGCAATTGACTATTGATCCGCCCACAGGATACAATAAGCTTTAATGCAATCGCTCTCGATGGCTGCTTTTCGCACGTGCACACCGCATGGGAATCCAGCATGCCCGCTGGGAAAGGGGGAGCTTTATGAAAATTGAGCATCTGCATTTTGTCGAGGAGATCGCGAGGGCCGGCTCCATCAACAGGGCGGCCGAGGCACTGAACGTCAAACAGCCCTATCTGAGCTCGATTTTGCTTGACCTCGAGCAGGAGGCGGGGGTCAAGCTCTTTTCCCGCCACAGCTGGGGGGTCTCTCTCACCGAGGCCGGGGTCGGGTTTCTGGAGGCCGCCAGGGTCATTCAGGAGGGCTACAATCAGATTCTGGGCCTGCGGCACACTCACGGCGAGGAGGCCGGCGAGGCCTTTACAGTCGCCAATACCTACTCCTACACGCTGCTCGACATCTTTAACGATTTTTTGAACCAGAACCCGGCCTGCCGGTCCTTCGTCTCCTACCTCGAAATTCCGCCCCAGCAGATTTTGGACACGCTGCACCAGGGCAAGGCGGCGATCGGCTTCACCATCCGCGACATGTACCAGGACACCTTTGACGAGGAGCTCAAAAAGAAGAAGCTGCAGTTCCACCGCCTCTGCGAGGAGCCCTTTTACCTCGTCCTCAGCAAGGATCACCCGCTGGCGGAGGAGAAGAGCCTGTCAAGCCGACAGATGCAAGACTACACCTTTGTGGTCGACCGGGGCAAGCGGGCCTTCCACGCCAAGATTTTTACCTGGTGGTACGAATCGGACAAGATCTCGCCGCTGCTCTTTGACAACAACCGCAGCGTCATGTACTACCTGACCAAAAATCCGCACTGCTTTTCGGTGGGGCAAAAGTCCCTCAACCTGACCAACCCCTTTGTGACCTCGGGGGACTTGAAGTACATCCGGTGGGAGGATTCGCCCTACCTGCTGAGGACCGGCTACGTCGTACACAAATCGCGCAAGCTCTCGCCTTGTGCCGAGGCCTTTTTGGAGCATGTGGAGGCCTTTTTCAAGGCCTATAAGGTGGAGGACTGAGCCGGTCGCCGGTCGGCGGGAAGCCCCGCTCTAGTAGCCCATCTTGATGGGGGAGCAATACTTCTTAACGGCGGCGATGGCCCCCAGCGTGGCCAGGTAAGAGCTGCGCTTGTTGGGGCTTGGCACCAGCTGCATCCGGCACTCCATCTCGCCAAAGGCCCCTTTCATGCGGGCGATGTGCAGCGTGACGGTGGACTTGGGGTCGGCCACGATTTCGACCATGGTCTTGTCGGGGCCCGGCCCCGCCAGCGCGAGGGAGGCCGCGATGTTGACGTTTTGCGGGAAGTATTTCACGGCGTCAAAGACGTTGCCGCGGAAGATGACGGTGGGCTCTTCAATGGCGTCCAGGTCAATGCCCTTTTCCTTGATATAGGGGGCCTCGCGTAGGCCGGCCGGGTTCTTGGTGCTCTGAATGACCACCTCGTCAAGCCCCACCGGCAGGGAGGCCGCGGCGACGTTTTGCCCCGTCATGGCCCCGGCCGGGAGGTAGAGGTTGGCCCCCGACGCCGCGGCGACGGTCTCGAGCTCGGCCAGGAAGCCCGGCTCGATGAGCCCGCCCACGCTCATCGTGAGGAAGTCCTTGCCGGCGGCGAGAACCGCCTTGGCCGAGGCCTTGACGACGGCCGGGTTTGCGGCTTCGATCACAAGGTCGATGTCCGCGGTGAGCAGGTCCTCCAGC
>JAAYBB010000082.1 GCA_012719075.1 Clostridiales bacterium | reverse complement strand
GCCGCCCGCATCCTGGCCCAGCTGTGACGGGGGAGCGGTCTTTTGAACGGGGGCTGCGGACAAAAAAGCAAAAGGCGAGCTTGCAATAAGCTCGCCTTTTGCTCTCAGCTTGCATCCGATAGGCCCGATCAGTACGGGTCGGAGAAAGTCTGAAACAGTCCTGGGGAGGGCTGGGCAACGATGGGCCAAAACGGAAAGCGTCGCCGCCGGGCGCCGCAGAGGACGCCGCAACCGCAAAGCGCCTTTCGAAGAGGCTCTCGCTGTAGACTCAATATATTACAACCAACCGGATTAGTCATCTGATTTTCAACAAATTTTGGTTCAAAAATAACCAATAAAACAGCCTTTTCTTGGCTGCTTTTGTCAGATTTGCCTAAAAACAATTTAATGTGTCCATATTTTTACACTGCACGGTAAAAAGTGTCCGATTGTTATGACCATACAATGCGGTCACTGCGGGCGGCAAGAGTCCCGCTGGCGGGCAAAAATGCCCCCGCGGACGGGGCAAACTGCCGCCTACGGCTGCATGCGCCCGCGGGCAAAGGCCTCTAGGGTCTCCCCGGTCTCGTCGAGGAAATAGGGGCGCGCGGGGATGTGCTCGCTGCCCGGCCGGAGGTCGTAGTCGGCGTAGGACCACCACACCGCCACCTTGATGTTCTTGTACTTGGGCAGGCTGCTGAACATGCCGTCGATCCAGCGCGCCTTGTCGCCGCCGTGGGAGGAGGAGGCGAACTCGGTGATGATCCAGGGGTACTGCTCAAACAGCGGCAGGTACTTGCGCGCGATCTCGCCGTAGATGGCGTCGAACTCGCGCCAGGTCTCGCCGGTGAGGTTGCGGTAGTAGGTGCCGGTGTTGTAGCCGGTGACGCCGATCATGTGCACGTAGCCGTCCCCCGGCCAGTAGCAGGTGTAGTCGTTCCAGTTCGAGGGCGGGTAGTTGCGGTCGTTGGGGTTGAAGACCCAGATCGTGTTGCGCACCCCCTCCTGGTAGAAGATCTTGTACACCCGCTGCCAGGCCAGCACGTAGAGCTCGGGGTCGCTCAGCGTCACGATGCCGGAGTAGGAGGTCCAGTCGGAGTTCATCTCGTTGTTGAGCCGGAACAGCACCGGCTTGCCAAAGGCCTTGAGCTGGGCCGCCAGCGCCCGCAGCTGCTCGTCCCGACGGCCGGCCACCAGGTCGAACATGGGGCTGTAGCCGTAGACGTCCTGGTTGTTGTTGTGGCAGACCTGCAGCGTCAGCTCGATGGTCTTCTGCTGCCGCGCGGCCTCGCGCATGCCCTCGAGCTCCAGCGGCGTGCCGAACTGGTGGTACATCAGCACCACCTCAAAGGGCTTGCCGATCTGTTGCTCCAGCGCCGGGATGGTCTCGCGGATGCCGGCGCCGTACATGTCCTGTACAAAGATGCCCCAGTCCACGCCCTCCGACAGCCGGTAGCGGTCCCAGAGCGCGCGGGTCGGCCGGTCCCACAGGCACTCGGCCCGCAGCGTGGGGCGCAGCGAGGAGTGCGCGCGGCCCCGCCGTTCGATTTTGGCAAAGGAGTTCAGCACCGCGCGCACCTCGGCCCGATGGGCGGCGTCGAACGCGCCCGACCGAAACAGGTAGCGCGCGTAGTTTTGGCCGCCGGTCTTCTGGTAGGCGAAGGTGTAAACGCTGTAGGGCAGATCGCCGGCCTGCGCCTCGTAGCGCAGCGTCAGCAGCCGGGTCTCGAAGCCGGCCGTCTCGAGCGTGGTGTCCTCGAGCAGCGTCAGCCGGTTGGCGCCGCGAAAGGCGGCGCTCTCGTAAAAGCGGTTTTGGTAAAAGTCGAGGTAGCCGTCCACGTCGGCGTAGGGGGAGTGCTCGAGCGACAGCGTGACCGACAGCGCCGGCGACGTGGCCTTGACCACCCGCTCGGCCAGCGTGAAGTCCCAGTCGAGCGAGGCCGGCACCGTGACCCGGTAGCCCGAGGCGTGGTTGACCAGCTGCTGCCGGTCGCCCGTGCGGTCCACGCGCTTGACGTCGAGCGAGAAGTCGGGTGCCCCGCTCAGCGGCTGGCCCTCCTGATAGTACTGCACCGCGGCGGTGCCCTCGGCCAGCGGCACCCGGTCGCCCTGTACGGGCGCGGGTGCGGCCGCCGCGTGCGGCCGCGCGGGCGACAGGCAGAGCAGCAGGGCCAAAAGCCAGGGCGCGAAGCGTCGTCTCAAGCGGGTCCCTCCCTCGGGTGAAGTCGCAGGGCCTTGGGGCGTACGGGCTCTTTGAAAGTGCAGGAGATCTGGGGTCATATGCACACTGAAAGCACGGGGGCTCCAAGGTCCCGTGTGCGCCTGGGCCACACGGTTTCTGCCGCCACATGCCCTCTATTGTACAGAAGTATGCGCCGGCTGGCAAGTCCCCAAGGGTGGGGCGGGCCGTCCGGGAGGGCCCTGGCTGACCTGGTTCTGCTGTCTTGGCCCGGTACCCTGATATAGATGGCTTCTTACTTTGGGGGAGCGCCCCAGCTCAAGATGCCTACCCCAGGCGGAAAGAATCCACTCGTAGCTGCGAAGCGAATCAAATGGGAGGAACACGTGGAAAAATCAGCTGTCTGAGCACCCGCAGGGTGCGAGTCCTGATTTTTCGAGCGTTCCTCTGACAATAGCAGCAGGCCCCAAGCCACTTGGGGCCTGCTGTACTTTAGAGGCGTCGGGGGTCCGGGGGCCTCGCAACGCCCCCGGCGGTTTTGGTACTTTTGACGCCCAAAAGTACGCTGCGGCCCGCAGGCCGCGAAACCCTCCTGCCCTGCGGCCCGCGGCCGCGGCCTTTATAAGACAGCAAATACGTCGGCAGCTTAACTTCAGAGGCGAAGGGCCAAAGCCAAGGACAAAAGCGAAAGATAAGGCCACGAATCAGGGAAAAAGTTCAAGGACCAAGGGCAAGCCGGGCCACCCCGGTCGCAACGCCCATCCGGCAAG
>JAAYBB010000081.1 GCA_012719075.1 Clostridiales bacterium | reverse complement strand
TCTCCTGCTCCTGCTGCTCTTCGCCCTGCCCGGACGCGGCTTCTTCTTTCGGGTTGTTGCAGGCAAACAGGGTCAATGCCAGGACCAGTGCCAACAAAATGGCCAGGTACTTTTTCACTGCGTATCCTCTCCCTGCTTTTTGATTTTCGGGTGTGCCAAAGCCAGGCGCCGCATATTGCGCGGCACCCCAATGTGTGTTCTGCGTTGGCGGAGGGGGCTCAGCCCGACACCGTCTCCAGCTCGGCCTCGCCCTCGGCGCCCTCGGCCTCACCCTCGCCGGTCTCTTCCTCCTCGTCCTCCAGCAGCTTGGCTGCGCCGGACTGGGCCGCCGCCTCCTCGACATAGCGGTCGAGGCTGCCGTCCTCCTTGACCTTGACGATCATCTCGTTGAGGAAGGCCAGCAGCTCGGCGTCGCCCTTTTTGACGGCGCCCGCAAAGCCGGTGTTCTCATAGACAATACCGCAGTCGTTGACCATCAGGTCGTCGTTGCCCGACACATAGGACGCCGCCGTCATGATGTTGCAGCAGATGGCCTCGATCTTGCCGTTGCTGAGCTCGATGATCAGGTCCGGGAATTTGACCAGCTTGATGACGTTCTCCTCGCCGGTCAGGTCGGCCGCGATCTCTTCCTGCACCGTGTTGCGCTGGACGCCGATCGGAACGCCCTTGAAGTCGGCCGTGGTCTTGTACTTGTCGGCATCGGCCTTGCGAATGATGGTCACCTGCTTGTTGACAAAGAAGATGTCGGTAAAGTCCACAAATTCGGCGCGGTCGGCGCGGGGGGTCAGCCCTGCCATGACAAAGTCGAACATCCCCTCGTCCAGGCTGATCAGCAGCCCGTCAAAGGGCATGTCGACAATTTTGAGCTCCACGCCCAGCTCCTCCGCAAAGCGGCGGGACAGCGCCATGTCAAAGCCGACGATCTTGTCCTCGCCGTTTTCGTCGATGTGGAACTCGTAGGGCGGGTAGTCGGCCGAGGTGCCCACCACCAGCACCCCCGCCTCCTTGATTTTGGCGATGCGGTCCGATTCGACCTCCTGCTTTTTGCAGGCGGTGAGGCCAAGCAGCAGGACGGCCGCTGCAAGCAGTGCAATCCACTTCTTCAAGATGTGTTCCCCCCGATTGATGTTTGTTTTTGGCTTTTTATTTGTTATTTATGGATATTTGTTTTTCAAAGCCGCCCCGGCGCTCTCGCCGGGGCGGCCCGACCGGTCGGTTGACGGTGCCGGCTCAGACCCAGAGCGGATTGTCCCAGAGCTTCAGCTTCTGCCCGATGCCCATCTCCTTGGCCTTTTTGTAGAGCCGGTTGGCGATCATGATGTCCAGCGCCGCAAGCCCCATCGAGCAGCAGACCAGGGTTTCGTCCTCGCTCTTGCGCCCCGGGTGCAGGCCGCGGGTGAGCTGGTGCATCTCGACCACGTCTTCGTGGTTCAGCTCGCCGGCCTCGTGCAGCAGCGTGACGCCCTTGCCCTTGTTGGTGATCATCTGCTTCCAGTAATCGACAAAGATCTGGTCGGCCGCGCGCAGCACGCCCAGCTCAATTTCGTTGGAGGCCATCGTGATCAGCGTGGAGCCCTTCTTGACCAGGTCGGCCGTCACAAAGGATTTTTCAGTGGTGGTCTGGGTCACCACCAGCGTGGATTGCCGGATGGCGGCCGCCGTGTCGGTCATCGGGGTGATCTTGACGTCGTAAACCCCCTCGAACTCCTTTTGGAGGCCCTCGCACTTCTT
>JAAYBB010000080.1 GCA_012719075.1 Clostridiales bacterium | reverse complement strand
ACCATCGTCTACCGGCGCAGCGAGAAGGAGCTGCCGGCCCGGGCCGAAGAGGTCCACCACGCCAAGGAGGAGGGCATCATCTTCCGCACGCTCAACAACCCCGTCGAGATCCTGGGCGACGACAAGGGCAACGTGCGCGGCATGCGGGTCATCAAGATGGAGCTGGGCGAGCCCGACGCCTCCGGCCGCCGCCGCCCCATCGAGATCCCCGGCAGCGAGTACGAGATGGAGGTCGACTGCGTGATCATCGCCATCGGCACCTCGCCCAACCCCTTGATCCGCAACACCACGAAGGGCCTCGAGACCAACCGCAGGGGCTGCATCGTGGCCGAGGAGGACACCGGCCTGACCTCCCGCGAGAACGTCTATGCCGGCGGCGACGCCGTGACCGGCTCGGCCACCGTCATTCTGGCCATGGGGGCCGGCAAGAACGCCGCCAGGGCCATCCACGAGAGCCTGTCGAAAAAGCAGGCGGACTAGCGCACAAAAAGGGGACTTGCTCCCCGGAAAAGGCGCCGCCGTCCCGCTGATTGGGGCCGTCCCGTTGATCGGATCGGTTCGGCTGTCTGTATGTTCATAAAAGGGGCCGCCCTCGGGCGGCCCCTTCTCGTTGGCCAAAAGGTCCTTTTCTTCTTACAAATCAGGCCGGGGCAGGCTCCCTGGTGCCGCGCCCTTCCTCTGTGCGGGACCAGGGGGGCCGCCAATCAGCCAGATCCCCTTTTACACGCCCCGCTCAAACCCGGCCGTCCGCCCGCCCCAGCGGGAGCAGACGGCTAAGCCCCTCGACCAGCAGCACGCCCAGCACCACGCCGCCCAGCGAGCTGACCGAAAAGGGGATCACATAGACAAACAGCGCCGCCTCCCTGCCCATGACCCAGGCCGCCATCGGGTAGGCCAGCATGGCCCCGAGCAGGCCGGTGCCCACCAGCTCGCCCGCGGCCGCGGCCCAGCGCCGTTGAAAGCGGCGGTACAGCAGGCCGCTCAGCAGCGCCCCCACCATGCTGCCCGGAAAGGCCAGCAGCGTGCCCATCCCCAGCGAGACCCGCAGCAGCGAGGTGACAAAGGCCATGCCGACGCCGTACCAGGGCCCCAGCGCAATCGCCGCAATGAGGTTGACGGCGTGCTGCACCGGAAAGCACTTGGCGGCGCCAATCGGGATGTACAGCACTGAGCAGCTGACCCCAAGCGCCACCAGCAGCCCCGCAAGCGTTGTCTTTTTTCCTTTTTCCAAATCGAATCGCCCCCATCAAACGCCATGTAGAAACAAACATGTGGAAACAAAAAAGTGAGATGCGCCAACAGGGCACATCTCACGCGTTTGCGCGCGGCTTGATCCGATGTCCCTACGTTGGCATTACCCAAATCAGGTTCCAAGGGTCGAAGCGGCAGGCCCGCTTCCTCTCAGCCGGAAAATCCAGCTCCCCACAGGTGCAGTATAGCAGAGATCGCCGTTTTTGTAAAGTTCCCCAGGGGCCAATTTTTTCCGCGCGGGCGCTACTTCCAGAGCGTCTTGGCGCAGATAAACATCGGCTCGCCGGTCGAGGGGTACAGGGCGTACTTGACCCTCACCTGCCGCAGGCAGGGGAGCGCGGCGGTGTCCCCCTCGACCACCAGTTCGCGCAGGGCCTCGAGCACCGACTGGCCGGCCTCCAGCCCGGCCCGCTTCTGCTCGATCAGATGGGCCAGCGGCGGGCTGGGCGACGTGACCGAAAGCGGCGAAAAGTCGGCCGGCAGCCAGTCAAACTCGGCCAGCTCGTAGCAGTCGAGCGTGAGCTCGGTCATGCTCCGCCCGGCCTCCTCGTAGGTCTGCAGCTCGACCAGCCCGACCGGGCAGGCCGAGGCGAAGGACCAGCCGGCGGCGTGGTAGGCCGCCCCCTCCAGCCGCCACTCGCGGGTGGAGGCGTGGGCGACGCCGGCCACCCCAAAGTGGCGCAGCGCAATGCGGTCCACCGTCGAGGCCGGCATCGGGTCGGGCCGCCCCGCGGTGAAAAAGGCGAAGAAGAGCAGCTCGCGCAGCGACGGCGGCGCGCCGGGGGCCAGGTCGGGCAGGTGGTCCATGCGGTAGCGCAGGCCCAGGTCAAAGGCGGCCCCGCGCTGCCCGGCGTAGAGGCGGTCCAGCCCGATCAGCGGCGCGAGGTCGCCGAGCGCGACATAGCGGCGGCCGTTCAGCGCGTAGCCATGAAGCCGCAGGGCCCGCCCGCCGACCAGCAGGTCGCAGTCCACCCGCAGCGGCGCCTGCTGCGACTTTGGGGGCTGCAGCTCGTCGCCCAGCGGCGCGTAGTCGGCCCCGGGCAGCAGCGAGATGACCCCCCGCTGCGCATCCCAGCGCAGGTCAAAGCGGGCGTCGGTGTCGCCGAGCGCGACGGCCAGGTCCCGCAGCCAGAAGTGGTTGACCCCCTCGATCTGCAGAGCGGGCAGCGTCACCGGCCCGCTGTCCAGCGGCAGCGTGACCGTGACCGGCGCCGGCGGGCCGGCCGCGGCGGCCGGCATGGGGAGCAGCAGCAGCGCCGCTGCGAGCAGGGGGAGCAGTCGTCTGTTCATGTCGGCCTTTGCACGGGGGGCGCCCGTGCGCTCCTTTTTTACAAAATGCCCCCGGACGGGCTACCCCTGTAGTATAGCCTGTGCGGCCTGTAGAAAGCGTGCGAATCCTGCAGGCCCGTTGAGGGCGCGGCCGACAACAGGTTGCGGTATGCCCTTTTGATGACAAGAGGCCTTTTGGGGGCCAAGCAGGCCAGCTTGGGCGCCGTCTGCGGCGCCGGCCTGGAGGTGGCCCCCATTCGGGGGCGGGCTGGCCTGCCGGGGCTTGCCGGCGGGGTCTCTTTGTGTACCGGGCAGGCATAGGTTCCGCCTGAGCGCAAGACGGCGGTGCCCAAAGGGGACAACGCCTACCGGGGGTAGCGCCCACCCTTTTCCTGTTAACAGGAGGCCCTTTGTGTACTGGACGGGCACAGGCCGGCGCGGGTACAAGACGGCGGACACTCTTCGGGGACAACGCCCGTCGGGGTAGTGCCCGTCTTTGGCCTGTTGACAGGAGGCCCCCTGTGTCCCGCCCGCCTGAGTGCAAGACGGCGGATGCCCGCCCCTCCACCCGGGCGTTGCTGCCGCGGCGGTACCCGCCACGGCAAGGCACGTTGGACGAAGACCGCCGCGGCGGCGCCTTTTTGACAGGCCGAGGGCGGGCCCGCAACGGACCCGCCCTCGGTTCACCAAACGACATTACAATATGTAATTATCGATTCGAAATATACTCTGCATGCGTCGCATATTCCCTGCGCACCCTGTCCGCCCTCCACGCTGGATCGGCAAACTAGTCCTCGAGGATCGGCAGCGGCGTGGGGGCGATCTCCTCGGTGACCAGCATGCTCTCCATCTGCGCGAGGTAGGCCTCCTTGGTCAGCAGCGGCGTAAAGCCGGACTGGATGGCCTTGGCCCGGGCGGCGCCGTCCTTGAGCAGTTTGTAGGCCGACAGCGCGAAGATCTTGGCCGGGACGACATAGGCCAGGTACTCGTCGACGACGGCCACGTCGGGGTTGTGCATCTGGCCCGAGAAGCCGCCGGTGCCGAACTGGATCAGCGGCATCAGCGAGGAGAGGTCGCCGTAGTCGGTGGAGCCGGTCCCGTGGGCGGGCACCGGGGGGAAGAAGGTCTCGTATTTCTCGCCGGCCACCTGCTTGCAGGCCTCGACGACCGCGCTGGTGTCCTCGGCCGGGATGGTGCCGAGGTAGCCCGGCACCGTCTCGATGGTCAGGCCGCAGCCGGTGGCCATGGCCGCGGCGCGCAGCGCGCGGTCCACCTTTTTGTTGGCGTCGACAAAGGCCGGGATGGTCTTGCCGCGCACCGAGTACTCCATGGTCACGTAGTCGGCGATGACGTTCATGGCCTCGCCGCCCTTGGAGATGAAGCAGTGCACCCGCACGGTGTCCTGGTCGCGGAAGGACTCGCGCTGGACGTCGACGCAGTGCAGCGCCAGGCCGGCCGCAGCCAGCGCGTCCAGCCCCTTGTGGGGGGAGCCGGCGGCGTGGGCCGACTTGCCGTGGAAGGTGACCATCTTGTTGACAAAGCCGTTGCTGGTGCCGTTGGTGACGCTGACGCGCAGGCTGTTGCTCGAGTGGTGGCCGACCGTCATGTCGATGTCGTCCAGCGCGCCGACGCGGATCATCTCGCACTTGCCGCCGCCGTAGCGGATCTTGCCCTCCTTGCGCATCTGGTTGCGCAGCTCGAGCTGCACAAACTCCTCGGCCGGCACGCCGCAGAACACGACGTTGCCGCCCAGCGCCTCGCGCACCTCGGGGACGGCGAGCGCCATGGCCGCGCCGAGGACCGCCGTCAACTGCGCGTGGTGTCCGCAGCAGTGGGAGGCGCCGGTCTCGGGGTTGGCGTCGACATGGCTCGAGATGGGCAGCGCGTCCATCTCGCCCATCAGGCAGAGGTTGAACTCGTCGTGTTGGTTGCCCTTGAGGTAGCCCTTCACGCCGGTGAGGGCCAGGCCCTCCACGGTCTCGAGCCCCAGATCCTTGAGCGCCTGCGCAAACTTGCCGGCGGTGCGGAACTCCTGGTATCCAAGCTCGGCGTGCTTCCAGATGTCGCCGCCGAAGGCGATGATCTCATCGGCCCGCTCGTCGATGATCTGGCAGATTTTCTGTTCCATGTTGTCCACAGGTGCGCCTCCTTTTTCTTGTTGCAAATGAGGAATATCCTGCCTGTCAGTATACCACAGAAGTACAATTGTCCGCAAGTGCGGGAGGTCCTCCGGGCACTCAGAAATTGACCTGCAGGCGGTAGACGGTCGTGATGCCGTGCGCCTCGGCCATCCAGACCACGAGGTTGTCTGCGGTCGCGATGGGGGCGCAGTCGGACAGCGCGTAGCCGGGCAGCACGGCCGCGTCGCCCACCGGGCTGCCGTCGGCCGCGAGCAGCAGGGCGCGCATGTCGCCGCGGTCGCCCGAGAGGGCCGAAAACTCCTGCCAGAGCAGCAGCAGGCGGTCGCCCGAGAGCTGCACGAGATAGGGCGTCGAGGGCGTGGTGGCCGAGCCGACATAGGTGGCGATGCGGCGCTGCTCGACCGGCCCGTCAAGGCTGCGGGGCAGCACGCAGAGCAGCAGGTTGCGCTGGTCGACGTGGTCGCCCTGCAGCGACTGCTGGCCGTATTCGCGCACGAGGCTGTGGTCCACGCTGCTGAGCGGCACCAGGTAGTGGCTGTCGGTCACGGCCAGGCCGCCGACCGAGACGCCGGTCGCATGGGCGTCCTTGTCGCCCGGGATGGCCAACAGGCTGACCGCGGTGTAGCTGCCGGGGCCCTGGCCCTTGTGCAGCATCACGGCGCGCGGGAGGCCGCTGCCGTGGCCGACCAGCACCGGCACGTCGCCGTCGTAGGCCACGAACTGGTCAAAGGCGTTTTGCATGTCGTTTTCCTGCCGGGCCCCCAGCGGGTTGACGGCCTGCATGCGGGCGGTGTCCACCACGGCGGTCAGCTGCGCCTGGTAGTTCAGCCCCTCGGCGTTTTGATAGCACAGCCGGGCGGTGTGCAGCGTGAGCTGGCCGGTCCGCTCGGCCAGGCGGCAGGCCCCGAACGCAAAGGGCTCGGTCGACTGCAGCTGCGCGCCGGTCAGCGAGAGGCTGTCCACCTTTTCAAACTGCTTGGTGTAGCGCGAGATGCGGATGACCTCGCGGTCGTCCTGCTGGCTCTGGTTGCTCTGGCCAAAGACCAGGTAGTAGTGGTCCCGCCCGCTGTAAAAGGTGCCGAACAGGCGCAACTCGAGCGGGAGCTCGGAGGTGCCCTGCAGCCGGTACCAGGGGTCCAGCGCAAACAGGTCCAGCCGGTCTTTTCGCACCACCACGCCGTGGAAGCCCCCCGTCTCCCGCGCCGCCAGAAAGGAGGTCGGGGCGGCAGCCCAGCGCGGGTAGCGCGCGGTCAGGCGGTTGTCGTAGCCACTGAACGGAAAGGGCGACAGCATGCGCACGCTGCCCTCGGGGGGCTTTGTGTCGATGTAGATGGCCCTGCCGTCCCAGGCCACGTAGAACGAGAGCGCCTGTCCCAGGTCCCGCAGCTTGAAGTAGCTGTTGCCGCCGATGTTGTAGGCGTCGAGGTCGAGGCGCACGCCGCCGAGCTCGATCGGCGTGCTGACCCTGCGCGGCGTCTCGTCCGAGGGGAAGTCGGGCAGGCGGCTGCCGCGCGGCGGCTGGTAGTCGGCCCCGGCGGTCAGCAGGATCCGGCCGGTGGCGGCGTTGAAGTCCACCGAGAACCGGCTGCTGGTGCCGGCCAGCAGCGCGGCCACGTCCCGCAGGCGGTAGTAGTTGTTGCCGCCGATGTTGTAGCCGTACAGCACCTCTGCGCGGTCGTTGACCACGATGGCGGTGGTCGAGCGGGCGGCGTTTGGCGTCTGCGCCGCGGCGCCGGGCGCCAGCAGCACCAGCGCCAGCAGCGCCGGCAGCAGGCAGAACAGGCGGTTGCGCTTCATGGGGGTTGCCCTCCTTTACCGCGCCCGCGGCGGCCCGGCGAAAAGCGCCGGGCGGGGGCGCGCACGGTTGTCCTGATTATTCTACGTTATACCAAAGCCCGGGCGGGGCGGCAAGCGCCGCCGCTCACTTGAGCAGCGTCTTGACCATGAGCGCGACGCCGAGGATGTGGGCGCGCCCGCTGTCAAAGTCCTCGAGCGACAGCAGGATGGGGCGGTAGCTGGGGTTTTCGGGCAGCAGCGCCACCACCTGTCCGTCCCGCCGGAAGCGCTTGAGCGTGGCCTCCTCGCCGTCCACCATGCAGGCGACGATGTCGCCGTTTTCGGCAAAGTCCTGCCGCCGGATCAGCACGCGCGAGCCGTCGAAGATGCCGGCGTCCCGCATGGAGTCGCCCTGCACCCGCAGGTAGTAGTAGCGCCCGCTGCCGTCGGCCTCCCCGAGGTCGGCGGCCAGCCAGCCCTCCACCTCCTCCATCGCGATGGCCGGGGGGCCGGCCCGGATGCGCCCGAAGACCGGCAGCAGCACGCCCTCGCCGGCCGCCTCGCCGGGCGGCCGGGCCAGCAGCTCGTCCACTGTGACCTCAAACAGGTCGGCCAGCTGCAGCAGCAGCGCCTGCTTGGGCTGGCGCAGGCCCTTCTCATAGTGGGAGATGGCGCTCTCCGACACGCCCAGCAGCTCGCCCAGCTGCCGCATCGACATGCCACGCGCCCGGCGCAGCTCCCGCAAGCGCTTCAAAATGGACCGCCCCCTTTACAAAAACGGTTGACTTGGCCGTTTGGATCTGCTATTATTTGTATATTCGACAATCTTCTACATATTTCGCCCTGTATTGCCCCTTGTTTATAAAGAACATATGTGCTATAATTTAAGCAATCTTTACATTTCGTAAAGCTGTTAGGCTCTCCCGCGACGGCGGGAGGCTGTGCCCGGGGTCCGCAGGCGCCGCCGGGGCCCGATTTGCCGAAAGGAGCCGATGTTCAATGGACAGGCCGTCATCCCCACTCGATCCCTCCCCCTGCACCCGCTGCCACCGCCCCTGCCGCAGCGACCGCTGCGGCGAGTGGGTGATCTGGTTTTCGCGCAGCTGGCAACGGCTGCGGGAGATGCTGCTGTGAGCCGCCGCCCGCAGGAGGGCGACATCCCCGCGCTGCCGGCCGGTGCCCACAAGCTCTGCATCGGCATTGTCGAGAGCGCGGCGCAGGAGCCCTTTGCCTCGGCCGTGTCCATGGCCGGCCTCCGGGTGTTTAGGGCCTGCTCCGACATGACGCCGGGACAGCGGCAGGCCATGGCCGCCGCCATCGGGCTCAACCTGCTCAACCGCAAGCGCTTCCCGGCCGACCGGCTGCTCTACCAGTACGAGCTGCCGGTGGGGAAAAAGCGCTTTTACCGCGAGCGCCGGCGCTACTGTCTCGCACTGCTGGGACACCTGGGACTGCTGGACATCCCCCGCGCTTGAATAAGCCGCCCCGATGTGCTATGCTATAAAGCGACAAAAAGGGCCAACGGGGACATGCCCCGGCCCGCGCCGGGGCTGCCGGCACAAAAAGCGCAGGGGAGATGCAGCAAGGTGAAGCCAACGGTCCGGCCGCGATCCCTCGCGGCGCTGATGCTGGTGCTGGCACTGCTGGCGGCGCTCGCCGTCGCCTGCGGCCAAAGGAAAACCGACCACAACGAGGACAAAAAGGCCAACCTGGGGGCCTGGGGGCGGGCGCTCTCGGCCATTGCGGTGGCCGACGAGGGGGGCGACCCCTCCTGGTTCGGCGGCCAGCGCAAGGCCGACGCCGAGGCGGTGCTCGCGCAGCTCTCGGCCGACTGGGCGGTGACCGACCGCGCCTCGCTGATCCGCAGCATGAACTTTTACCTGCGCTCGGGCGACCGCGAGGAGTACCTCTACGATTCGGACGTGCTGGCCCGCCTGCAGCAGCTGCCCGAGGAGGAGCGCGAACAGCAGCTGGCCGGCCTCTCGGAGGAGGGGGCGCTGCACTACGAGCTCGTGGCCTACTGCGCCGAGCGTTGGAACGGCCGCGGGCTGCTGGCCTGGGACATGGCGCAGTACGCGCAGCTGGCCCAGCTGGGCTACCTGGCCAGGCTGTTGAGCCACGAGGAGGCGCAGGCCGCCATCGAGCCGGCCGCCGCGATTGTCCGGCAGTACTTCACCGGCTGGGAGGAGGTCTGCCAGAACATCCTCGACGGCTATGCGCTGCACAGCCTCTCCTCCCCCGAGCAGTCCGACGGCGCCTACCAGCGCTGGGCGGCGGCCTACAGCGCACTGCTCGAGGCCGAGGACCCCAAGGCCCCGCTCTTTGACGACGGGCTGTTCGAGGCCGACCTGCTGCCGCTCGAGGGGCTGAGCAGCAGTGACTTCATGAAGTGAGCGGGCATTTTCGCGATCAGGGCGGCGGGTTCGGCCGAATCCGCCCCCTTTTTTTGTCTGTTTGACCCATGGCTCCATTATAGCACAACCGCCGTCAAAACGCGCGGGCAAAATCTTGTCCGCCCCCAAGGCCGGCGCCCCTCTGCGTTTTGCGCCCCGGGGGCGCGGGCAGAATGTGGCGGGTGCCATTTGACGTCGCCCCACGGCAGGACTATAATGGGGGTGCACCACACAGCCTTTTTTGGCAGGGGGGATTTTTGATGTCCGAACACTACCTCGACAACGCCGCCACCACCAGGCCCTGCGCCGCCGCGGTGGCGGCCATGCAGGACATGGCCGTCCACAGCTACGGCAACCCCTCCTCGCTGCACCGGCGGGGCTTTGAGGCCGAGCAGCGCCTGAAACTCGCCCGCCGCCAGGTGGCCGACGGGCTGCGCTGCAATCCCGAAGACCTCGTCTTCACCGGCAGCGGCACCGAGGCCATCAACACGGCGCTGCTCAGCCTGGCCGACCGGCGCAGGGGGGATCGCATCGTCTCGACCGACGCCGAGCACCCGGCCGTGCTCGAGACGCTGCGCCACCTGGCGCAGCAGGGCTTTTCGCTGACGCTGCTGCCCACGGTCGGGGGCTGTCCCGACCTGGCCGAGGCCGAGCGGGCCATCACGGATGGGGTGGCGCTGGTCTCGATGATGCTGGTCAACAACGAGACCGGCGCGCGCTTTCCGGCGGCCGAGGTGGGCGCGCTGGCCCGCAGGGCCGGCGCCCGCTACCACGTCGACGCGGTGCAGGGCTTTGGCAAGCTGCCCTTTTCGCCCGGGGAGCTGGGCTGCGACGCGCTGTCGGTCTCGGCCCACAAAATTGGCGGGCTCAAGGGCACCGGCGCGCTGTGGGTCAAAGAGCCGCGCAGGCTGAAGCCGCTGATCCGCGGCGGCGGGCAGGAGGGCGGCCTGCGCTCGGGCACCGAGAACATGCCCGGCATCGCGGCCTTCGGCGCCGCCGTGCAGGACCACTTTGCGCGCTGGGACCTGCAAAAGACAGAGGCGCTGTACGACCGCGCCTGTGCCGGCCTGCTGGAACAGGGCTGCGTGCTCAACCGCCCGCCCGAGCGGCTGCCCACCATATTGAACTTTTCGGTGCCCGGCCTGAGGGCCGAGCCCATGCTCAACCTGCTCAGCGAGCGGGGGGTCTATGTGTCGGCCGGGTCGGCCTGCTCGGCCAGGCAGAAAAAGCACAGCCCGGTGCTGCTGGCCATGGGGCTCGAGGAGCGGCTGCTGGAGGGGGCGCTGCGCGTCTCCTTCGGCATCGACAACGACATGGAGGACGTGGAGGCGCTGCTCGAGGGCATTGCCCACTGCCGGCGCACCCTGGTGAACACGCGATGAGAGACGAGCTCATTTTGCTCAAATACGGCGAGATCGCGCTCAAGGGCCTCAACCGCCGCGGCTTTGAAGCCATCCTGCTGGCCAACCTGCGCCACCGCCTGCGGCGGGTGGGGCACTTTTCGGTGTCGGCCGCCCAGTCCACCGCCACGGTGCGGCTGCTGGCGCCGGCGGAGGCCCCCACGCTGGGCGGGCCGGCGACGCTCGACCGCGCCTTTGACGAGTGCCTGCGGGTGTTCGGCTTTACGGCGGCCACCCGCGCCTTTTGCTGTCCAAAGGACTTTTCGGCCATCTGCGAGACGGCGGCCGATTGCCTGCGCGAGCCGCTCAGTGCGGCTTCCACCTTCAAGGTCGAGACCAGGCGGGCCGACAAGCGCTTTCCGATGACCTCGCCCGAGCTCTCGAGTGCGCTGGGCGGCTATTTGCTCGAGCGCTACCCCCACCTGCGGGTGGACCTGCACCGGCCCGACCTCGAGCTGCGGGTGGAGATCCGCGAGGAGGCGGCCTACGTCCACGGCGGCGCCCGCCCGGCCGCCGGCGGGCTGCCGGTCTCGAGCTCGGGGCGGGGCACGCTGCTGCTCTCGGGCGGCATCGACAGCCCGGTGGCCGGCTACCTGATGGCCCGCCGCGGCCTGCGCATCGACGCCGTCCACTTTCAGAGCGCCCCCTACACCAGCGCGCGGGCGCTGGCCAAGGTGGAGGAGCTGGCCCGCCTGCTCTCGCGCTGGGCCGGGGACGTCGACTTCTACGTCGTGCCCTTCACACAGGTGCAGGAGGCGCTGCGCGACCGCTGCGCGGCCGAGCACTTCACGATCCTGACCCGGCGCTTCATGATGCGCATTGCCGAGCGGCTGGCGGCGCAGGCCGGCAGCGGCGCCCTGATCACCGGCGAGAGCCTGGGACAGGTGGCCAGCCAGACGCTCGACGGCCTCACGGTCACCAATGCCGCGCTGGAGCGCCTGCCGGCGCTGCGCCCCTGCATCGGCATGGACAAGGAGGACATCGTGGCCATCGCCCGCCGCATCGGCACCTTTGAAAAGTCCATCGAGCCCTACGAGGACTGCTGCGCGCTGTTTGCGCCAAAGCACCCCAAGACCAAGCCGCGCGTCGAGCAGGTCGAGGCCCAGGAGCTGGGCCTCGACGTGGAGGCGCTGGTCTCGGACGCCGTGGCGCGCACCGAGCTGCGGCTGATCCGCTACGGCCGCGACGACTGAGGCCGACATCCTGACAAGGGGAGTGCATGAGACATGAGGAGCATTAAACCGGGGCGCGGCCCCTCGATGATGGGCGGCATCGGCTCGCTCGCCGGCGTCGCCTTTGGCCTGATCTGGACCTTTGCCGCCGCCTCGACGGGGGCGCCGATCTTTGTTCCGCTCTTTGGCGTGGTGTTCATCGCGCTGGGCGTGATGCAGGCCCTCTACCACTTTCGCAACGCGACCGGCGAGAGCCGCTACTCGGCCTTTGACATCACCGACGGGCAAGAGGAGCCCGACCCGCTGAACGAGCGCTTTGGCGCCCCGCCCGACGGGGACCCGACGGCCGGCGGGACCGCCGGGGGCTACTGCCCCTACTGCGGCCAGCAGATCGGCACCGAGCACCAGTTCTGCCGGCACTGCGGCCGCCGCGTGGACTGACCGGCGCCGCCCACATGCGCGGGGCATGTGCCTCCGGGCAGGGCGGCGCCGAAGGCGCCCCCATCCGGCGGGACCCCCGCCGGATGGCGGGGCCCGGCGCGGCGGCAAGGGGGCCGGAACGGCCCCCTTGGGCGGCCGCAGCGAGACGGCGAAGCCTGTTCAGGGGGGCTGGCCCTGCGCCGGGCAGCAGCCCGGCGCAGGGCGGCCGCTATGGTCGGAACTGTGCCCACCCGCCGAACTGGCCGGCGCGGCCGATTAAAAAAGGGAGGCGGACCTACGCCGGGCAGGGCAGACTTGCTGAGCCAGGTCTCAACAGTCTGCCGCCAGTTGGCGGCACCCTGTTGTCGTTGATTTTTAGGGAGAGGGCAGCTTTCCCTCCGACCTGTGGGCAGCGGCCCTTCGATCTCGCCTCGCAGGACTGGCGGACCCGCCTCCGTGCCCGCGTGGGCCTTTGCGCTCCGCCCCCGACGTGCCGGGTTCAGAGGCACAAACGAACAGCCGCCGTTTGCGCCCATGCTCTGACCGGCCCAAAAGGGGGTACCTCTGTGAGGTGCCCCCTCTTTTTCGTCCATCTCTCCCCAAACGCTCACACGCGGCGGCGCAGCGGCTCCGGAAAGTCGCGCCACACCAGGTGTTCGGCGGGGCCCGACATCGCCGAGACCGGCAGCACCCGGTCGGTGGCCGCCGGCCGGACCGGCTGGGCCGTCTGCGGCGGCTCGGCCGACCGGGCCATCTGCGCCACATAGGCCGCGTGTAGCTTCTTGTAGTTGGGCCGGGCGGCCTGGTCCATCAGGTAGGCAGAGGTCTCGGAGCCCTCCTTGCGGTTGTTGTTGAGCGCGCGAATCACCCCTTCGGCCTTCTGGATGCCCACGCCGTGGCCGTAGAACAGCTCCCCCGGCATGACGATGACATTCTCCCCCTGCCACTGCGGGGTGACGGGGTTGACGTCGGGGTTGCGGAAGTAGCCGCGGTCCCCGACCAGCAGCGCCGACACCGGAAACGGATAGCCGATGCCGCTCAGCAGCGGCTCCCGCACGTCCCAGTCCATCAGGTAGATCGAGGGGAAGAGCCGGTCGAAGGCCTCGTCGCCGAACACCTCGAGCAGCGCCATGTAGTACACCATCACCATGGCGGTGGCGCACTCGGTGGCGTAGGCGCGGCCGTTTTCGTACAGGTCCCGCACCGCCTCGCTGGGGCTGACCCCCTCCTTGAGCAAAAAGCCCCCGTTGGGCGTCCGCTCCCAGTAGGCCGGGTTGCAGCGGCTGTCGGTAAAGGTGGCAAAGCGCAGGCCGCTGCGGTTTTGGGCGTAGGCCGCATTGACGGTCTCCTTGCGCATGCGCAGCTCAAAGTGCAGCTGCTCGGCATTGTCGTATGTAAAGCGGTCGCCGCTGTCGTTCATGGCGGTCAGCAGGTTGCGCTCGATGCTGTTTTCGGGGTACCCCTCTGCGAGGGCGGCGATGTCCGGCGCCCTGCCCGCAATGGTGATCATATCTTGCCCACCTCCTTTTGCGCCCCCTTCTTGGCGGCGTTGATGCGGAAGACCGGCAGCTCGCCCGAGAACTGCGGGCCCAGGCCGGTGAACTCCAGCGCCTCCTCGTTTTCGGCCAGCCAGCCGCAGAAGTCCTCACAGGAGCCGTCCGGCCCCTGCTGGCAGAGCAGCTTTTTTGCCAGTGCCCGCTCCCGTTCCCCCTGCGCGTCCAGCCGCCTGGCGATCAGCCGCAGGGCCTCACCGTCGGCCGGCAAAAACAGCGCCCAGACCAGGTCGTGGGTGTTTTGCCCCTTGGCCTCCCGCACAAAGAGGGTGTCGGTGGCGGCCGGCAGCACGCTGCTGTCCCTGTAGGTGCCCAGCAGCACCGCAAAGGCCAGGTCCATCACCTGGCGGTAGACCTCGTCCTCGGGCTCGTTTTCGGCCGAGCCGGTGCCCACCATCCAGCGCAGGGCCTCCTGCACCTCCTCCGACCGCTCGGCCAGGTTCACCCGGCCCTTTTTGTGGTTGACGTCCAGCAGGTTTTCGGTGATCGAGAGCGCCGTGCGCTCCCGGTTGTCCAGCCTCCGCCGGCCCGCCTCGCTGCGATGTGCGTACAGCTCGGGGAAGCCCTGCGCGCCGCCCGGGTTGTTCGTGGCGCCCTGCCGGCCCCGCTTGTTCACGGCCGGCTGTACCGCCGGGTTGTTCGTGGTCGGCTGCACCGCCGGGTTGTTCACGGCCGGCTGTACCGCCGGGTTGTTTGTGGCCGGCTGTACTTCTGGGTTGTTCGCGGCCGGCTGTACTTCTGGATTGTTTAGAACCGGCTTCACCGCCGGGTTGTTTACGGCCGGCTGCACCGCCGGGTTGTTCACGGCCTTTCGCCGGCCCCGCTGCTTCGCCTGGGGCTGCGGGGCCTGGTGTTCTGTAACCCTCAGCTTGTTCAGGTTTGCCTTTCGCCTGTTTTCGCAAGGGCCGGCCGTACCCTTGGACACGCCCTGTTTTTTGCCCTTCCCCGATCGGATGTTCGGCGCCCGTGCCCCGGCGTCCTCGGCGGCGCAGCCGCAGCGGCGGGGCCGCTTTTTCGCTTTTCGGTCACACATGTACATGCCCCTTTCTATCGATTGGCAAGAGATCCCTGTGCCATCATATTGAAAAGGGGCAAAATTTGTTCAAGGGTTACCGGGCCGGGCAGGGCGCGCCAAAACAAAAAGCCAAGCGGACATCTGTCCGCCTGGCTTTGACTCACTTGATCCGGGTTCTCTGCAAGGGGATGACGACCCGGGTTTTGCCCTGAGTGTCCCGCCCTACAGCGCGAACTTGACGCGGTCGAAGACGGTCAGCGCCCGCGCGCCGATCTCGGTGACCAGCACCATGTCCTCCACGCGCATGTACATCTCGCCGGGCAGCCAGATCTTGGGCTCCGAGGCAAAGACCATGCCCGGCTCCAGCACAAAGTCGACCCCCTTGTTGAGCATGGGGTGCTCGTGGCAGTCGATGCCGATCTGGTGTCCCAGCGAGCCGGTGTCGGGGAAGCGCAGCACATCGCCGTAGCCGTGGGCGGCCACCGCCTCGTGCACGTAGCCGTACAGCTCGTTGACGTTGGTCTCGTAGGGGCGGATGTGCTCGATCATGTTGACCTGGCCGGCCTGCAGCGCGGCGTAGGCGTCGGCCATGTGCCTGGTCGGCTCGCCGCAGTAGAAGCTGCGCCCGAAGTCGGAGCAGTAGCCGCCCAGCACATACCCGAGGTCAAAGGCCAGGCCGCAGCCCAGCTCGATGGGCTTTTGCTTGGGCCGCCCGCCAATCTCGTTTGCCTCGGGCAGGTTGCCGGTCTTGACCACGCAGCAGGTCGGCCCGAAGGAGAGGTCGGTGGCGCCGTGCGACAGCCCGTAGTCCGTGAAGAAGTCCTCCACCTCCTGGGCGGTCACGCCGGGGCCGATCATGCCGAGGATGGCCCCCATGGCGTCGTCGGTCAGGCGGGCGGCCGCCTCGAGGCGGGCGATCTCGCCGGGCTCCTTGACGCGGCGCAGCTCGGCGCAGAGGCTCTCGCCCTCAAAGAGCTCAAAGTCGGGCGCGACCTCGTCGAGCAGCCGCCGCAGGAAGTCCTCGCAGACGTCCCCCACCGCGATCCTGCGGCCCTTGATGACCCGGAACAGGGCCGAGTAAAAGCGGTCAAAGACCACCTCCTGCGGCGCCAGACCGACCTCGCGCAGGCCGGCCCCCTTGCGCGGCGTGCAGAAGAGGTGAGCCCCGCCCTCGCAGGGCACATAGAGCAGGATTTCGGGCAGGCCGTAGAGCGGCCGATCCCCAAAGTGCCGGGCGATGTTGGCCCAGGACTGGCGCTGCCAGTTGTAGCCGTCGGCCTCGAGCAGGTAGATCGAGGCCGCCCCCAGCGTGTAGAGCACGCCGTCGAGCTCCCGCGCGTTCAGCTTTGCCTGCAGCGCTTCAATGCGCCTGTTGGTAATGGACACCCGCAATTCCCCCTTATGTAAGTTCCATAATCATTGTAGCGTGGCACAGCCGGCCGGGCAATCCGCTTCCTGCCGGCGCGCCGTTTCCGTCAGGCCGGGCGGGCGGCCACCAGCCCGCCGCCAAACAGCGTGGTGCGCAGCCAGAGGTCGAGGTTGATCTCCCGGCGGCCGCACTGGTCCACCATCGTGGCGGCGCCGGTCTGCGGATTGACCCCCACCAGCGTGACCCAGTGCCAGTTGTCGAGGTTGTGCAGCGCCCCGTTGGAGAGGTTTAAAAAGGCCAGCGGCAGATCCCTGCGCAGCGCGGCGCCCGCAAAGGCCAGCAGCGCCTGCGCTGAGGGACGCCGGATGCAGTGGAGCGGCGGTACCTCCAGCACGTCGCAGCAGAGCGCGACGCCGCGGTCCCGCGCGTAGCGCGTCAGGCCGCCGGTGAACAGCTCGGTGCTGTTGACGCCGCGGCGGCCCGGGGTGATGTAAAACCACATCTCCTCCATCAGGGCCAGCATGCCGTCCTGGACGGAGCAGTCCTGCGGACAGAGGGCCTCGAGCCCCGCCTGCTGGGCGAGGTACCAGGCCAGGTGGCTGCCGACGGTGGGGCCGCAGCCCGCCCGCCGCTTGAATTCGGTCGGATACCAGATCTGGTTCGCGCCCCAGACTGCGTCCCCATCCTGCCGGCGCAGCAGGAGGCGCGAGGGATTGCTGAGCGAAAGGGCCTCCGACAACGGCGCATCCTCCCTTCGGTGTTCGGTGCCCGCCCCTGCACAGGGCAAGGGGAGGGCCGCCCCGGTGTAAATCGTCTGTTCGGCCGCACCTCCCGCACATGGGGCGGCGGGCGGTCTTTTGACACGTGTATGCCGCCCCCCGGGCGGCATGATTAACGATACCACAGCCGGCGGCCGACTGCAAGCGGCGGGGCGCATTTTTCAGCCGACCGGCGCCTCGATCTCGCCGCCGCCCAGCACCACCTCGCCCTGGTAGAAGACGGCCGACTGTCCGGGTGCGGGCGCGCGCACCGGCGCGTCGAAGTCCAGCTGCGCGCGATCCCCGCCCAGCGGGGTCAGCAGCGCGCCGGTCTCGGGCCGGCCGTAGCGCACCCGGGCCGTGACGCGCAGCGGCGCCGTCAGCGGCTCCCCCGAGATCAGGTGCAGCCGCCCGACCGTGATCTGCCGACGGTACAGGTCCTGTTCGGGACCCAGCACCACGCGGTTGTCGGCCGGCGAGAGGGCGGTCACAAACTGCCTGGCCTCGGCCGAGAGGCCCAGCCCCCTGCGCTGGCCCACCGTGTGGCGCCACAGGCCGCCGTGCCGCCCCAGCGGCCGGCCCTGCGGGTCCACGATGTCGCCGGGCGGCAGCTTAGGGCCGTGGCGCTCGAGAAAGGCCACGCGGTCGTTGTCCGGGATAAAGCAGAGCTCCTGGCTGTCCGGCCGCCCGGCCACCTCGAGCCCCGCCCCGGCGGCCAGCGCGCGGACTTCGGTCTTGTCCATGCCCTGCAGCGGCAGCAGCAGGCGGGCGAGCTGCGCCTGCGTGAGGCGGTGCAGCATGTAGCTCTGGTCCTTGGGCCCACCGCTGCGCAGCAGCAGCGTCTTATCCCCCTGCCGCCGCAGGCCGGCGTAGTGCCCCGTGGCGATGTGGGCGGCGCCCAGCCGGTCGGCCGCCTCGGTCAGCGCCGCAAACTTCACGGCGGGGTTGCAGCGCACGCAGGGGTTTGGCGTGCGCCCGGCGGCGTACTCGTCAATGAAGTAGCCGACGACCTCCCGCGCAAAGGCCTCCGCCACGTCGGCGTGCAGCAGCGGGATGCCCAGCGCATCGGCCACCTGCTGCGCCTCCCGCAGCGGCGAGCGCGCGTAGGGGATGTCCAGCAGCAGCCCCACCACCTCGTACCCCTGCTCCAGCAACCGCAGCGCCGCCACGGCGCTGTCCACCCCGCCCGACAGGCCCACCACCACGCGCCGGCTCTCCACTCCAGGTCCCCCTTTCGCGTTCACTTGTGCCAAGCCGCCGACATAGGATGGCGGGTAGGCGGCAAACGCCGTCGTTGTTTTTCACGCTGTTGTTGCTGACAACCTCTTTTTATTCTCTTCATCCGCAAGGAGTTAATTTCACATGAAAAAAGCCTTTGTCTATGCGGACAACGCCGCCACCACCCGCGTAGCGGACGAGGTGCTGGCCGCGATGGTCCCCTATTTTTCCTCGCTCTACGGCAACCCCTCGGCGGCCTACGGCTTTGCCGGCCTCGCCGCCGAAGGCGTGGAGCACGCCCGCGCCCAGGTGGCCGGCGCGCTGGGCGCCGCGCCCGGGGAGGTCTTCTTCACCTCAGGCGGCACCGAGGCCGACAACTGGGCCCTCAAGAGCGGCGCGCGGCTGCGCAGCGCGCGCGGCCGGCACATCATCTCGACCGCCATTGAGCACCACGCGGTGCTGCACTCGCTCGAGGCGCTGGCCGAAGAGGGCTTTGAGGTCACGCTGCTGCCGGTCGACCCCGACGGGCTGCTGCGCCTCGAGGACCTCGAGCGGGCCCTGCGCGACGACACCATCCTGGTGTCCTGCATGTTCGCCAACAACGAGATCGGCACGGTGCAGCCGGTGGCCGAGATCGGCGCGCTGTGCAGGGCGCGGGACATCCTGTTTCACACCGACGCGGTCCAGGCCGTCGGCCACCTGCCCATCGACGTGGTGGCCATGAACATCGACCTGCTGGCCCTCTCGGGCCACAAGTTCCACGCCCCCAAGGGCGTGGGTGCGCTGTATGTGCGCCGCGGCATCGACCTGCCCCCCTTCGTGGACGGCGGCAAGCAGGAGCGGGGCCGCCGCGCCGGCACCGAGGCGGTGCCGGCCATCGTCGGGCTGGGCGCCGCGGCCGAGCTGGCGACCGCCCACTTCGAGCGGGAGGCCGCCCGCGTGGCCGCGCTGCGCGACCGGCTGCTGAAGGGCATTCTGGCGCAGGTGCCGGGGGCCAGGCTCAACGGGCACCCCACGCGGCGGCTGCCCGGCAACCTGAACCTGTCCTTTTCGGGCGTCGAGGGCCCCTCGCTGCTGGCCCTGCTGGACAGCCGGGGCATCTGCGCCGCGGCCGGCTCGGCCTGCACCGCGGGGGCCAGCGCCCCCTCCCACGTGCTCACGGCCATCGGCCTCGATGCGCAGACGGCCCAGGGCTCGCTGCGCCTGAGCTTTGCCGGCGACTCGACCGAGGAGGACGTCGACACCCTGCTCGAGCTGCTGCCGCCGCTCATCGCCCGCCTGCGGGCACTGTGATCTTCAGGGGGGCCTGCCCCCCCCTTTTTTTATGCCCCCGGCGGCGGGGGCCGCCAGGCGCCCTTTTCGGACAGCCCCAATCAGTCCTGCGCCCCGCCCTGCTCAAAGACCTCGTCGATGCCGGCCGGCGAGGCGGCGGCCGCCACGGCCAGCGCGTCGCAGCGGTTGTTGTAGGGGTTGTCCTCGTGCCCCCTGACCCAGACCGGCCTGACCTCGTGCCGCTCGAGCAGCGGCGCCAGCCGCCGCCAGAGGTCGGGGTTGAGCACCGGCTTGCCGTCGGCCTTGCGGTAGCCGGCGGCCTGCCAGCGCCTGAGCCAGCCCTTGGCGAGGGCGTCCACCACATAGCGGCTGTCGCTGACCAGCGTCACCTGGCAGGGCTGGTTGAGCTGCTCGAGCCCGACGATGACGGCCAGCAGCTCCATGCGGTTGTTGGTGGTGCGCCGAAACCCGGCCGACAGCACCTTTTCGTGCGGGCCGTGGCACAGGATGACCCCGTAGCCGCCCGGGCCCGGGTTGCCGCTGCACGCACCGTCGGTATAGAGCGCCACCTGCTTTCGTTCCACCGCCTGACCTCCCGCGCTTTGCGCCGTGATTTATTTTTTCAATAGAATACCACAGTTTTGGCAAAAAGAAAACGCCGCCGGCCGGGCGGCCCCATCATTTGCACACCGTTTGCGCAGGATTTGCGCATTGAAGTGCGCCTTGCAATATGCGATAATAGCCTTGACCGTTCAAAGCGGTGGGAGAGGGGGGCTGCGCATGCGGCGGAGGTGGCCGGCCGGACTGACGGCCCTTTTGCTCTGCCTGCTGCTCTGCGCCGCCGCCGCGGGGCAGGGGACGCAGGAGCCCTTTCTGCCCGCCGAGCAGGACGGCCGCTGGCGGCTGGTGGTGGACGACCAGGTCACCTACCAGAACGGGCGCTCGCTGCCCGAGGCCATCAACCGGACCCTCTACTTCCCGCTCGAGGCCGTGCTGCCCTACCTCGGCTGCAGCCACTCCTTCGACGTCTCCTCGCGCACGCTGAGCATCTACCGCGGGGAGCACATCCTCTCCTTCAACATCGACACCGGGCAGGTGCTGACCTCCGACGGCCGCTCGCTGTATGGCTGGGCCTTCTACCTGAGCGGCTACTTCTACGCGCCGCCCGAGCTGCTGCTCCGGGAGTTCGGCGGAGCCCTGCGGCTGCTGGAAAACGACACCTACCGGCTGACCACCGGCGCCGAGCGCCTGAACGACGCCGAGATCGTGGCGCTGATGGGCAGCATGCCCGCCTTTCGGCCCACCCTCCTGGACCCGGCCCCCATCCACCTGCTGCTGCGCGGGTCGGGCGTCGCCTTTGACCGCATGCTGCGCACGCTGGAGGGCCACGGCCTGCGCGGCGCCTTCTTCTTCTCGGCCGACGACATTGCGGCCAACCCCGACCGCGTGCGCCGCCTGTACGTGTCCGGCCACACCATCGGCATTTACGCCGCCGGCGGCCTCGAGGAGGCCGAGCGGGCCAACGCGCTGCTGATGCAGCTCATCAAGACCAAGACCGCGCTGGTCTTCAAGACCGGGGACACCGGCGCGCTGTCGGCGGCCGGCTACCTGTGCTGGGGCCGCAACCTCGACGCCGCGGCCCTCAGCGAGGGGGTCTCGGCCGCGAACATCGCCAGCCGCGCCGGCTGGCGGCTGAGCATCTACTTCAACGGCTCGTCCGCTGCGGCCGACGCCCTGGCCGACCTGCTGGGCGGCCTGCCCGCCGGCAGCGGGCGGGTGGTCCCCGTGACCGAGGTCGGCCGCGCCCACCGATAGGGGGTAGGGGGGAGCGGTCTTAAACTAAAAAACTTGTTCTGCGCAAAGGACCATGCTGCCCCTTGATATAGCCAAATTGCCAACAAAACAGGCGTCCTTATTTTGACGATATTCCGCGAGGTCCCGCACAGAACCCCACACCCAGGCACGAAGCGCACTAGGCGGATCGGCGCATGGAAAAGCTCGCTGTCTAAACACCCGCAACGAAGCCAACAATTCACAAGGCTTTACCTTCAGACGCGAAGCGTGTCGGATGGGAGGAGCGCGTGGAAAAATCAGCTGTCCGAGCACCCGCAGGGTGCGAGTCCTGATTTTTCGAGCGTTCCTCTGACCTCAGCGCACGGCCCCCAACCGCTTTGCTTGTGCAATCGGCACCTGAACGTTTCATGCGTCTTTATTGCAGGCTTGGATCCTTTAATTATTATTCGGGGGCCGGACGTACTTTAGAGGCGCCGGGGGGTCCGGGGGGTCTCGCAATACCCCCCGGCGGCTTTTGCCTCCTT
>JAAYBB010000014.1 GCA_012719075.1 Clostridiales bacterium | reverse complement strand
TCAAAACAGTAACCGGTTACCTGTATTATATGTAACTGGTTACTGTTTTGTCAAGCTCCAAAAAATATTTTTTGGGGGCAGCCTGTGCCGGATGGTCCGCACAGGGGTTGCACACCGATACAGACCGAGTGCCGTCACCTTGCCACCTGCGGGGCCGAGGCCGGCATGGGGCAACGGGTGCACCGGCGGCAAGGTCTTTTCCGGGGTGGCACAAACGGTTGGATCCAAAAAGCCGGCGGGCGTGACATCTGCCGGATGGGACCATTTATCGGATCAGGTTGCCCCTTGACAGCCGCTCACGGAGTTCCCAAAGCGCGGTCTTTTGGTCGTGGAAGTACACCAGCTTTTCTGCATCCGCATAGGGGAGCCACCTGACGTCGCTGTGTTCGGGGGACAGCTTGATTGTCCCGTCAAACGGCATGGCGAAGAAGGTCATGGGGATGACGACCACCTCTTTGCCCCAACGCGCCTGGACGTCCGGATCAAACAGGCCGGCCGGCAGGTGGCTTTCGGTATCCAGCCGATAGAGCGGCCACGGCCCTTCGATGCCCGCCTCCTCAAAGGCCTCTCTCCGCGCCGCCTGCTCAAGGGTTTCGCCCTCTTCAACGCCGCCGCAAATCCCCTGCCACCACAGCGCGTTGTCCGCCCGCTGGAAAATTGCAAACGCATGGCCGCCGGGCGTCTGGCGATAGACATACAGATGCACCTGCCTGGGCTGTCTTGACATGGCCTCCGCCCCCTTGTTTTACCGATCTCAAAATTGCTGCTCATACTTAGTATACTCCCCGCCGCAATGCCAGGCAACAAGGGCGGAGCCCTTGTCAAGGTCAACGCCGGCAAAGGCCACGCTCAGGATGTCCACCGGCGGTAAATAACGGACAAAAAACGAGGGCAATTGCCCTCGTTTTTTTCCTGCCACAATTCTTGTCACAATTAAGGCTACCGATCAGAGCCCCCTGTTCAAAATGCTGCAACCCCTAAAATACCAGGGCCTCATAGCCCGCTTCAAGGTAGGGCCGCATGCCCACATGCCCACTCATGTCACTGATCAGGGGCAGTCCGAGCCGCTCGATGTCCTCCTTCGCGCCCATCATCTGCGCGCAGGTCAGGCAGACGCCGGCGATCAGGCCGCCTGCAAGCGCCTTGCGGTAAAGCGGATTTGCCTCCTGATCCAGCACCGGCGGCAGCTTGACGGCCTCCCCCTCAAAGACAATGTCGACCTCGTTCCCGGCAGCCTTGAGGTCCAGCGCGTTGAGCAGCACATGTACAAAGCACATCTTTTGACCGGCCATTGCATAGAACAGATACTTCTTCAAAACGGTCACCCCCCAACGATGATTGCCAGCGTGCTATTTTTATACGGTTGAAATTCCATACGTTCAACTGCCCTCTAAGGGCCAGCCCGCAGCCTGTCGACCATGACGGCGGCAGGCTGCTTGGCTTGCGCTGGCTGCCCGGATCTCAAACCGGCGGTGACAAGCCGCCCTCGCTGCAGGGCGAGGTTTTTCAGTGCGCAAAGTGTCCTGCCCTGCGCGACCTTTGCTGCCCTGCGCGACCTTTGCCGACCTGCTCACCCCCCGATCTGCATTTTACAGGGCTGCACAGACGACTGCGCAAACCGCTGAATGTTGGAGGTGTTGACGTACAGCGCATGGCTGCCCGAGGCCTCCGGGACCACCAGCGTGGGCGCGCTGTGGATGCCATACTGCACAGCCAGGTCCATGTTTTCCTCCACCGGCACGGTCTCGAAGGCGATGCCGGCCTGATTCAAAAAGCCCTTCGCCACCTGACAGTTGGGGCAGGTTTTGGTGGTGAACAGCATCGGCCTGCCCCCGGCCGGGCGGGGGGCCTTCTCCAGCCGGTACAGCCTGCGGTCCCTGAACTCCTGCGCCTTGCCCTCGTTCCAATTCTGTACGGGGCGGTAGTAGCCCGTGATGCGGCTGTACACCTCGGTGGCCGCTCCGCACTGTTCACAGACAGCCTGTTCGCCATTGATGTAGCCGTGATCTTTGCAGACCGAGTAGGTGGGTGAGAGCGTGTAATAGGGCAGCGTATAGTGCTCGGCAATCTTTTTCACCAGCGCTGCGGCCGCCCGCCAGTCCGGCAGCTTTTCCCCTAAAAAGGCGTGGAACACGGTGCCCGAGGTGTAGAGGGTCTGCAGGTCGTCCTGAATGTCCAGCGCCTCAAAGATGTCGTCGGTAAAACCGACCGGCAGGTGCGAGGAGTTGGTGTAGTAGGGCGTCTCCCCCGCCGTCTTTGCCGCCGTGATGATGTCGGGATAGCGCCTGACGTCGTGCTTGGCCAGGCGGTAGGTCGTACTCTCCGCCGGGGTGGCCTCCAGATTGTAGAGATCGCCGTACGCCTCCTGATAGTCGGAGAGGCGCTCCCTCATGTGGTTTAAGACCTCCCTGGCAAAGGCGTGGGCGGCCGGGTCGGAAATGTCCCTGCGCAGCCACCTGGCGTTTAACAGGGCCTCGTTCATCCCAATCAGCCCGATGGTGGAAAAGTGGTTGTCAAAGCTGCCCAAATAGCGCTTTGTGTACGGGTATAAACCCTCGTCCAGCAGCCTGGTGACGATGTTGCGCTTGATTTTGAGGCTCCTGGCCGCACTGTCCATCATTTTGTCCAGCCGGGCATAGAAGTCCGCCTCATGCTGCGCCAGATAGGCAATGCGCGGCAGGTTGATGGTGACCACGCCGATGGAGCCGGTGCTCTCGCCGCTGCCGAAGAAGCCGCCGGATTTTTTGCGCAGCTCCCGCAGGTCCAGCCGCAGACGGCAGCACATGCTGCGCACATCGCTGGGTTCCATCTC
>JAAYBB010000079.1 GCA_012719075.1 Clostridiales bacterium | reverse complement strand
TTGATGCGGTTCTCCTGGTTGACGCGCGAGGCGCCCGGGTCGTAGTCGATGGCCACGATGTTGGCGCTCGGCAACAGCTCCTTGATGCGGTTGATGGCGCCGCGGCCGTTGATGTGGTTGGGCAGGCAGCCGAAGGGCTGCGTGCAGATGATGTTGTTGTAGCCCGTCTCGATCAGGTCGAGGATTTCGGCCGGCAGCAGCCAGCCCTCGCCCATCTTGCTGCCAAGGCCCACCACCGATTGCACCAGCTTGCGCTTGTGCGCAAAGGTGCCCGGCTTCTTGAGGTGGGTTTTGGAGATGGCGCGCAGCAGCATCTTCTCCATGCGCACCACATAGGCGGTCAGCGCCTTGGCGGCCAAAAAGCTGGTCAGCTTGTTGCCGTAGAGGCGGCGGTCGTCGATGCCGTTGCTGGTGCAGTAGGCGGCAAAGCCGAGCACGCCGGGCAGCATGACCTCGCAGCCCTGGCTCTGCAAAAAGGCCTCGAGGTTGTTGTTGCCCAGCGGCGCATACTGCATGTAAATTTCGCCCACGATGCCGACCTTGAGCTTGTCGCGGGACACGGTGGGGATGGCGGCAAACTCCCAGGCAATGCGGTCCAGCATCCGCTGCATGTCCAGCATGCCGTAGCTCATGCCCAGGCGGAAATTGTCGCCGATGCGCGCGATCCACTTCGCCAGCAGCCGGTCGGTGGCGCCGGCCTCGGCCTCGTAGGGGCGCACCTGGTTGCTCAGCAGCATCAGCTCGTCGCCGTAGAGCAGCGCCGCCACCGCCTTGCGCAGCATGGGCAGCGTCAGCTGAAAGCCGGGGTTTTCCTCAAGCCCCCGCAGGTTGAGGCTGATGACCGGCACCTGCGGAAAGCCGGCCTTGCGCAGGGCCTTGCGCAGCAAATGGATGTAGTTGGAGGCGCGGCAGCCGCCGCCGGTCTGGCTCATGAACAGCGCCGTTTGGTCGGGGTCGTACTTGCCGCTGCGCAGCGCGTCGATCATCTGGCCGATGACCAGCAGCGCCGGATAGCAGGTGTCGTTGTGGACGTACTGCAGCCCAAGCTGTGCAATCGAGGGCCCCTCGTTGTCCAGCAGCTCCACCTTGTAGCCGTACTCCATAAAGATGTGGCGCACGATCTGAAAGTGGATGGGCAGCATGCCCGGCATCAGGATCGTGTGGGTCGCCTTCATCTCCTCGGTAAAGGGGACGCGGTGGGTCTCCTCGGGCTGGGCCTGCACGGCCCCGCAGTCGGCCTGGCAGACCTTCTGGTCTTTGCGCTTCTCGTCGAGACGGTTCACACGTTCACCACCCTTGTCATGTCAGCTGTTTTGGTCATTTCAATTGCGGCAAACAGACTGCGCAGGCGAATCCTTGCCGCACCCAGGTTGTCGATCTCGTCAATTTTGATCTGTGTGTAAATGTGCCCCTTGCGCTCGAGCAGGCGGCGGCACTCGTCCGAGGTGATGGCGTCGCAGCCGCAGCCGAAGCTGACCAGCTGGACAAAGTGCATGTCGGGCTGGCCGGCCGTGAACATGGCGGCGTCGTAGAGGCGGCTGTGGTAGGTCCACTGGTTGAGCACCTCGAGCGGGGCGTGCTCGCGCGGCAGGTCGCAGACGGCGTCCTCGCTGACGACGGCGGCGCCCAGCGTGGTGATCAGCTTGTCGATGCCGTGGTTGATCTCGGGGTCGATGTGGTAGGGCCGCCCGGCCAGCACGAGGATGGGCTTTTGTTCGGCCCGGGCCTGCGCAATGATCTGGCGGCCCCGCGCCCTGATCTCGGCCAGGTGGGCCGCGTGTGCGGCATAGCCGGCGTCCAGCGCCCACCTCAGCGCCAACGTGGTCAGGCCGGGCAGGTGGGGGGAGAGCAGCGCATGCAGTTTGTCCGGCAGCTCCCGCGGGCGGTGCAGGCCGACATAGCCGCCGATGAAACAGATGCTTCGCACGTCCGGCATGTTGTTCCGGATGACCTCGGGGTAGTAGGCCACGACCGGGCAGTTGAAGCAGTTGTCGGCCCGCTGCTCGTCGATCGAATAGCTCATGCAGGGGTAGAAGACGGTCGTGACGCCCCGGTCGATCAGGGCCTGGATGTGGCCGTGCATCAGCTTGGCCGGATAGCAGGCCGTGTCGCTCGGAATGGTGCCCTGCCCGAGCAGGTAGAGGTCGTGGTCGGAGGTGGGGCTGACCACGACGTCGTAGCCCAGCCGGTCGAAGACGGTCGACCAGAAGGGCAGCAGCTCGTAGAAGTTGAGCCCCATGGGCAGGCCGATGACCGGCCGCCCGCTCGGCGGCTTGAGGTAGGCCTTCAGCTTCTCCCGCTTGAACAGGTAGAGGTTGAGCCGCTCGTCGGGGTCGGTCTGGGTGACCGGCCGCTCGCAGCGGTTGCCGCTGATCAGGCGGCGCCCCCCCTCAAAGCGGTTGACGGTCAGCAGACAGTTGTTCTGGCAGGCGCCGCAGTGGGCGGTGCTGACCTCGTGGGTGAAGGCGGCCAGCTGCTGTGCCGACAGCGTGGTGGAGGGGGCGGGGTCCTGCGCCTTGCGCTGCATGGCGTAGTGGGCGGCGCCGTAGGCCCCCATGAGGCCGGCGATGTCGGGGCGCACCACCTCGAGGCCGAGCTCCTGTTCAAAGGCACGCAGCACCGCGTCGTTGTGGAAGGTGCCGCCCTGCACCACGATGTGTTGCCCGAGCTCCTCCCGGCTGCTGGGGCGGATGACCTTGTAGAGCGCGTTTTTGATGACGCTGATCGAGAGGCCGGCGCTGATGTTCTCGATCGAGGCACCGTCCTTCTGCGCCTGCTTGACGCTGCTATTCATGAAGA
>JAAYBB010000078.1 GCA_012719075.1 Clostridiales bacterium | reverse complement strand
TGGCGTGGTGGACCTCTTCGGCCCGGGCCGGCAGCTCCTTCTCGCTGCGCCGGTAGACGATGGTGACCTCCTCGGCGCCGAGGCGCATGGCGCAGCGCGCGGCGTCCATGGCCACGTTGCCGCCCCCCACCACCGCCACGCGCCGGGCGCGCTGGATCGGGGTCTGGGAATCTTCGCGGTAGGCCTTCATCAAGTTGGTCCGGGTCAGGTACTCGTTGGCCGAAAACACGCCCTTGAGGTTTTCGCCCGGGATGTTCATGAACATCGGCAGGCCGGCGCCCGAGCCGATGAAGATGGCCTCAAAGCCCTGGTCGAACAGCTCGTCGACCGTGATGGTCTTGCCGATGACCATGTTGGTCTCGACCTTGACGCCCAGCGCCCGGAGGCCCTCCACCTCCTGGGCCACGATGGCCTTGGGCAGGCGGAACTCGGGGATGCCGTAGACCAGCACGCCGCCCGGGACGTGCAGGGCCTCGAAGATGGTGACCTCGTAGCCCAGGCGGGCCAGGTCGCCGGCGCAGGTCAGCCCGGCCGGGCCGGCGCCCACGATGGCCACCTTTTTGCCGTTGGACTTGGGCGGGACCGGCGGCTCGGTGGCGTGTTTGAGGTGCCAGTCGGCCGCAAAGCGCTCGAGGCGGCCGATGCCGACCGGCTCGTGCTTGATGCCGCGCACGCAGAGCTGCTCGCACTGGCTCTCCTGCGGGCAGACGCGGCCGCAGACGGCCGGCAGGCTCGAGGAGGCCGAGAGGATCTGGTAGGCCGCCTCATAGTCTTGAGCGGCGATCTTTTCAATAAAGGCGGGGATGTCGATCTGGACGGGACAGCCCGCCACGCAGGGCTTGTGCTTGCAGTTCAGGCAGCGGGCGGCCTCGTCGAGCGCCTGCTGCTCGGTGTAGCCCAGCGCAACCTCGCCAAAGTTTCTGGCGCGGACCTTGGGGTCCTGCTCGGGCATGGTGTTTTTCTCGGGGCGCATATTGGGCATGGCGTCAGTTCCCTCCCTCGATGTTTAACAGCCGGCAGGCGTGCTGGTCGGACGCCTGCTCCTGCTCCTTGTAGAACTGGGAGCGGGCGATGGCCTCGTCAAAGTCGACCAGGTGCCCGTCAAACTCGGGGCCGTCGACACAGGCGAACTTGGTCTCGCCGCCCACCGTCAGGCGGCAGCCGCCGCACATGCCGGTGCCGTCGATCATGATGGGGTTCATGCTGACCACCGTCGGGATGCCGTACTCCTTGGTCAGCCTCGAGACAAACTTCATCATGACCAGCGGGCCGATCGCGATGACCTGGTCGTACTGCTCGCCCGCCTCAATCAGCTCCTTGAGCGCGTCGGTCACGAGCGCCTTGCGGCCGGTCGAGCCGTCGTCGCTGACCAGCACATACTTATCGCTGCAGGCCTTGAACTCCTCGTCGAGGATCACGAGGTCCTGGGAGCGGAAGCCGACGATGGTGTGCACGGTCACGCCGTGGTCGTGCAGGCCCTTGGCCACGGGATAGGCGATCGCGCAGCCCACGCCGCCGCCCACCACCGCCACCTTTTTCAGGCCCTCCATGTGGGTGGGGGTGCCCAGCGGACCCACAAAGTCGGCGATGGACTCGCCCTGCTGTTTGGCCGCCAGCAGGCGCGTGGTGGCGCCCACGATCTGGAAGATGATGGACACCGTGCCGGCCTCGCGGTCGTAAGAGGCGATGGTCAGCGGGATGCGCTCGCCCTCGTCGTCGACACGCAGGATGATAAACTGGCCCGGAAGCGCCTTTTTGGCCACCGCGGGGGCCAGGATGTCCATGCGGACGACCGTGGGGTTGAGCTGCTCGCGCCGAATGATCTGATACAAGGTCAAACCCTCCTTTGTCAGGATTCCATATTCGAGAAATATTTACTGAAACAAGTATACCGCATCGGGACAAATAAAGTCAATGGAGAAAAGCCATTTACCCAGCGCTAAAAATTTGTTAAATAGTTATTTTATTATCGATTACCAATTATTGATTTTGACCCAGATCCTGGCAGGGTTCTATTGACATCTCACCGATAAACCGCTATGCTGAATTTGCAGGGCAACTCAAATATAATTTAAATAGTTTAACCATTATCGGGAAATTACAGTAAAAGCAGCATAGGGAGGACCTCATGATCATTTCCATCTGCGTTGGGAGCTCGTGTCATCTCAAGGGTGCGCGGCGGGTCGTGGAACAGCTGCAGCCGCTCATTGCGCAAACGGATGCGAACATCGAGCTCGGCGGCTGTTTTTGCCTGAACAACTGCACCGAGGGCGTCTGTGTAAAACTGGACGGCGAGTTGTTTTCGCTGCAGCCCGAAGACGTGCAGCAGTTTTTTGAGACCGAGATCCTCAGGCGGCTCTCACCGACCTAAAGGCGCGCCTGCCCGCGCGCCTCAAACGGCCGGCACCGGCCCCAAGGGATGCTTTTTGCGCTATTTTTGCGCAAAGGGCGGTTCAATATACCCGTCGCAAGGGTCTTTTGACGCGCGGTGAGGTAAGCTCCGCGCGGGGCGGCCGGCGTTGACGGAGAAAAGGGCCCTGCAAACCCCACTTTAAAAAAATACATGAGGAGGAATGGGCTTGGTAGCCGATTACCTGATGCTCAAAAAGGCCAACTGTCTCAACTGTTACAAATGCATTCGCCACTGTCCGGTCAAGGCCATTCGCTATTCCGACGACCAGGCCCAGATTGTGGACAACGACTGCATTCTCTGCGGCGAGTGCTTTGTCTCCTGCCCGCAGAACGCCAAGGAAATCCGCCGCGATGTCGACAAGGCCAAGGAGCTGATTGCGAGCGGCGCCCCGGTCTATGTCAGCCTGGCGCCCTCCTTTGTCACCGACTACGGCAACGCCACGATCGGCGCCATGCAAAAGGCCCTCGGGCAGCTCGGCTTCACCGCGACCGAGGAGACCGCCGTCGGCGCAACCATTGTCAAAAACGAGTACGAGCGCATGATTGCCGAGCACGAGCAGGACGTCATCATTTCGTCCTGCTGCAACAGCATCAACCTGCTGATCCAAAAGCACTACCCCGAGGCCCTGCCCTACCTGGCCCACGTCGTCTCGCCGATGCAGGCCCACAGCCTCGACATCAAGCGGCGGCACCCCGGGGCCAAGACCGTGTTTATCGGGCCCTGCATCTCCAAAAAGGAGGAGGCCGAGACCTATCCGGGCATTGTCGACTGCGTGCTGACCTTTGAGGAGCTGACCGAGTGGTTCACCGACGAGCATGTGATGCTCGAGAAGATCGCCGACGAGAACGAGGACAGCCGGGCCCGCCTGTTCCCGACCACCGGCGGCGTGATCCGCACGATGAACAAGAGCAGCCACACCTACAACTACCTGGCCATGGACGGCGTCGAGAACTGCATCGGCGCCATCAAGGACATCATCAAGGGCAACCTGCGCAACTGCTTCATCGAGATGTCGGCCTGTGTCGGCAGCTGCATCGGCGGGCCGGCCATCAACGAGAAGAACCGCACGCCCATCAGCGCCTACGTCATGGTGGACAACTATGCCGGGCGGGGCCACTTCCCGGTCGAGCACCACCCGCGGGAGAGCCTGACCAAGGAGATGCCCTCGCTCGAGATCAAGGCGCCCCACTTCGCCAAGGAGGCCATCGAGGAGGTGCTGCGGCAGATCGGCAAGGTGCGGCCGGAGGACGAGCTCAACTGCGGCTCCTGCGGCTACGCCACCTGCCGCGACAAGGCCGAGGCGGTGCTGCAGGGCCGGGCCACGCTCACCATGTGCCTGCCCTTCCTCAAGGAGAAGGCCGAGTCCTTTTCGGACACGGTCATCACCAACTCGGCCGACGCCATTTTGGTGCTGGACGACGAGCTCCGGGTGCAGCAGATCAACCCGGCCGGCTGCCAGCTCATGAATCTGCGCAGCGCCGGCGACGTGCTGGGGGAGCCGGTGGTCCGCATTTTGGACCCGCTGGTCTTCATCGAGGCGAGAAAGGGGAAAAACCTCTACAACAGGCCGCTCTACCTGGCCGAGTACCGCCGGCACGTCGAGCAGACGGTGGTCTATGTGAAGGAGTACAACATCCTCATCTGCAACATGCGCGACGTCACGGCGCAGGAGCGGGAGCGGACCGGCAAAAAGGCCATGAGCCGCATCACGGCCGAGACGGCCGACCAGGTCATTGAAAAGCAGCTGCGCACGGTGCAGGAGATCGCCTCGCTGCTCGGCGAGACGGCCGCCGAGACCCAAATTGCCCTTACCAAGCTGAAGGAGTCGCTCATCGATGATTAGTTTGTGTACCGATGTGGGGCATCTGAGCCTCAACAAGCAGGGCGAGAAGATCTGCGGCGACCACATCGAGGTGGTGGGACAGGGCGAGAGCGCCACCACCGTGGTGCTGGCCGACGGGCTGGGCAGCGGCGTCAAGGCCGGGATCCTCTCCACGCTGACCTCCAAAATCCTCTCCACGCTGCTCGCAAACGACATGACCATCGAGGACTGCGTGCGCACCATCGCCTCCACGCTGCCGGTCTGCAAGGTGCGCGGCTTTGCCTACTCCACCTTCACGATCCTGCGCATCAGCGAAGACCTGCAGGCCGAGATCATCCAGTACGACAACCCCCAGGTCATCCTGCTGCGGGACGGCAAAAACCACGACTACCCCACGCAGAGCGAGAAGATCGACGGCAAGATCATCTACAAGTCCAGGATCAGCCTGCGCGAGGACGACACCTTTGTCCTGATGAGCGACGGCGCCATCCACGCCGGCATCGGGTCGGCGCTCAACTTCGGCTGGCAGCGCGAGGACATCATCCACTTTCTCGAGACGGTCTACAACCGGGAGTTCACGGCCAAGACCCTCTCGACCATGCTGGTCAACGAGTGCAGCACGCTGTACGGCGGCGCGCCGGGGGACGACACCTCGATCTGCACCGTCAAAATTCGCCGCCGCCAGCCCCTGAACCTGATGATCGGGCCGCCCGCCAACCCGGTCGACGTCGAAAAGATGATGTCGCTGTTCTTCTCGAAGCAGGGCAGGCACATCGTCTGCGGCGGGACCACCTCCAGCCTGGCGGCCGAGCACCTCGGCAAGCCGCTGGACGTCTCGCTGCCGCTCTACGTCGACCCCGAGATCCCGCCCACCGCCAGACTCGAGGGGGTGGACCTGGTGACCGAGGGGGTGCTGACCATCACCCGCGTGCTCGAGTACGCCAAAAACTACCTCACGGACAACGACAGCTACACCGACTGGAGCTATAAAAAGGACGGGGCCTCGCTGATTGCGCGCATGCTGTTTGAGGAGGCCACCGACATCAACTTCTTTGTGGGGCGGGCGATCAACCCGGCCCACCAGAACCCGAACCTGCCCATCGGCTTTTCGATCAAGATGCACCTGATCGAGGAGCTGTCGGACTGCCTCAGGACGATGGGCAAGCGCATCAAGGTGAGCTATTTTTAGCGCGGCGGCCCATGCTGGCGACAAATAATGGCGGCCAACTTGGCGCGGCCGATCCGAAGACACAAGGGCCCGCCGGCAAATGCCGGCGGGCCCTTCTATGTACAGAGAAGCGATGTGCCGCTGCGCCTCAGGCCTCGTCGGCCTCCGAGAGGTCCTCGGGCACGATGACAATCGAGCAGGGGGCGTGCTTGACCACGTAGGCGCAGACCGATCCGATCATGCGCTGCCAGCCCTTGCGGGTGGACTTGGTCATGACGATGATATCGGTGCCGAGGGCCTTGGCCGTGCTGACGATCTTGGCGCCGGGGTCCCCGAAGTCGGTCAGCCGCTCGACCCGATACCCTTCGAGCTGCCCGGCCGCCTGCTGGATCAGGAGGGCCATCCGCTGCTCGGCGGCCGCATAGTCGTTCGTCAGATCGTAGCCCGGCTGAATCTGCGTGACCAGGAGGTCCTTGTCGATCATGAGCAGGGTGATGTCGGCCTCTTCGGGCTTGAAGTGGGTCTTGACATACGAGATGGCCTTGAGCGCTCGCTCGCTCCCGTCAATGGGCAGCAAAATTTTTGTCATGGAAAACGCCTCCTTGGTTTGTGGTCGCCTCGGTCGCCGGGCGGTTTGGCCGGCGGGGCGGGCAGGCTGCGGGCGCGCCCCCAGGCCCTGCCGGGCCCCGTTCCGATAAAACCATATCTACAATTTCAGTATACGTCATGCCGGGCAGGCTGTCAATAAAGGGCACTTTTTATCGGGGGTCCGGCGGCCGGTGTCCGTTTCATGAACAATCGGCCCCGGCGCTTGCGTGGCGGCCGCCCTTTCGGGTATACTGAGGGTCAGAAATCCCGCGTACCGTCCGGGGCGACCCGGCGAGACCTACACTGGAGGTGGACCTTCGTGCTCAAAATCCTGCTGTTTCCGTTTAACCTGATCGGGCTGCTGATCGGGCTCTGTCTGCGCCTGGCCGGCAAGCTGGTCTCGGCCGCCCTCGGCGTGGTGCTGATGGTGATCGGGCTGGGCATCAGCCTGACCGTGGTGGGGGCCATCATCGGCATTCCGCTGTTTTTGATGGGCGTCGGCCTGCTGTTCCGCGCGCTGTTTTAACCGGGGGGCGGCCGACCTGTCCCCCCGCATTTTCAAGCCCCGACCAAAAGCGCCCGGCCGAATGGCCGGGCGCTTTTGGTCGGTCAGGGAAAAATCATTACAAATTGTATTTTTAGGGGCCGACTTTACAAAGTGGAACCTGCCTTTAGGCAAGGCCCTTCTGCCGGGCCAGCTCGGTCAGCGCCTCGCGGATGCGCTCAAAGCGCAGCCGCGCGTCCTCGTCGTGGGCAAAGCAGCCCGAGACCACGCGGATGTGGCCCTCGCCGCCCTCGCCGTAGGGCGCGCCCGAGTTGACCATCAGGTTGGCGTGCTCTTTGAGCCAGGCGCAGATCTCGGCCGAAGTGCCCAGGCGGCTGATGTTGAGCCAGCTCAAAATGCCGCTCTCGCTCCTGTGCAGCGAGACGCCGGGGATCTGCGAGAAGACCTCGTAGGCCAGGTCGCGGCGGCGCAGCAGGCGGGCGTGCATGTCCCTCAGGTAGTCGCGGTCCCGCAGCGCCGTGATGGCGCCCAGCGAGGAGAGCGTGCAGGCGGCGCCCAGCACGTTGACGGCGGCGCCGTACAGCACGTCCATGACGTGGTCGTCGGCGCAGATGTAGGCGATGCGGAAGCCGCTGAGGCCGTAGCCCTTGGAGATGGAGCAGACCGTCAGCGTGCGCTCCCACATGCCGGGCAGCGTGCAGGGGTGCACGAACTCGATGCCGTCGAAGACGTGGTCCTGGAAGGCCTGGTCCGAGACCAGGATCAGGTCGTTTTCGACGACAAAGCGGCAGAGCGCCTCGATCTCGTCGCGGCGGAAGACGTTGGCGGTGGGGTTGTTGGGGTGGGTGATCAGCACCATCTTGGTGCGGTCGGTCAGGCGGCTTTCAAAGTCCTCGATGTGCAGCCGGTAGTTGTCCGCGTCCGAGAGCGGCACCGGCACCGCGACGCCGCCCAGCAGCTTGCTGTTTAAAAAGTTGCTGGGGTAGCTGGGCGCGGGGATTAGCACCTCGTCCCCCTCCGCGAGGAAGGGCATCATGGCGTAGAGCAGGCCGCTGTCCGACCCCGGCGTGATGATGACGTTGCGGCTGGGGTCGACGGGGCGGCCCAGCTGCTCGGTCAGCAGCTCGGCCACCGTCTCGCGCAGCTCGAACTGGCCGATGGGCATGACGTAGTGGGCGGGCAGCCCGCTGTCGATGGCCTCGTGCATGACCTTTTTGACCGACTCGGGGATGGCGGGGTCGGGTGCGAAGGGGTCGGCCCAGGCCATGTTCTCGCCGCCGCGCCGCAGGAAGTTGCCCACGCTCTCACCGACGTCGGCCTTGGCGACGTTCAGAAACAGGCCGCCCTGCAGGTCGCGGAAGCGGGAATTCATTTTTGCCTTGATGTCCATGCGTCAACCGGCTCCTTTCTTTATCAAACCAAAGATGCATACATGAAAAGCAGGGGCCGTGTTGCAGGCCCCTGCCCCAGCCTGCCCCAAAGGCATTGTTTCGGGCGGGAAAAAGCCCTGCAATCAAATCCGCAGAAACGGCGGACATGCGCCGCCGTTTCTGCCCCTTAGCGGGCCTGCGAGTTTCGAGTGCCGAAGGCACGAGGAACGAAGGCGCGAGCGAACAGGCCCTTTTGTCAAAACCCGAAGGGGTTTGACAGTTTAAGACAGGGGCCGTGTTGCAGGCCCCTGCTCGTATGTGTACTTAAATGCAGCGCAGGACGTCGCGGGTGGGACCGTAGAAGTGGAGCTTGCCGTCCTCCACAAAGGCGATGGTCTCCTCCTGCATGATCTTGACGTCGTGGCCCCACTCGGGCACGTAGTGGGTGTTGTTGAGCTCCAGCGCGTGGCAGGTGTTGCGGTAGAGGATGATGTCGCCGCGGCCGGGCACCTCGCGCTGCTGGTCCCACAGGCCGATCGTGGTGCCGGGGGCGTGGCAGCGGTAGCCGATGGGGTGGGTGTACAGCATGGGGCGCAGCCCCTCGGCCCTGGCCTGCTCCATCGCGTGGCGAAACACTTCGTTGCCGGTGCGGCCCTCGACGAAGTTCTCGGCGCAGATGTCCTGGAAGCGGTTGCAGGCCTTATAGGCGTCCAGAATGCCCTGCGGCGCGGTCTCCTCGCCGTCGCGCAGCACGTAGATCATGCGCTGCATGTCGGTGGCCAGGCCCAGGTAGAACAGGCCGAAGTCGCAGTGCACCAGGTCGCCGGGCATGATGACGTCGCTGGCCCGCAGCTCGGGGTAGCCCTTGCGCACGATGCTGACCGTGTTGGCAAAGGACTCGCGCAGGCCAAGGCGGTGCACCTCTTCGCGCAGCCACCACTCCACGTCGCTGGTGTGGGTCTTGCCGGGCACGATGACGCGGCGGGAGAGGCCCTCTTCAAAGATGTCGACGGCCAGGCCGTAGATGGCCTCGTAGCGCAGCAGCTCCTCGGGGGTGCGGGTCTCCAGCCAGCGGATGGCTAGCGCCTCGGCCGAGACAAAGCGGCCGACGTACTCCTCGCCCACGGCGGCGGCCAGCTTGTCGTACAGGTGCTTGGTCAGGCCGTCGGCCATGGCGCAGTTTTCGGCCACGTTGATGGCGATCTTCTTGGGGTCGTAAGCCTTGATGACGTTTGCGATGTGGGCCCACTGGGCGCCCTCGTCGGCGTCTTTGGGGCTGAAGGTGTTCTTGTAGAAGGGGTCAAAGCGGCCGTTGGGGCGCGCGACGTTGAGGGCGTCGACGGTGCCGTCAGCCTTACGTGCAAAGGCCAGCGCCGAGAGCCGGCTGCCGTAGAGCTGGTTGGCCGGGATCATGGTGGTGAAGACCGGGTCCTCGTTGTACTCCTTGCAGATGACGATCCAAAAGTCGATGTCGCACTGCTTCATGAGGGCGGGCAGCAGCTTGTTGAGGCGGGCCTTCAGGCTCTCGTCCCGGATCTGGTACTGGCGCTCCATGGGCAGCACCGATCGACGCGGGTGATGCCGGTGCTCGCCATCAAAGAGTTGGCCGCGGTGGGGATGGCAATGCATGGTTAACTACCTCCTTTATAACGCTGATGGGCGGGGAAAGACCTCTGTAAAAACTGAGCTGGGTCCCAGTGCGGGCGGCGCGCGCCTACTTCCTGCGCACCAGGATGAGTTCCTTCTGGGGTGGCGCCAGCCAGCGGCAGCCCTGCGGCTCGACCACGCACATCTCCTCGGCCGAGACCCGGCCGCAGCGCGTGGGCACGCTGGGCTCCAATGTAAAGACCTGGCCGGCGTCGAGCGGCACGTCGATGAGCTCGGGGCGGTTGTAGCGGTTCCGGCGCGGCGAGAGGGTCTTGCCGCCGTCGTGGGTGCGGTGCCCCACCTGGTGCCCGAGCGAGGCGTTCCAGTCGGGGTAGCCAAGGCCCGTGATGTGCTCGCGGGCCACCGTGTCGACCTGGTTGCCGGTCACGCCGGGGCGCATGAAGTCAAAGGCCTTCTGAATGCCGTCGACCACCGCCTTAAAGGCGGCCTTGACGTCCTCGGGCGCGTCCTGCTCGTCGTCCTTCAGGATGTACCAGGTGCGCTGGTGGTCGGAGCAGTAGCCGTTTTTGGCCACGCCGAAGTCGACCGTGACGGTGTGGCCCTTTTCGACCGCAATCTCCACCGGGCCCATGTGGCCGCCGGGGTAGTCGGGGCCGGTCGAGACGCCGGGGCAGAGGGCAGGGCTCCAGGAGGTGGTGCAGCCGCGCGCGTAGGTCATCTCCTGCAGCTTGTTGAAGATGTCCATCGAGGTCAGGTCCTCTTGGGTGGCGAGGTAGTCGGTCAGCTCGTCAAAGATCTCCATCGTGATGGCGCAGCACTCGGTGATGGCGGCCAGCTGGGAGGCGGTCTTGATGCCGCGCACCTGCTGGATGATGGGCTCGGCCGAGACCACCTCAATGGGCAGGCCGACCTCCTGCAGCACCGCCTGCATCATCAGCCAGTAGCCGTGGGTCAGCCCGTCGGCCGAGGCGTCGTTGGCGGCGTAGTTGAGGGCCAGCTTCTTGGGCTTCAGCTGTTTGAGCAGATCGGCAATGCCCTGCTCCAGCGTGAGGTACTCGATGGCCTCGTCCACGCCGTCGATGGCGCGGTAGCCGTGGATGTCCAGCGGCGAGACCACGGCAATGCACTTGTCCTTGGTGAAGACGATGACGGTGGGGAGGATGAAGTCCATGTCGCCCAAAACGGGCAGGATGGGCTCGCTTTTGATGGCGGTTTCACGCCCCACGGTGATCCAGGCGTCCACGTCGCTGCTCTGCATGGCGCGGTAGACCACCTCGAGTTTTTCTCTGTCCAGATACATAGGCGACCTCCTTCAATACGGCTCGTGTATACGGCTTGTGACCGGGCTTTTTAAACGGGCAATCGGGCTTGTGCGAACAGGGAGATGCGGGTGCGGCCTATATCGGTTCGATCGGCGGCCCCGTTGGCACAGGGCCGGCGCGATCGTCTGTTTTCGCGTTTTGGGATGCGGGTCCCCGGCGCGGCGGCGCAAAAAAAACCGCCGGGCGCAAGGGGGGTATGCGCTGTGCGGGGTCAAGTGGTCGGTCCCGGCCCGCCGTCACCGCGCGGCCGTCGCCGCGCGGTGACGTGCTGGGACAGGGCTGTGAGCGTTGGGGCGGCGCCCCGTTGGGCGCACAGTTGGCTGTGGGGCCCTGCCGGCCAAAGTCGGTCCGGCGGGGGCTTCCCGCAGCCGGCCCGGCGCCCCTCCCCGCAAGGGGGAGGGGCCGGGCGCCGTTGCGATGTCGCTAAAGGGTTCCTTACTTGCTGAAGGTGGAAAAGGCATAGTTCACGCTGCCGGAGGGATCGCTCTCGTAGCCGGCGACACCGTCCTTGATCAGGTGCAGGTAGCCGTAGGAGAACAGCGGAATCAGATAGGACTCCTCCTGGATCAGGACCTTCTCGGCCTCGTGCAGGTAGTTCATGCGGGTGGCGATGTCGGTCTCGTTGCTCGCCAGGTTGTAGTAGCGGTCGTACTCGGGGTTGTTGACATGGGCCTCGTTCTGGGTCGAGGTCGAGTTGTACATGCCAAGGTAGGTGGTGGGATCGCTGTAGTCGGCCGACATGGCGTGGCGGGCAATCTCGAACTTGCCCTTCCAGGCGCGCTCCTCGAGGAAGATGGACCAGTCGCGCACGGCCAGATCGACGTCGATGCCGAGCTTCTTCCACATGTCCTTCAGCGCGGTGGCGGTGTCGTCATGGCGCTGGTTGGAGTTGTAGATGTAGGTCAGCTTGGGGAAGCCCGCGCCGTCGGGATAGCCGGCCTCGGCCAGCAGGCGCTTGGCCTCTTCGAGGTCGTACTTGGCCAGATTGCCGCCCTCTTCGCGGAAGTCCTTGCCGGTGGCGGGGTTGACGATGCCGGGAGGCACAAGGCCGTACAGGGGGGTCTCGGTGCCGTTGAGGATGTCGCAGAGCAGCTCCCTGTCAATGGCGTAGTTCATGGCCTTGCGGACCCTGGGATCGTTCAGCGCCGGAATGCCGCCGTTCTGGTCGATCGTCACATAGTAGTTGACGATGATCGGCACGTCGTGCAGCTCGGTGCTGCTTGCAAATTCGGGGTTGGCCCGGATGTCGGTGGGCGTCTGGGTGGCGATGTCGATCTGGCCGGTCCGGTAGGCGTTGACCTGGGCCTGCGGGTCGGCCATGTAGAAGAAGGTGATCTTCTCAAAGTAGACCTTGTCGGCGTCGCGGTAGTTCGGGTTCTTGAGCAGGACCACGTGGCCGTTGGCCACGTACTCGGACAGGTAGTAGGGCCCGTTGGCGACGGCCTTCTTGGGATCCTTGGCCCAGGTCACGTCGGTCGGGGGGGCAAAGTCCTCGCGCAGCGGCCACATGGTGGAGCGGGCCACCAGCTGCGGGAAGAACGCGCAGGGCTCCTTGAGGGTGATTCTCATGTTGAAGTCGTCGATGACCTCAATGCCGATGGTGTCCTTCGAGATGGTCGGATCGAGGTAGACCTCCTCGGCGCCGACGATGTAGAACAGGAACTTGACGTAGCCTGAGTTGAGCTCGACGTTCAGCGGGCGCAGCATGCCGTAGTAGACGTCGTGCATGGTGACCTGCTTGCCGTCCATCCAGTAGGCATCCTCACGCAGTTTGAAGTCGTAGACTTTGAGGTCGTCGCTGACGGTGTAGCTCTCGCAGAGCACGTTGCGCAGGGCGCCGTCGGAGGAGAAGTCGAACAGGCCTTCGTACAGGTGGGGGATGACCATCTGGGAGATGGAGTCGCCCGAGGCGCCGGGATCCAGGCCGTCGCCCTCGGCGCCCAGGCCGACGATCAGGTGCTTGTCCTCGACCAGGCGCTTTTCCTGATCGGTCAGGACGACTTCACCCTCGCCTTCGCCCTCACCCTCGCCATTGCCCTCGTTGCCCTTGCTGCCGCAGGCGGTCAGCAAAAAGGTCAGCGCGAGCAACAGTGCCAACAGTTTTGACAGTTTCTTCATAAGGAGACCTCCAGTACATTGCGTATTCTTCTATTGTTACCGAACGGGCCCGCCGCTCACAAGACGCGCCCGCCGGCCAACAGGTGGTGGGGGGGTGCTTTTTTGACGTAAAGGCCGCCTCAGTAGAGGTGGCAGGCCACCATGCGGCCGCCGAGCTCCTTGAGCTCGGGCATTTGCTCGCTGCAGAGGTCCCGGGTCTCGCGGCAGCGGGTGCGGAAGGGGCAGCCCGAGGGCGGCTTCAGCGGAGAGGGCAGCTCGCCCTCCAGCAGGATGCGCTTTTTGGTCTTGCCGGTGCGCGGGTCGGGGGTGGGCACGGCCGAGAGCAGCGCCCTGGTGTAGGGGTGCAGCGGATTTTTATAGAGGTCCACGCTCTCGCCGTACTCCACCATGTGGCCGAGGTACATCACGCCGATGCGGTCGCTGATGTGCTTGACCATGCTGAGGTCGTGGGCGATGAACAGGTAGCTGATGCCGAACTCGGCCTGCAGCCGCTCGAGCAGGTTGATGATCTGGGCCTGGATCGAGACGTCCAGCGCCGAGATGGGCTCGTCGCAGATGACGAATTCGGGGTCGAGGGCCAGCGTGCGCGCGATGCCGATGCGCTGGCGCTGCCCGCCCGAAAACTCGTGGGGGTAGCGCCGGATGTGGTCGGCCGCCAGGCCCACCTGCTGCAGCAGCTGCTGCACCCGCTCGCCGCGCTCCTTGGGGGTGTAGAGGTTGTGGATCTCCATCGGCTCCCGGATGATCTCGCCGACCGTAAAGCGCGGGTTGAGCGAGGCGTAGGGGTCCTGAAAGATCATCTGGATCTTCTTGCGGTAGGGCAGCATCTGCTCGGCGTTCAGGTCGGTGATGTCCTGCCCCCTGTAGATGATCCGGCCGCCGGTGGGCTCGTAGAGCTTGATGACGGTGCGCCCCAGCGTGGTCTTGCCGCAGCCCGACTCGCCCACCAGCCCGAAGGTCTCGCCGCTGGCCATGCGCAGGTCGATGCCGTTGACCGCCTTGACGATCTGCTTTTCGGAAAACAGGCCCTTGGTCACGTCGAAGTGCTTTTGGAGCTGCTTCAGCTCGAGGATCGGGGTGGCCACAGCCTCAGTTTGCATGGTGGGACACCTCCTTCTGGGCGGCCTGCGCCGCCAGCGGGTGGTGCTGCCAGCAGGAGGCCTGGTGGGTTTCGCTGAAGACCGTGACGTCCGGCATGCGGTTTTTGCACACCAGCATGGCCCGGTCGCAGCGGTCGACAAAGGGGCAGCCGGCCGGCGGGTTCAGCAGGTTGGGCGGAGAGCCCGGGATAGGGATGAGCTCCTGCTTGACGTCGGCGTCGGGGTTGTTGATGCTGCGCAGCAGGCCGATGGTGTAGGGGTGCCTCGCCTGGTAGAAAATCTCCTCGTCCGAGCCCTGCTCGACGATCTTGCCGCCGTACATGATTAAAATGCGCGAGCACATCGAGGCCACGACGCCGAGGTCGTGGGTGATCATGATGACCGAGGAGCCCAGCTGCTGGGTCAGGCTCTTGATGAGCTCGAGCACCTGGGCCTGGATCGTGACGTCCAGCGCGGTGGTGGGCTCGTCGGCGATGA
>JAAYBB010000077.1 GCA_012719075.1 Clostridiales bacterium | reverse complement strand
TGCTCATGATCATGGTGCGCCCGATCACGCCGGCGCCCACCAGCGTGGCCACCTTGCAGTTCTTCGGCGCTGTGTACTTGGCAAAGACGCCCCCCACCGCCGAGGTGCGCATGGCGGTGATCAGCGTGCCGTCCATGTAGGCGATGGGCAACACCGTGTCGGGGTCGCTCAGGATCGTGGAGTCGATGCCCCAGGGCATGTTGGGCAGCTTGGCGTTGCCCTTGCTCTCGCAGGCCCACTTGATACCGGCCACGTGAACGTCTCCGCCGATGTAGCAAGGCATGGAGTTGAAGAAGGAGGTCCAGTGCTCGTCCTCCGGAATGCGCGTGCTCACCTTGGGGTGGTTGATGATCTTGCCCTCGCCAAACATCGTGTAGGTCAGCTCCACGTCGGCCAACACCTCTTTCATGTCCAAAAGGCCGGCCTTGACAACGTCCTCCTGCTGCAGAAACAGAATATCCGCGCTCACACTCATGATTTTTTCCCCCGTTATCCATTAATTTTTGCTGTCAATTTGTCTTAAGAGAGCACCTTGGACAAAAAGTCCTTTGTCCGCTCGTGCTGCGGGTTGCCAAACAGCTCGGCGGGGACGTTTTGCTCCACGATCACGCCCTCGTCCATGAACAGCACCCGGTCCCCGACCTCTTTGGCAAAGCCCATCTCGTGGGTGACCACCACCATGGTCATGCCGTCGGCCACCAGCGAGCGCATGACATCCAGCACCTCGCCCACCATCTCGGGGTCCAGCGAGGAGGTCGGCTCGTCAAACAGCATGACGTCCGGTCCCATGGCCAGCGCCCGCACGATGGCAATGCGCTGCTTCTGCCCGCCCGACAGGCGGGAGGGATAGGTGTGGGCCTTGTCGCGCAGCCCCACGCGGTCGAGCAGCCGATAGGCGATCTCCTCGGCCTCCTTTTTGTCCAGGCCCTTGACCTTGATCGGGCCGATCGTGATGTTCTCCAGCACCGTGAGGTTGGTGAACAGGTTGAACTGCTGGAACACCATGCCCATCTTCTGCCTCAGCTTGTTGATGTCGGCCGCCTTGTCGGTGATATTGATGCCCTCAAACAGAATTTCTCCCGAGGTGGACTCCTCCAGGCGGTTCAGACATCGCAAAAAGGTGGACTTCCCCGACCCCGAAGGGCCGATGACCACCACAACCTCCCCCTTTTCAATGTGCTCGTCGATGCCGCAGAGCACTTCGTGGTCGCCAAAGCTCTTGCGCAGATTTCTAGTTTCGATCACTGGCCTGCAGCCTCCTCTCAAAAGTGTTGACTCCGTGGGACATCACCAGGTTCAAAATATAGTAAATCGCCGCTGCAATGTAGTAGGAGGGCAGCGGCTTGTAGGTAAAGCCGGTCACGATGCCCTGCTTGAACATCAGGTCGGGCACGCCGAGGTACTGGATGATCGAGGTCTCCTTAATCATCGTGACAAACTCGTTTCCGATGGCCGGCAGGATGTTCTTGACGGCCTGCGGCAGGATGATAAGCCCCATGGCCTGCCGTCCGGTCATGCCGACGCTGCGGGCGGCCTCGGTCTGGCCGATGTCCACCGCCTGGATGCCTGCCCGCACGATCTCGGCCACATAGGCCGCCGAGTTGATGACCAAGGCGATGATGCAGGGCATGGTCCTGCGAAAGTCCAGCCATAGCACCGTGGCGTTTGGAAAGGTGATGACGCGTTCGACGTTGAGGTAAACAATGTAGAGCTGCACCAGCAGCGGCGTGCCGCGGATCACCGATATGTAGGCCTTGGAGAACCAGACGAGCGGTTTGACGTTCGAGAGCCGCAGCAGTGCGACGCCGCAGCCCAGGATGCTCCCGAGCAGGACCGTGATCAGGGCGATGATGACAGTTCCCCTGGCCCCCTCAAGAAAATAGCGCCAATAGCGGGCGAAGATCCGCAAAACCACGCTGTGGTTCAACAGGTTGGCCAGCAGGCCTGCGGACTCCGCCGCCAAAAATGGAATTGGCACACAAAAAAACTCCCTTCCAATTCGGTGGGCGCCACCCGAACCATGCGGCTCGGGCGCGGGGTGTGTTGCGCCGTAGCGCCGGGCGGCCCTGTTTTCCCCGATGTGAGCTATTATACGGATATATTCATAATTTGTCAAGCAAAATAAATAAAAATTCAGCTTATTTCACTTTTTAAGTTATCTTTATGTAACGCAGCTGGAATGCCTTATTGTTGTAAGGCTTTGTGTCCACATCCTGACCGGATGCAAAGGGTCGCAGGCTGCACCGGCCGGTGCAGCCTGCGACCACAAATTGGCCAAGTCCGTAAAAAGGGCGGTTCAGGCCGCCTCCACTTGGACGACCGGCCGGATCCAGTCCATGGCCCGGAAGTGGCGCAGTCCCAAAATGGCCTTGAGCAGGTCCTCCACCAGCAGTCCGCAGAGCAACATCTCAATTTTGACGCCGGGGTAGAAGAGAACCAGCGCAAAGGTCAGCGGCAGGCCCGCCAGCCACATGGCCGACAGCTCGGCGCGCATGGCGAAGGCGGAGTCGCCGCCGCCGCGGAAGATGCCGACAATCAGCGCGCCCGACAGCACCATCAGCGGCATGGCGGCCGCCGAGATGCGCAGCAGGTTGACGGCCGCGCGGCGCACCGACGCCGACACGTCGTAGAGCGTGAGGATGCCCGGCGCCAAGAGGCCCAGCAGCGTCCCGGCAAGCAGGCCGGTGCCGACCGAGAGAACCAGCACCCGCTTGCCGGTCTCCATCGCGTGCGCGTGCTCCCCCGCGCCGACCAGGTTGCCGATCATGACCAGCGCCGCGTCGGCCACTGCAAAGGAGAGCACCATGAACAGCGTGCGCACGCTGCCGACAATCTGCTGCGCGGCCAGCGCCGCCGTTCCAAGCCGCCCGTAGGCCACGGTGTAGAGCGAATACCCAAGCCCCCACAGCATGTCGTTGAGCACGACCGGCAGGCTTCGCCTGACCACATGCCTGACCTGCGCGAGGTCGATGTCGAGATAGTCGCGCAAGCGGCCGCGCAGCACCGACCCGCGGCCAAACACATAGCGGGTCATCAGCAGCAATTCGACCGCCCTGGAAATGGTGGTACCCAACGCCGCTCCGGCCACCCCCATGCGCGGAAAGCCGAACAGTCCGAAAATCAGCACCAGGTTGAGCGTCGTGTGAATCAGCACCGTGATGATGCTGATCAGCATGGGGATGCGGGTGTTTCCGGTGGCCCGCAACGTCCCGGCCAGCACCAGTGTGACGCCGGCCATCGTGTAGCACCAGCCCACAATCGAGAGGTACTGGCGGCTGAGGGCATGTACGGCCGGATCGTTCGAATAGAGCGCCATGAAGCCGCCGGGACAGCAGAGTGCGACCAGTGAAAAGACCGCCCCGATCAACAGGGCCGCCACCAGCCCCATGCCGATCATGTTTAAAATGCCCTTGCGGTCCTTTGCGCCCCAGTACTGGGCCGCAAAGATGCTGCAGGAGGCGGCAACGCCCTCCATAAAGAGCATGAAAATAAAAAAGAGCTGGTTGCTCACGCCGACCGCCGCCACCGCCGTGTCGCCAAGGCGGCCCACCATCAGCACGTCGGTCATGTTGAGGGTGGAGATCAGCAGCTTTTGAATGATGATGGGCGTTGCAATGGCAAACATTTTTTTTAAAAAGGCCCTGTCTGCAAAAAAGGCCCGTATGTTGACCTTCATCAAAACTCCTTCATCTCGCGATGTATGGTAACCAGGCCCGCCGTGTCCGGCGGGCCGGCGGTCGGTCCCGGCGGCTGCGGATAAATGGCCTGCGGGGACTTTTCCAAGCTCCACCGCCGCAGCGCCGCGGCGGCCTACAGGCTCCCCTTGTGGTAGAGGTTTTTGCGCTCGTACACCGACTCCACCGTGAGGTTGACGCCCAGCTTGCGAAAGAGGTCGCTGTCCACCGGCGAGAGGATCACGGTGGAGTGGGCCTCGCAGCCTCGAAGGCCGGGCAGCTGCTCCAGCGCCCTGGCCGCAATGGCGTTGGTGCCGGCGCTGACCGCCAGCGCAATCAGCGTCTCGTCGGTGTGCAGGCGGGGATTCCGGTTGCCCAGATGCCCCACCTTGAGGGCCTGGATGGGCTCGAGGACCGACGGCGGGATCAGCAAAACCGGGTCGGGGATGTCGGCCAGCACCTTGAGGCAGTTGAGCAGCGCCGCCGAGCTGGCCCCGAGCAGGTCGCTGGTCTTGCCGGTGATGACCCGGCCGTCCCGCAGCTGGATCGCGGCGGCCGGCTCGCCGGTCTCGGCCTCCTTCTGCAGCGCAGGCATCACGACGGCGCGCTGCGCGATGTCGGCCCCCGACTGGCTCATGACCATCTCCATGCGGTACATGGCGTCGCTGTCCATGCGCCCCACCTTGATGTCAAAGCGGGTGCGGTAGTAGCGGCGCAGGATCTCCTGCAGCGAGGCCTCCTGGCAGACCGCGTCGTCCACAATGCAGTAGCCGGCCATGTTGACCCCCATGTCGGTGGGCGACTTGTAGGGACTGGCGCCGAAGATGCGCTCGAACATGGCCGAGAGCACCGGAAAGATCTCGACGTCGCGGTTGTAGTTGACCCCCACCTCGCCGTAGGCCTCAAGGTGGAAAGGGTCGATCATGTTGACGTCCCGAAGGTCGACCGTCGCCGCCTCGTAGGCCAGGTTGACCGGGTGCTTGATGGGCAGATTCCAGACCGGGAAGGTCTCAAACTTCGCATAGCCGGCCGAGATGCCTCGTCGGTGCTCGTGGTAGAGCTGCGAGAGGCAGGTCGCCATCTTGCCGCTGCTGGGCCCGGGCGCCGTGACCACCACGAGGGGTTTTTGCGTCTCAATGTAGTCGTTTTTGCCAAAGCCCTCCTCGCTGACGATGTAGGGCAGGTTGGCCGGATACCCCTCGATCGGGTAGTGGCGATAGACCGCAACGCCCAGCTTTCGCAGGCGCTCCTGAAAATTCAGCGCGGTCTGCTGCCCGTCAAACTTGGTGATGCAGACGCTCCCGACCGTAAAGTCGAGGCTCTGAAAGGCGTCGATCAGGCGCAGGACCTCCTGGTCGTAAGTGATGCCGAGGTCGCCGCGCCGCTTGTTCTTCTCAATGTGGTCGGCGCTGATGGCGAGGATGATCTCGACCTGCTCCCGCAGCTGCTTGAGCATGTGAATCTTGCTGCTGGGCTGAAAGCCCGGCAGCACCCGAGAGGCATGGTAGTCGTCAAACAGCTTGCCGCCAAACTCCAGGTAGAGCTTGCCGCCGAACTCGGCGATGCGGGACAGAATCTGTGCCGACTGCTTTTGAATGTACAGCGCATTGTCAAACCCGATTTTCTCCACCATGGCCCCTCCTGCCGCACTAAAAAAAGCCCGAAGGCTCCATTGACCTCATTGGCCGCCCCGCACCCCCCGGCAAACAGGGGGCAACCTTCGCGGTCGGCATGTTCAGCATGTACGTTGAACAGTTTATCGCTTTCGGCGTCCTCTGTCAATCAAAGTTGGCCAGATCGTGCCGTTTTTCATCCCGTTCGGTGAACGCCGGGCCTTTGACCGACCGCTACCGGCTGTGCCTTCGGGGCAAAATTGGCCAAAAGCGCCCCTTTGGATTGTACAGGTCGCCCTGGCATTTTATCTTGTGTTTCCCAAATTTATCGACTATAGTGGAGGTAAGAGAATGTCCGTTGCGTTTTGAATCGACGTCTATTTTTACTCGAAGGGAGACCTGTTGACCATGATTACGTCAAAGGAACTGTCGCTCCCCCTCGTGCGTGTGACCGAGGCGGCGGCCCTGCGGGCTGCCCGCACCCAGGGGCAGGGGGATAAGAATCGGAGCGACAAGGCTGCGGTCGACGCCATGCGCGGCATGCTGGACTACCTGGAGATCAGGGGCACCGTGGTGATCGGAGAGGGCGAGAAGGACGAGGCCCCCATGCTCTACTGCGGTGAGGTGGTCGGCATGCAGACTGCGGACAGCATCGAGGTGGACATCGCCGTGGACCCCATCGACGGGACCACGCTGATCTCCAAAGGGCTTGGCAACTCCATCTCGGTCATTGCGATGGGCCCCAAGGGCTCCATGATGAACATCCCCTGCTACTACGCGCTCAAGCTGGCCTGCGGCCCCAAGCTCAGGGGCTACCTCGACCTCAACGCCTCCCTCTCCAGCAACATCCGCATTGCGGCGGCCCGGCTTGGCAAGTCTTACGGCGACATCACGGTGGCGCTGCTCAACCGGCCGCGGCACGACGAGTACATCAAGGAGATCCGCAGCCTCGGCTGCCGCATCAAGCTGATCCAGGACGGCGACATCGCCGCCGCCATCGCCACCTGCGACGAGGACAAGGGCATCGACTTCTACTACGGCATCGGCGGCGCGCCCGAGGCCGTCATCACGGCGGTGGCCATCAAGGCGCTGGAGGGCGACTTCCAGGTCAGGCTGTGGCCGAGCGACCCCGCCGAGGAGATGAGGCTGGCGGAGGTCGACCTCAACACCTCCACGGTCTACACGGCCGACGATTTGGCCAAGGGCGACGACCTCATGTTCTCGGCCACCGGCATCACCGACGGCGAGCTGCTGCCCGGCGTGCGCTTCTACGGGCCCAAGGCCAGGACCTATTCGCTGCTCATGCGCACCGAAACCAAGACCGTGCGCTATGTCAACGCCATCCACAACCTCGACCACAAGACGCTGCCCTCCAGGGAGCTGCAGGTGGAGCTGCAGATCTGACGGGCGGCGCCCGTCATCCGGGTGCCGGTCGGAATGCCAGTGAACACCCTGAAAATTTGCACAAAGCGGCGGCGGGGGCCTTTGCCCCCGCCGCCTTTGTCGGCCAAAAGGCCCCTGATCCCCTTGGGGCGCAGAGAAACTGCACGGAAACGACGGGCCTGCGAAGGGCGGACGGGCGATGCGATCGACCCGGCCCCCCTGTCAAAAATCCATCATATTCTCAATGAGACCGGTTCTCAATGAGACCGGGAGGCGGGGGGCAAAAGCCCCCCGCCTCCCGGTCTTGCGTCAAGATTTGTGAGCGTTTAATTCGGAAAATGCCCGGCCTGTTCCTGTGCCATCAGATTGACTGTTCAGGGGCGGACATCATTTGGAGACGGGTGCCTCGGCCGGCTTGCCGACGCTCCTTTTGGCGTTGAAGGTCGGGCCGTCCCCCCACTTCTTCACCGCCCAGCTGGTCAGGATGGGCACACAGATGGTCGTGACGATCACCGCCGCCGCGCACTGGACGGTCGCGCTCTCCACATAGGGCAGCATGGTGTCGGTGGCCGCCGCGACCAGCGCAGGGGTGGCCACGCAGTTGCCTGCGGCGCTGGCGATGGCCGCGCCGGCATAGCCGGGGCGCTTATTGATATACCGGTCGGCCAGGATGCAGACCAGTCCGGACCAGAGCACGCAGAAGAGGCCGAGCAGAATGCCCCGGATGCCGCCCGTCACGAGGTTCTGAATCGAGATGGCGGCGCCCAGCGGGAAGGCAAAGAAGGGGATCAGGACGCTGCCGGCCGGGCGGCAGAAGTCGGCAATGTCGGGATCGAGGTTGCCCAGGATCATGCCGAACAGGATCGGGATCACCGAGGCCACCAGGCTCTTGACCGGGATGGCGGCAAGCCCCGAGACGCCAAAGGCCAGCATGGTCAGGAAGGGGCCGTCGTTGATGCTGAGCAGGGCCTGGGCGCCGACGTCCTCGGCGTCGCCAAAGGTGCCGGCCAGCGACATGTGCAGGCCGCCGTTGCTGTTTGTGACGGACGAGACAATGGCCAGCGCCGAGATGCCCATGATGCCGCCAAGGCCAAAGAAGCGGCCAATCAGCAGGCCGACGGCGGCGCCGGCAAAAAACTTGGCCAGCAGCAGCACGGTGCCGCGCTTAATCATCGTGCCGGCCTGGCGCAGGTTGATCGAGGTGCCGATCGCAAACATGCACACGGCGATGATCGTCGAGGCCGCGGCCGGCGCAAAGAGCGCGCTGGTCAGGCCGCCGAACTGCAGAAAGCCGGGGAAGAAGGTGTTGGTCATGACACCGAGCAGCAGCGGAACCACCATCAGGCCGCCCGGAATTTTTTTCACGGTCGCGAGAATTTTCATGTGTATCTCTCCCAAAATTCAGCGATTTCTAAGCGGGATCACGGGGATTCCCCGGAAATTGAAGGGTGCCACCGGGGTCGCACAAAGGGGCCACTGGGCCGCACGGACTCCCCTGCCCGCCTGTTCGCGCAGCTACGGACCCATGAAGTACTGGTCGATCACCATGACGTCGGCGCCGTTGAGCTCGGCCTTGGTGGGCCGGCCGTTGCAGACGTCGAGAATCAGGGCCATGAGGTCGTCGGCCACCTGCGGCACCGTCTTTTCGCCGCGCAGGTTGGCGCTCGTGTCAAAATCCAGGATGTCGGTCAGGGCCTCGTAGGTCTGACGGTTGCCGGTGATCTTGATGACGGGCGCGATGGCGCAGCCCATGGGGTTGCCCATGCCGGTGGTGAAGACCACGGTCTGGCATCCGCCGGCAACTTCGGCCACGGTCGACACCGGGTCGTAGGCGCCAGTCTCCATGAAGACCGGTCCCTTGACATTGACCATGTCGCCGTAGGCAAAGCAGCCCGTAAAGGGACGGGTGCCGCTCTTATTGATGCAGCCGAGCGATTTTTCCTCCAGCGTGGACAGGCCGCTGCGGATGTTGCCGGGCGAGGGATTGCTGTCTCTGATGTCCTGTCCGGCGACGTCGCGGTAGTAGCGGTCCTTCTCCTTGATCGCGTCAAAGATGGCCTGTCCGATTTCGGGCGTGGCGCCGCGGGCGCGCATGGCGTGCTCGCCGCCGATGGCCTCGGAGGTCTCGCTGATGACGGTCGTGCCGCCGGCGTCCACAATCCGGTCGGAGACTTCGCCCAGCACGACGTTGGCCGAAATGCCCGAGGTCGGGTCGGAACCGCCGCACTCGAGTCCCAGCATCAGGTCGGCAAGGTCGCACTCCTCGCGCACGCACTTGCTGGCCTCATTCATCAGCTCGCTGGCCAGCTCGATGCCCTTTGCCACGGTCTTGGCCAGGCCGCCCTCCCGCTGCATCATGATGTAGTGCACCTTCTTGTGGGGCGCTTTCTCCTGCATGGCCTTGAGATAGCCCTGCTCCTGGATGCCCTCGCAGCCCAGCCCGACGATCAGCACGCTGTGCACATTGGGGTTGGCCAGCATGCCGGTGAGGATTTTGAGCGAGCGGTTGTTGTCGTGAATGCCCTGGCCGCAGCCATAGGAGTTATAGAGATAGGTGGTGCCCTTGACCGCCTCGGTGATCCGGCGGGCGGCAATGTCGCTGCACACGACGCCCGCCATCACGACGACGTGGTTGCGGATGCCGACCTTGCCGTCCGGCCTCTTGTAACCCATAAACTTCATGATCTACGCCTCCTCCACAAATCCGACCGGCTTGATGTTGTGAATGTGCACATAGTCGCCGGGGTTGATGTTGTCCTTGGCAATGCCGATCTTCTCGCCGTACTTGTACACAAAGTCGTCCTTGCCGATGGCAATCACGGCGATTTTGTGGTAAATCGGGATGTCCGCACCGGCCTTCACACTGGCCACGCTCCCGTCGCCGCAGTGGTAGGACACCGTGTCCCCCGCCGCAACCGGGACGGTGACGGTGACACAGGAATCCCTGTCGCTGACATGAACTGCATTGATCGCGCTCATACTGATTCAACCCTCCATTTTATTGACCTGCTCTTTTGCCGCAGCCGCGGTGTTCACCCCTTTCGCTGCCGGAGACCGGCCTGGTATCTGTGCTTCTTTCGTGCCTTAGTCATTAATGGATGATACAACCTGAACCCCGAGTACATCCGGGGAGGCCACCAAAAGGTTTACAATGCCTTATCAGGCCCTGTTCTTTATTTTAAATATATTATCGATTTTACCTTTAGTTAATTATTTGATTTATGTAATACACTTAAATATCATTATTTATTTTTTAAAATTATAAAAAATTTTTCTATCCAAAGATTGGCTTTTTTATTTCGGAAACCCAGGCTTGCATGGCCTGTGGAGAGCGCATAAAAATGGGTGCTCAACCATAAAAAAGGGCGCCCGGACCGCATGCGGTCCGGGCGTCTTCTGTGAAGCCGATCTCATGGCCTAGTTGTTGGCAAAGGCCAAAATGCCGTTGACGATGCCGGTGGTCTCCAGATCGATCTGGTAGTCGGTCGAGAGCAGCTCGTACTCGTGGGGGTTGGTGATGAAGCCAAGCTCCACCAGGATGGCCGGGCACTCCTGGATGCGGCAGACGGCCAGCCCCTGGAACTTGGCCCCCATGTCGCGGCTGCCGGTCTGATTGAGCAGCGCCTGGTGGACCGTCCGCGCAAAGCGGGCCGAGAAGTCCTCGGAGTAGAGGGTCAGATGGCCGTAGCAGTTGCTGATGTCGGCGCTGTAGTCGATCGAGTTGTGGTGCAGTGACACCGAGACCATCGGCTTGATCTGTCGGATGGTGTCGGCCCGGCCCTCGAGCAAAACATTGGAATCGTCGCTGCGCAGCATGACCACGTCGGCGCCAAGGGCCCGCAGCTTCTTCTCGAGCGCCTTTGCGGCGCGCAGGTTCAGGCCGCTCTCGCAGTCGGCGCTGGTGCCCAGCGGCCCCAGCGCGCCCACGTCGCTGCCGCCGTGCCCCGCGTCGACCACGATGGTCTTGCCGCGCAGCGGCGCATCTGCGGGGCCGAGCTTCGGCGGGTTGCGGAAGGTGAGCGTCAGGTTGCCGGCCGTGTAGGAGATAGTGTAGCCAAAAATCCAGTTCGGCTGCTTGGTGGTGAAGGTGTAGACGGCATCACTGCCCGACTGCCGGTGGGTGACCGAGGCAAACAGCGGGTTCTGGGGCAGCAGGATCAGCGGCCGGCTGTCGGTGGTGTTGTGAAAGACGATCTCGAAGGTGTTCTCGAGCTCCCTGATGGTGTAGGGGGCGCCGACCGGCATCTTCCAGCGCACGGCGGTGGCGCCCGAGGAGACGTAGCCCATCAGCGAGATGACCGCGTTGTCGGGCAGCTGTCCGCGCGTGGTGGCCACGTTCTCCTTGAGGGTCCAGCCGCCGTAGCGGAACTGGACGTATTCGTCGGTCTCCCAGATGATGTAGTCCTGTGCGCCGGTCCACAGCGGCGTCCTACGCGTGGCCGAGGAGGAGTTGGAGACCCGCAGGATGGCCGAGTCTTTGACGATGGTGCCCACCAGCAGCGGGTCGAGCATGTAGCAGAACACCTCGTGCGAGGCGGTGCCCGACACGGTCTGCCCGTTGTGGGAAAAGCTGTAGACCGGCTTCCCGAGGCTGATGAGCCCGTAACCGCTGCGGGCCTGCATGACCGTGTTGGCGCTGTAGCGCTGGCTCTTGACGGCGCCGGCCGTCGAGACGATCTCGCCCGGCGTCAGCGCGTAGGTTGTGCCGTCCAGCCGGACCGACACCGAGACGCCGGCCGGCGCGACGCAGGAGAAGGTGTAGGTCTCACCCGGCGCATAGCGCCGGTTGGTGGTGGGCCACAGCGAGCCCTCGAGGAAGCTGTGGCCGCTCAGCGCGCCGCTGCCGCCGCTGCTGCCGCCGCCCGCCGTCCGCTTGATGGTGTAGTCGGTCGTGCTGCCCTTGTGCTCAAAGCGGAAGGTGTTGGTCCCCACCTCGAGCGGGACATACAGTGCAAAGTAGCCCGACGCGGTGCGGGGCACGGTCTCGCCGTTGACCGTGATGGGGTGGTTCGGGTCGCCGGCGCCGACGATGTAGCTCTTGGCGGCCGTGGTGGAGGCGCCGCTCTTGGGCGCCGCGATGATCAGCCTGTCGGCCGTCGGCGCGCCGCCCTTTGCGGGCGGCGCATCGGGCGTCACCGTGACCGGCGGCTGGCCCGTCGTGCCGCTGCCCGCCCCCTGGTCAAAGTAGCGCTTCAGCCGGTCCTTGAGGCCGAGCTCGTTGTCCTTGAGTTTGGAGTAGCCGTAAAAGAGCTCGCCCGAGATGTTGCCCAGCGAGCGGTTGAGCTCCATCTGGTCGACCAGCTCCTCGACGTTGTTCCACTTGCTGGAGCTGCCGACCTGGTAGGCGGCATGTCCGATGTAGAGCTTGACGCCGGTCCCCTGCGCCACCGCGCTCCACCACTTGGCCAGCACCTCGTAGTCGCTGCCGCTCTGGCCGATCACCCAGTAGAGCTGCGGGGCGATGTAGTCGATCAGGCCGTCCTTGACCCAGCCCCGCGTATCGGCATAGAGGCTGTAGTAGCTCTCCTGCCCGTTCGTGTCGGAGCCCAGCGGGTTGTTCTTCTTGTTGGCCCAGATGCCCGAGGGCGAGATGCCGAAGTCCACCTCGGGATCGACGGCCTCCACGGCGGCCGACACCCGCTCCACGAGCCTGCGGGTGTTGCTCCTGCGCCAGTCGGCCAGCGTGAGGCCGTTGCCGTAGCGGGCATAGCTGTCGGCGTCGTCAAAGGCGGCCTGAACGCTCACCTCGTTTTTGGTGACCGAGGCGCTCGGGTAGAAGTAGTCGTCAAAGTGCACGCCCGCCAGGTCGTAGTTGCGCACCAGCTCCTCCACGCCACGCACCACCAGGTCGACGGCCTCGGGGTTGCCGGGGTCGAGGTAGAGCTTGCCGTCGTCAAAGGCGATGGCGAGCGAGGGGTCCTTGCGCACCGGGTGCCCCTCGGGCAGGTCGTTCGGGTCGTTGTTGGGGCGGTCGGCGCTGCCCTCGGTCAGGCGGTAGGGGTTGACCCAGGCGTGCACCTCCATGCCGCGGGCCGCGGCCTGGTCGATCAGGTAGGCCAGCGGATCCCAGCCGGGGTCCTTGCCGGCCACGCCGGTCAGCGCCTTGGCCCAGGGAAAGAGATCGGACGGATAGTAGGCGTCCCCGGTCGGGCGCACCTGAAAGAAGACCGCATTGAGCCCGGCCGAGGCGGCCGTGTCCAGCAGGTCGCGCAGCTCCTGCTGCTGGGAGGCCACCGTGCTGGTGTGCGGAAAGTCAATGGCGTAGACGGTGGCGATCCAGACCCCGCGCAGCGGCGCTTCGGACGCCTGCGCCGGCCGCGGCATCAGTGCCGGCGCCAGCAGCAACAGTGCGGTCAGCAGGGCGGCCGCCCAAGTGAATCCCTTTTTCATGCGCTCTCCTTTGCTTGCCCTTGTTTTTTCGTGTTCCTGCAGCCTGTCTATTGGCCCTTCATGAGCTGCTCGATGCGCGCCAGCAGGGCGGCGTAGCCCTGCTGCGGGTCCTCGATGTCGACCACCGAGGCCTCCAGCGGGCACATGCCGTCCCCGCTGCGGTTGAGGATCAGCGGCACCTGCTCGCCGCAGCTGTGCAGGATGCCGTGGGCCTCCAGGTAGTCGATGGCCGGCCGGCTCATGACCTGCCCGTACACCTCGGCGGCGCCGCCCAGCACCAGCAGGATGGCGGCCGCCTTACCGACCACCAGGTCGGCCACTTCGGCCCCGGCAAGGTCCTGCGGCCGCTGCCGGTAGCAGGTCAGCAGCGGCCGGACGCCATTGCCCGAGGCCGCATATAAAACCTGTCCCCCGCGGGCCACCGCGCAGGTGACCTCGGGCGGGCACAGGGCCGATTTCGCCGTGTTTGACATAGACATAGACGATGTCCCCCTTGCGCAGGGTCCCTGTCACCTGCCCTTGAGGTGCAGGATCTGCGCCATTTTTTCCGTCTCCGCCAGCGTGGGCATGGCGCTCTGGGCGCCAAGGGCGGTCGTCGAGATGGCCCCCACCAGGTTGGCAAACTCCACGGCGCTGTCGATGGGCAGCTCGCGCGCCAGCGCGTGGGCCAGCCCCCCGTTGAAGGCGTCGCCGGCCGCCGTCGTGTCCACCACCTTGACCTCATAGGTCGGAAAGTGCCGCAATCCCCCGCTGTCGTACAGATAGGCCCCCTGTGCGCCGGCCTTGTGCAGCACGGCGCCCACCCCCCGTTCAAACAGCGCGCGGCAGGCCGCCAGGCGCGAGGCGTCGTCGACCACGTCGATGCCGGTCAGCTGCCGCAGCTCAGTCTCGTTGGGGGTCAGGATGTCCACCTGCCGCAGCAGCTCGTTGTGCAGCGGCTCGGCCGGCGCCGGGTCGAGGATGATCTGCTTGCCCCGCCGCCGGTACTCCTTGACGGCATAGAGCAGGGCCTCCATCGGAACTTCGAGCTGAAAGAGCAGGATGTCGCAGGTGTCGACGATCGCCTGTACGCGGCGCAGGAACAGCGGCGTCACGCCGTCGTTGGCGCCCGAGACGATGCAGATGGCGTTTTGCCCGCTGTCGTCCACCTGGATCATGGCGGTCCCGGTCGGCAGGTCCTGCTGCACCTCGACCGCCTGGCAGTGCACGCCGGCCGCGCTCAGCGACTCCGAAATGGTCCGCCCGAAGGGGTCCGCCCCAAGACAGCCGGCCAGGTAGACCTCGCCGCCCAGCCGGGCGGCCGCCACGGCCTGATTGGCCCCCTTTCCGCCCGGAAAAAAGGAAAAGGCGCTGCCCTTCAGGGTCTCCCCCGGCTGCGCAAAGCGCGGCACCCGCATATGTAGGTCGGCGTTGATGCTGCCGATCACGCCAATTTTCTTCATGTTCCACCTCGCAAAAGCCCCTTCGATAAGGGGTGTTTCACCGCGTTGGTTTTGCTTTTTTCACGTTTGCCCGACCAAATTCGCCCTTTGCGGTAGTTTACCATAAATCGACGGGCGCTTCAAGTGAGGGCCGCCAAAAGCCTGCGGCGAGGCGTCTTCAAATAAAATGGCGGTTTTTTTATGCCGTTCCCTTGCGGACAGGCTTTCCGATCTGCTACAATCATAGAGGACATGTTGGGCAATTATGCACGGGCAGACGTCTTTTTTACGGCGCGCCTGTGCGCTTTTGATTCTCCGGACATTTCGGAGCCATTTAGGGGAGGAAGTTAACGTATGGCTGTGCGCAGAGTGTTTGTGGAGCGAAGGCAGGGGTTTGACGCGGTGGCCGCGAGGTTGCTGGACGACATCCGGGGATTTTTACAGGTCCCGTCGGTGTCGGCGGTCAGACGTTTTTACCGCTTCGACGTGGAGGGGTTCGGGGAGGCCGACTTTGCCCGGGCCGTCTGCCACGTGCTCAGCGACCCTCCGATCGACGCGACCTTCGATGCGCTGCCCCTGCCCGAGGGACCCCACCGTCTGCTCGCCGTGGAGTCGCTGCCGGGACAGTACGACGAACGGGCCGACCTGACCGCGCAGTGCCTGCAGCTCATGGCGCCGGGCGAGCGTCCGGCGGTGGCCTGCGCCGATGTCTATCTGTTTGAAGGCGCGCTCTCGGAGGCGGAATTTTCCCGCATCCGGGCGCACCTGATCAACCCGGTCGAGTGCCGCGAGGCCGCCGCCGCGCTGCCCGACACACTGGCCATGCCCCAGGACCCGCCCGCACCCGAATCCACCGTCCCCGAGCTGCGCGGCTGCGCGCCCGACCAGCTTCCCAGGCTGATTGAGGCCTACGGCCTTGCGATGGACGCCGACGACCTCGCCTGCGTGCAGCGCTATTTTGAAGAGGAGGGCCGCGACCCGACGCTGACCGAGCTGCGCCTGCTGGACACCTACTGGTCCGACCACTGCCGCCACACCACCTTCCACACCCGTCTCGACCCCATCAACATCCAGGCCCCGGCCGTCTCGCGGGCCTATGCCCGCTACCTTGAGGACCGCGCGCCGCTGCGCGGCGACCGCCCGGTCACGCTGATGGACCTGGCCACCTTCGGCGCCCGCCACCTCAAGCACCGCGACCTGCTGGGCCCGGTGGAGGAGAGCGAGGAGGTCAACGCCTGCTCGGTCAACATCCAGGCCGCCTTCCCCGACGGCCTGCGCGACTACCTGCTGCTCTTTAAAAACGAGACTCACAACCACCCCACCGAGATCGAGCCCTTCGGCGGGGCCTCCACCTGCCTCGGCGGCGGCATCCGCGACCCGCTCTCGAGCCGGGCCTACGTCTACCAGTCCATGCGCATCACCGGCGCGGCCGACCCGCGCACCCCGCTCGACCAGACGCTGCCCGGCAAGCTGCCGCAGCGCAAGATCACGACCACGGCGCTGACCGGCTACAGCACCTATGGCAGCCTGATCGGCCAGCCGGCCGGCTATCTGGACGAAATTTACCACCCCGGCTATGTGGCCAAGCGCATGGAGTGCGGCGCCCTCGTGGCGGCCGCTCCGGCCGAAAATGTCGTGCGCCAGGCGCCCCAGCCCGGCGACCTGGTGCTGCTGCTGGGCGGGCGCACCGGACGGGACGGCCTTGGGGCCGCCACCGGCAGCTCGCGGCCGCAGACCCTCTCCTCGCTGACCGAGTGCGGCGCCGAGGTACAGAAGGGCAGCGCCTCCGAGGAGCGCAAGATCGTGCGGCTCTTCCGCAACGGCGCGTGCACCAAGCTGATCAAGCGCTGCAACGACTTTGGCGCCGGCGGCGCCTCGGTGGCCATCGGCGAGCTCTGCGACGGCGTGACCATCACGCTCGACGCCATCCCCGCCAAGTACGAGGGGCTGAGCGGCGGCGAGCTGGCGCTGTCGGAGTCGCAGGAGCGCATGGCCTGCGTCGTCGCCGCGGCCGACCTCGAACGCTTTCGCGCCTTCTGCGCCGAGGAGAACCTCGAGGCCACCGTCGTGGCCGAGGTCACCGAGGAGCCCCGCCTCAAAATGACCTACCGCGGAGAGACCCTGGTGGACCTCTCGCGTGAGCTTCTGAACTCCAGCGGCGCCCCCAAGCGGGCCGCCGTCCAGGTGGAGGCCCCCGCCCCGCTGCCGCAGGGCATCGCGCCCGACGCCGGCGACGCGCCTGCGCGCCTGCGCGCGCTGCTCGCCGACCTCAACGTCTGCTCCCGCGGCGGGCTGCTCGAGCGGTTTGACAGCACGGCCGGCGCGGCCACGCTGCTCTCGCCGGCCGGCGGCCGGCATCAGGCCGCCGTCTCGCAGGCCATGGCGGCCAGGCTGCCCAGCGAGCGGGGCGACTGCCTCACGGCCTCGCTGATGGCCTACGGCTTCTGCCCCACCCTCTCGGAGGCCAGCCCCTTCCACGGGGCGGTCTGGGCGGTCTGCCAGTCGATCTGTCGGCTGGTGGCCTCGGGCGGGGACCGGCGCACCGCCTACCTCAGCTTCCAGGAGTTCTTTGAGCGCATGAGCAGCGAGGCCGCCTTCGGCAAGCCCTTTGCGGCACTGCTGGGCGCCTACCTGGCCCAGATGGGGCTCGAGGTCGGCGCCGTCGGCGGCAAGGACAGCATGTCGGGCAGCTTCGAGGGCATCAACGTCCCGCCCACGCTGCTCTCCTTTGCGGTCTGCACCGCGCCGGCCGCGCAGGTCGTCTCGCCCGAGTTCAAGCGGGCCGGCGAGCGGGTCACGCTGCTGCGCCCGCCGCTGGACGCCGACGGCCTGCCCGACTTCGAGGTGCTGCGCGGTCAGCTCGACGAGGTCACTGGACTCTGCGGACAGGGCCGCGTCTCGGCTGCCTACGCCGTCGGCTTCGGCGGCGTGGCCGAGGGCGTGGCCAAGCTGTGCTTTGGCAACCGGCTGGGCTTTGCCTTCGACGCGGCCTTTGAGGCCGACAACGATTTATTTGAAGACGTCCTCGGCGGCATCCTGCTGGTGGGCGATGACCTGCCCGGCGCCCCTGTGGGCGTCGTGACCGAGCAGCCGGCCCTCACGGTCGGTGGCCAGACGCTGCCGCTCGAGGAGCTGCTGGCCATTTGGGAGGCCCCGCTGGCCGAGCTCTTCCCGGTCAAGGCGCCGGTGGCCGACGGTTCTGTCGTCGAGCTGCAGCCGCGCCCCGACTGCCGCGACGGAGCGGCCAGAGCACCGGCCGTCAAGGCGGCCAAGCCCCGCGTGCTGCTGCCGCTGCTGCCCGGCACCAACGGCGAGTACGACTGCATCCAGAAGCTCGAGGCGGCCGGCGCCCGCTGCGACAGCTTTGTCCTGCACAACCTGACCGGGCCGGCGCTGCTGGAGTCGCTGCGCCGCTTTGAGCACCTGCTGGCCGAGAGCCAGATCCTGCTGCTGCCGGCCGGCTATGCCCCCCTCGACCAGCCCGGCGGCTCCGGCCGCTTTTACGCCGCGCTGCTGCGGCAACCCCGTATCCGCGAGGCGTTCGAGGCGCTGCTGGCGCGCGACGGCCTGGTGCTGGGCATCGGCAGCGGCTTCCAGGCCCTGCTCAAGACCGGCCTGCTGCCCGGCGGCCGCTTCTGCGACCCGCAGGCCGACGCGCCCGCGCTGGCCGTCAACGCCGCAGGCTGGCACCGCAACCGCTTTTTGACCACTAAGGTCTGCTCGGTCTGCTCCCCCTGGCTCTCGCTCTGCGAGGTGGGCGAGACCTTTGTGCTGCCCGTCTCGGGCGGCGAGGGCCGGCTGACCGCCTCCCCCGACCAGCTGGCCACTCTGGCCGAGGCCGGCCAGATCGCCACGCGCTACGTTGACCCCGCCGGCCACCCGGCCAGCTGCGACACCTACAACCCCACCGGCTCGGCCGGCGCCGTGGAGGGCCTCTCGAGCCCCTGCGGCCGGATTTTGGGCAAGAGCGCCCACAGCGAGCGGGTGGTGGCCGGCACCCCCGTCAACATCCCCGGCCTGCGCGAGCAGCCGCTGCTCGCGGCCGGCGTGCGCCACTTCAGCTAATGCCGGAAACGCCCCGTTTGTAAAGCAGGGACGCTTTTTTTCTTCGCTTATGGGAGGGTTGCGCAATGACCCTGACGGTCTTGATCGACAACTGCCTGCCGGTTGGCTCGTCGCTGCTGGCCGAGTCCGGCTTTGCCGTGCTGGTGGCCTGCGAAGGCCGCCGGGTGCTGTTTGACACCGGCGCCAGCAGCCTGCTGCTGCAGAATGCACAGGCGCTCGGGGTCAGCCTGGCCGACCTCGACTACATCGTGCTCTCCCACCACCACAGCGACCACACCGGCGGCCTGTGGGCGCTGGCCGAGCTGTATGCGCAGCGCCCGCCCGATCAGCGGCCCGAGGTCATCTGCCACCCCGACCTGTTCGCAAAGCGGGATTTGGCGCCCGGCTTTCCGCCCGCGATCTCGCAGCGGGAGCTCGGCCGCTCCTTCTCGCTCACGCTGGTGCGGGAGCGCCTGATGCTGTCCCCCTCGCTCGGCTTCTTGACCGGCATCCCGCGCAACAGCCACGAGCCGCAGCAGGTGTTCGGCATGGTCGACCGCGTGGACGGCCGGCGGGAGCCCGACACCACGCCCGAAGAGGGGCTGCTCTACTTCCTCTCGGGCGGCAGGCTCTTCGTCCTCACCGGCTGCACCCACAGCGGCGTCTGCAACCTCGTGCGCCACGCCAAGGCCAGGACCGGCGTCGACCACGTGGCGGCCGTGGCCGGCGGCCTGCACCTGATCGACCGGCCCGAGGACGAGCTCTTGGCCACCGCCTCGGTGTTGGCACAGGAGCGGGTGGAGCGGCTCTACGCCATGCACTGCACCGACCTTGCGGCCTGCATCGCCCTCTCGCACCACCTGCCGGTGTCGCAGCTGCGCTGCGGCGAGACGCTGGAGTTTTAAGTCCAAATCGCCGGTAAAACTGTAAAGGCGGTCCGCTTTTCACCAGGCGGGCCGCCTTTTTTCGCCCCATTCGGCCGGAGGCGTCGAAAATAGATTGACTGGGACTTGCCTGCTGACCTATAATAAAGTCATCCGGGCCTGCGCTTTTCGGGCCCGGTCATTTAAAAATATGTTAAAGGAGGAGTACGGATGGCAAGGGAACTTCCAAAGGTCTACGACCCGCGCCAGGTCGAGGACCGGCTCTACGCCCACTGGGAACAAACCGGTTGTTTCACCGCCGACAACAACAGCAAAAAGGAGCCGTTCTGCGTCGTAATTCCTCCGCCGAACGTGACGGGACAGCTCCACATGGGTCACGCAATGGACGAGACCTATCAGGACATCCTGACGCGCTATAAAAAGCTGCGCGGCTATGAGACGCTCTGGCTGCCCGGCACCGACCACGCCGGCATCGCCACACAGGCCAAGGTGGAGGACATGCTGCGCAAGGAGTACGGCATCTCGCGCCACGACATCGGCCGCGAGAAGTTCCTGGAGTACACCTGGGCCTGGAAGGAGAAGTACGGCAGCCAGATCACCAACCAGCTCAAGAAGCTGGGCTCGGCCTGCGACTGGACCCGCGAGCGCTTTACGCTGGACGAGGGTTGCTCCAGGGCCGTGCGCAAGGTGTTTGTCGACCTCTACAACAAGGGGCTGCTCTACCGCGGCGAGCGCATCATCAATTGGTGCCCCGGCTGCCGCACCGCCCTGTCGGACATCGAGGTGGAGTACGCCGAGAAGAACGGCCACCTCTGGCACATCCGCTATCCGGTCAAGGATTCCGACGAGCACATCATCTGCGCCACCACCCGGCCCGAGACCATGCTGGGCGACACCGGCATCGCCGTCCACCCCGGGGATGCGCGCTACGCCCACCTCGTGGGCAAGACCGCCATCCTGCCGCTGGTCGGCCGCGAAATCCCCATCTTTGCCGACGAGTACGTCGACATGGAGTTCGGCACCGGCTGCGTCAAGGTGACCCCCTCCCACGACCCCAACGACTTTGAGATGGGGGCCCGGCACGGGCTGGCCTTTGTCCGGGTCATCGACGACCTGGGGCAGATGGCGCCCTCCTGCGGCAAGTACGCCGGCCTCGACCGCTACGAGGCCCGCAAGGCCATTTTGGCCGACCTCGAGGCCGGCGGCCAGCTGGCCAAGGCCGAGGACCTGCTGCACAGCGTGGGCGGCTGCTACCGCTGCTCCACCGACGTGGAGACCGTGACCTCGACCCAGTGGTTCGTCAAGATGGCGCCGCTGGCAAAGCCGGCCATCGAGGCCGTGCGCAGCGGAGACATCCGCTTTGTGCCCGAGCGCTTTGCCACGACCTACTACAATTGGATGGAGAACGTGCGGGACTGGTGTGTCTCGCGCCAGCTGTGGTGGGGACACCGCATCCCGGCCTTTTACTGCGACGCCTGCGGCGAGACGGTGGTCAGCGAGCAGGACCCCGACACCTGTCCCAAGTGCGGCGCACCGCTGCGGCAGGACGAGGACGTGCTGGACACCTGGTTTTCGTCGGCGCTCTGGCCCTTCTCGACGCTGGGCTGGCCCGACAGCACCGAGGACCTCGCCTACTTCTACCCCACCAGTACGCTGGTCACGGGCTACGACATCATCTTTTTCTGGGTGGCCCGCATGATTTTCTCGGGGCTCGAGCACACCGGGCAAAAGCCCTTCTCCGACGTGTTGATCCACGGCCTGGTGCGGGACGCGCAGGGCCGCAAGATGAGCAAGTCGCTGGGCAACGGCATCGACCCGCTCGAGGTCATTGAGCAGTTCGGGGCCGACGCGCTACGCTTTACGCTCATCACCGGCAACTCGCCCGGCAACGACACCCGCTACTCGATCGAAAAGGCCGAGGCCGCGCGCAACTTTGCCAAAAAGATCTGGAACGCCTCCCGCTTTGTGCTGATGAACCTGACCGTCGAGCAAGCCGAGCTGCCGCCCGCTTCGGCGCTGGCGCTCGAGGACCGCTGGATCCTCAGCAAGCTGGCCCGCCTGATTGGGGAGGCCACCGAAAACCTCGACAACTACGACTTCGGCGTGGCGCTCGGCAAGCTCTACGACTTCTTCTGGGACGACTTCTGCGACTGGTATATCGAGCTGGTCAAGACCCGCCTGTTTGACGAGGCGGGCAGCGAGGCCTCGCGGCAGACGGTCCAGCAGGTGCTGGTGCACGTGCTCTCGGCGGCGCTGCGGCTGCTGCACCCGTTCATGCCCTTCATCACCGAGGAGATCTACCAGGCGCTGCCCCACGAGCAGCCCAGCATCATGCTGGACCGCTGGCCGGAGGCCGACCCCGCCCTCGCCTTCGCCGAGGAGGGCGCGCAGATGGAGCAGATCATGTCGGCCATCAAGGCCATCCGCGCGCGGCGCTCCGAGATGAACGTGCCCCCCTCCAAGCGGGCGGCCCTGTTCATCGAGACCGACCGCCGCCCCCTCTTTGAGGCCGGCATTCCCTTCTTCCAGCGGCTGGCCTCGGCCAGCAGCGTCTCCTTCGATCCCCCGGCCGACGAGTGCATTACGATTGTGACCGACGGGGCGCGCCTCTTCATCCCGCTGGGCGACATCGTGGACTACCGGCAGGAGCTGGCCCGCCTGCAGGCCGAGCAGGGCCGGCTGGAGAAGGAGCTGGTCCGCGTGCAGGGCAAGCTCGCCAACGAGGGCTTTCTGGCCAAGGCGCCGCCCGAGCTGATCGAGGAGGAGCGCGCCAAGGATGCGCGCTACCGCGAGATGCTGGACCGCGTGCTGGCCTCGATCGCCGCCATTGCCGAAAGGCTTTAGCCCCTCCCCCTGTCGGGTCACTGGAGAGATGTCATGAACCGAGAACAGGCCCTATCCTATATTCACGGCGCCCACAGGCCCGGCCACAAGGCCGGGCCTGACCGGATGCTGGCGCTGCTCGAGCAGCTGGGCAACCCCCACCGGCGGCTGCGCTTTGTACACGTGGCCGGCACCAACGGCAAGGGCTCCACCACCACGATGCTGGCCGAGATCTTGCGGCGGGCCGGCTATCGCACCGGCCGCTTTATCTCGCCCTACCTCGAGCGCTTTGAGGAGCGCATCACGGTGGACGGGCAGGAGATCCCGGAGCGCGACCTCTGCGCCGCCGTGGAGACGGCCATGTCGGCGGTCGAGCGGCTGCAGCAGGCCAGACACACCCCGCCGACCGAGTTTGAGCTGGTGACGGCGCTGGGCCTTTTGCACTTTGCCAACCGGAACTGCGACATCGTGGCGCTGGAGACCGGCATCGGCGGTGCGCGGGACGTGACCAATGTGATCGACACGCCCGAGGCGGCCGTGTTGACCTCGATCTCGTTTGACCACCAAAAGCAGCTGGGCGGCACGCTGGCCGAGATCGCCGCCCAGAAGGCCGGCATCATCAAGCCGGGCGGCCGGTCGGTGGTCTACCCCTGCCAGGCCGAGGAGGTCTGGCCGGTGCTGCACAGCCGGGCCGTACAGGTGGGGGCCTCGCTGGCCTGCCCCGACCCCTCGGCCCTCACCATCCTCTCCGAGACGCTTGAGGGCTCCCACTTTCAGTACGCCGGCCTCGACCTCTTCACGCCCATGCCCGGCCGGCATCAAATTTACAACGCGCTGACGGTGGTTGAGACCGCACGGGTGCTGGCCGGCCGCGGCTTTGACCTGCCGGACGGCATCGTTGCCGGGGGCATTGCCGGCACCCGCTTTGCCGGGCGGTTTGAGCTGCTGGCCACAAGCCCCCACCTGGTGCTGGACGGCGCCCACAACCAGGACGGCGTCCGGGTGCTGCACCGCACGGTCAGGGCGCTGCTGCGGCCCGAGGTCGGGCGGCTGATCGTCGTCATGGGCATGATGGCAGACAAGGATTGGAGAACGGCGCTGCCGCTGATGGCCGGGGAGGCCGACCTGCTGATCCTGACCCGGCCGCCCGATCCGCGCGCCCTCGACCCCAGGGAGGCGCTGGAGGCGCTCTGCCTGCCCGGCGAGGTCCGCTGCTGCGACAGCGGCCCGCAGGCGCTGGCGCTGGCGCGCTCGCTGGCCTCTCCGCAGGATGCCGTGCTGGCCTGCGGCTCCATTTACCTGATCGGCGAGCTGCGCAGCCGCTTTGACCCGGCCGCCTGGCGGGCGGGGACGTTCTGATCGCCCGAATAAATGTACAACGCCCGGCCCCATGGGGCCGGGCGTCTTTGCGCTCCGTGACGATCAGTCAACCTGTGATGCCAAAGCAGCGCTTGGCGTTGTCCGAGGTCAGCCTGGCCGTCTGCTCAACCGGGAGGCCCAGCACCTCGGCCATCTTCTCGCAGGTGTGGCGCACATAGCGCGAGTCGTTGCGCTGTCCGCGGTGGGGCACCGGCGCCAGGTAGGGGGCGTCGGTCTCGATCATGAGCCGGTCGGTCGGCAGCGCGCGGATGACCTCGTGGCTCCTGCGCGCGTTGTCAAAGGTGATCACGCCGGCAAAGGAGATGTAAAAGCCCATCTCCACCAGCTCCCGCGCCATCTCGACCGAGCCGGAGTAGCAGTGCAGCACCCCGACGCAGCCCGATGCGCGCAGCATGTCCAGCGTGTCGGCATGGGCGTCGCGGTCGTGGACGATGACCGGCTTTTTGCACTCCCTGGCCAGCGCGAGCTGGTAGGCGAAGACCGCCTTCTGCAGCTCCTTTGGCGAGAGGTTGCGGTTGTAGTCCAGCCCGATCTCGCCCAGTGCCACGCACTTTGGATGGGAGAGCAGGCGGCGGAAGCGCTCTCCCTCGGCCGGGTCGAAGTCCTTGGCGTCGTGCGGGTGGACGCCGGCCGAGGCGTAGATAAAGTCGTAGCGCTCGGCCAGCGCGATGCAGGCCTCGGCCGAGTTCAGGTTGGCGGCGCAGCACAGGATGTTCGAGACGCCCTGTTCCGGCATCGATGCCAGCAGCGCGTGCCGGTCGCGGTCAAAGCGCGGGTCGTCGTAGTGTGCATGCGAGTCAAACAGCATGAAAAAGCCCCCTTTGGGTAATCCGGCGCCCGGTTGCCGGCGCGCGGCGCAGGTGGATTCCGTCTTTGGTGACGCGGGCGGCGGTCCAACATCCGCTTACATGCGGATCCGTGTAAAGCCCAGCCTCTTACAAAGGCCGCCACGCGGGCTGGGCCCACCCGACACGGCGCCCCTGCAGTGTGCCGACTGGAGAGCTGTAGGCCACGCGCGCGACAGCTTGCCGAAAGGCCCATGCCCAGCATCCATCAAGCCGATCAGCCCAGTATTGGGTCCCGGCGTCGCCCAAGCAGCCGGATGCCGGGGCCACTCGCGCGACAGTCCTCCGACAGGCCCATGTGGCACCACCACAGTGGACCGTTCGGCATGAGATCCCAGGCGCCGCGCGGTCCCCATGCGGCCGGCCTCTTGCACCCGCGTTCCAGCATAGGGTCACAAAGGCCCCGGTGCCCTCATCAGAGAACGCAGGTGCAGCCACGACACAGAGGGTCTCCCCCTGCGCCCTTGTGTGGCACGCGCGCTGCAACATCAGCGCAAATGCCCTCTCGATCGGCCCCGTTTACGTAAAGGTGCCCCGCCGCCCGGTCGGACGGCGGGGCGCCCAGTCATCCAGCTTTGCGCAGCGCCTTCAGGCTCAGTTGACCGGCGCGCCGGGGCGGCAGTCGTCGGCAAAAATAATCTTGACGTCGTTCTTGCCGTTTTCGCAGGCCAGCAGCATGCCGTGGCTCTCGACGCCGCGGAAGGTGGCCTTTTTGAGGTTGCTGACCAGGATGATGTTGCGGTCGATCAAATCCTCCGGCTTGTACCATTCGCGCACCGAGGTGGCGATGGTGCGGGACTCCCCGTCCAGGTCGAGCTCGAGCCTCAGCAGCTTATCGCTCTTTTCCACGGCCGAGCAGTTGACCACCTTGGCCACCCGCAGCTGGATTTTTGCAAAGTCCTCAATCGTGATCTCGGGCAGCGTGACCACGCCGGTCTCCTGCGGGCCCTTTTCGGCCGCCTCGCGCTTGGCCTTGAAGGCCTCCAGCTCCACCAGCTCCTTCTCGAGGTCGATGCGCGGGAAGAGGATCTCGCCCTTGCGGGTGGCAAAGCCCTTGGTCTCGCCAAAGGTGAAGGCCGATTCCCAGGCCCGGTCCTCGTCGGGCAGGCCGAGGAAGCTCAGCATCTTCGCGGCCGCCTCGGGGATGGCCGGCTGCAGCAGGATGCCCGCGATGCGGATGGCCTCGCAGAGGTTGTAGAGGATCTCCTGAAGGCGGGTGCGGTCGGCCTCGTCTTTCGACTTGGCCAGCTTCCAGGGCATGGTCTCGTCGATATACTTGTTGGCCCGCGACACCAGCTTAAACACGCCCGCCAGCGCATCCTGGAACTGGAGCTTCTCCATGGCGGGGCGGTAGCCGGTCTGGGCGGCTTCGGCCGCCTCCTTGAGCTGGCGCCCGAAGTCGTCGCTGATCGGAACCCGCCCGATGTTCCCGCCAAAGTAGTTCTCGCCCATGGTCAGCGTGCGGCTGACCAGGTTGCCGAGGTCGTTGGCCAGGTCGGCGTTGATGCGGCTGATCAGCGCCTCGTTCGAGAAGATGCCGTCGGAGCCAAAGGCCACCTCGCGCAGCAGGAAGTAGCGGAAGGCGTCGGTCCCGTAACGCTCGGCCAGCAGCGCGGGGTCAACCACGTTGCCCTTGGACTTGCTCATCTTGCCGCCCTCGAGCAGCAGCCAGCCGTGCCCAAAGACCATCTCGGGCAGCGGCAGGTCCAGCGCCATCAGGATGGCCGGCCAGATGATGGTGTGGAAGCGCACAATCTCCTTGCCCACCAGGTGGACCTGCACGGGCCAGTACTTTTTAAAGTCGGAATCGTCGTCCGAGCCGTAGCCCAGCGCCGTGATATAGTTGGAGAGCGCGTCGACCCAGACATAGACCACGTGCTTCTCGTCAAAGGGCACCGGAATGCCCCACTTGAAGGAGGTGCGGGAGACGCAGAGGTCCTCGAGCCCCGGCCGGATGAAGTTGTTGAGCATCTCGTTGAGGCGGGAGGGCGGCGAGATGAAGGTGGGGTGCTTCTCGTAGTGCTCCTCCAGCCGCTTTTGATACTTGGAGAGGCGGAAGAAGTAGCTCTCCTCCTTGGTCAGCTCGACCGGACGCCCGCAGTCGGGGCAGTTGCCGTCCACCAGCTGATGGTCGGTCCAGAAGGATTCGCAGGGGGTGCAGTACCAGCCCTCGTAGTTCTCCTTGTAGATGTCCCCACGGTCATAGAGCTGCTTGAAGATGACCTGTATGGACTTCTTGTGGTAGTCGTCGGTGGTGCGGATAAAGCGGTCGTGGCTGATGTTGAGCTGCGCCCAGAGCTCGTGGATGCCCTCCACGATCACGTCCACATACTCCTTCGGGGTCTTGCCGGCCGCAATGGCGGTGCGCTCGATCTTCTGGCCGTGCTCGTCGGTGCCGGTCAGGAACATGACGTCATAGCCGTCCAGGCGGCGGAAGCGGGCCTCGGCGTCGGCCGCCACGGTGCAGTAGGCATGCCCGATGTGCAGCTTGGCCGAAGGGTAGTAGATCGGCGTGCTGATATAGTAGGTCTTCTTTTCCGACATGGTACTCCTCCTCGTCTTCAATACAAGTCCTCGGTGCAGGATTTCCATACAGTGCAATGCGTTTGCGGCGTCTGCGCGTAAAGGATGCCGCCCCGCCGCGGGGCAAATCTGAGGGTTGGGCGTCCGCCGTCACGTGGGCGGCGGGTCTGCCTCCGGCAACTCTCCCTGGCCGTCCTCCCAGCGGGAGGCGCCCCAGGGCTGCTCGCCAATCCGGGTGATGCCGGGCTGCGGCTGTCCTTCGGCGCCCCACCAGCCCTCCTCGCGCTCCTGCGCATCAAAGGGGGTCACGCTGTAGGGCGGCTTGCCCTCCGCCAGCCGAGCCGCGTCCTCCACATACTCGCAAAAGAGCACGAGGCCCGCCCGCACATAGACCATGGTGATCTGCAGCGTGAGGGCGTTCAGCCAGGGCGTGGCGACCAGCATGACCTCCTCGGGCAGGAAGAGCAGCAACAGCGCCAGCACGACGGCCTCTCCCAAGATGCAGAGCAAGAGCCACCCGATGAAGCTGACGTGAAAGACCAGGCCCTCCAGCTTGTGTCCCTTCATGATGCCGGTGCTCTTGCGGAACAGCTCGCCCAGCCGGCGCTCGGGGTCCCTGACCAGCAGGTAGCGCACCGGCAGGTAAGCCATGAGCACCACCATGTAGAGCAGCGAGAGCAGCAACAGGCCGCCCAAAAGGGCCGCACTTTGCAGCGGCAGCAGCGTCCAGGTCTCAAAGCGGTACCCCTTGGCGCCCACATACAGCACAAAGGTCATGAACTGCTGAAGGTCCAGCCAGTCAAAAGCCAGGTACGTGACGGCGGCGGCCGGCAGGCCCAGCAGGAGCATCCCCCAGAAAAACAGCCTCAGCAGGAGCAGCAGCTCGGCAAAGACGGCCTTCCTGTAGCGCGCCCCTGACTCAAAAAAGGTGAACACGGTCGAGAGGGTGGGGCGCTGGCCGTCGGTCAGCCGGACAAACCAGGCCACGATGCCGAACCGGATCGGGGCGCTGACGAGAAACTGCAAAAACGCCGCCACGGCGTTGAAAATGGTGTAGGTCATGAGCTGGGCAGATGGGACCGATGTTGGAAATCCCTCTTCAAACGGGTGGAGGTCGATCATCAGCATGCCGGCCGCCGACATCTGCAGCGCGGAAAACCCGAGGGAGATCAAAACCGGAATGAACATGACAAGCAAGGCCATGCCCCAACTGCCCCTAAGCATTCGCCTGGCCATCCCCTTGATGTTGACCCTGATTTGACCCTTCTCCAGCATCCTCCGACTCCTTTGTCCGGGCGGGCTCCGCAGCCCTGCCCACCGGGCGCAGGCGAACGTTGCCGACTGCCGCCCAAATGACGATTCACCCTGTTGGCATGCGCTTAAAAGCGCCGCCGTCGCCGCCCGGCGGAGCCAAAATCATCCGGCGGGCAATGATTATTAATAGTATAACAAAATGGCTAAAATTTCAATCATTCTTTGCTATTTTGCACAAAGGTTGCGTAAATTCACAGGGCTTGGCGCCGCTTTTCCTCAAAATGGATGTGTGTTGCGGCAACGCCGGCTCCCCTTCCGGCGGCGCATCTGCTCAACGACCGGTTGTTTTGGCACACCTCATCCTTGACCTTCCGGCAAAAATGGGGTAGAATTATGACACAGGCATGTTAAGCCTTTCTGTTTGCCCCACCTGCCGTACCGTTTTTTTATTGTTTATTGGAGGGAATTTGGTGTTGAAAAAGAAAAGTCTGTCCGTCCTCTGTCTGGTGCTCGGCCTGCTGCTGGCGGTTGCCGGCTGCGCAAAGGAAGTACGCCTGACCCCCTACGAGCGCTTTGAAGCCGCCAACAGCAAGCTGGAGGAAGTGCCCGCCTATTCCATGGACCTCTCGATGGTCATGTCGCTGGTGATGGAGGAGGCCACCATTGAGGTCACCACCACCGGAACCAGCAAGCAGCGCACATCGGATGGGGAGATCCTGATGGAGCAGGTCCTGGTCATGAACATGATGGGCCAGGAGGTCACCACCCGGCAGTGGTATGCCGACGGCATGTTCTACCAGGAGGCCATGGGTCAGAAGCAGGCCATCGCCACGCCGATTGAGGAGCTGCGCAGCCAGCTGCTGAGCGGCGGCATGGACTTCACGAAGGAGTCCATCAAGAGCGAGTCGGCCGAGGGTAACACACTGACCTTCGTGCTGGACGGCCAAAAGCTGATCGACCTGGTGATGGCCCAGATGAGCGGCATCACCGGCATGCTGGGCGAGCAGAGCAGCATCCACATCGGCGACATCCACATGGTGGTGGTGGTCGATGAGGACAACAACATGGTCAGCACCAACATGGACTTCCCGATGGACATCTCCATCGACCTCAGCGAACAGGGCATCGAGGAGCCTATGGAGATGAGCATCACGGCCTCGGTCGTCTGCGACAACATCCAGGTCGGCGAGGTGGAGATCAACCTCCCGGCCGATCTGGACAGCTACACGCTGGTCGACGCCTGACGGCTGTGCGCAGGGTCCACGACCACTTTTTCTCGAGCATATGCGCGCAATCCTGCGCAATGATCGATAGATAGGCGTCAAACTGAACCCGACTCAATGAAAACCGGCATGGCCTGCGCCATGCCGGTTTTTTCAGGCCCTCAGCACTTCCGAGGAAGGTCTTGACGGATCGTTAAAAGACTTGTAGAGGACCTTGGTGAATCTGCAAAGCTCACCTGATGGATCCCATGCAGAGGCCCCGTTGTGACAAAGGCTTCGGCCTCAGCCCCCGTGGGAAAGGGCTCTTCTGCGGTGGGAAAGGGCTCTTCTGCGGTCACAGGCCCTGGACGTTACCTAAAAACTTCGCTCACAGCGGCGCATCTTCCAGCAGCGCCGTCCAGGGCACTTCCGGCGATGCCTCTCTGGCGGGCGCCGGCACATCTGCCCGGCCCGGCACCGCCTGCAGGGATTCCTCAATCGACAGGCTCAGGTCAATTTCAGGGTTTTCAAACGCCTCCGCGGCCTCGCAGAGCGGCGCCTCCCCCGCCCCGTCAAGGCTCGGGAGCGCCTGCTGAAAGTTCTTCTGCGCGCCGGTCAGCTCCGCGTAGAGGTCCTCCAGCATGGCCTCAAGCTGCCTGCTGTAGTGCGACATGCCCTCGCGGATGCCGGCGTAGTCCTCGACCATGCGGCCGACCACCGCGTACACGCGGCCGGCGTCGCCCTGCAGCCTGGCCCGGATCATCGCGGCGTTCTCCCTGGCCGCGCCCACAATGCGGTCGGCCTCGGCCCGGGCGCTGATCAGCACCTCGGCGATCTGCCGCGTGCTCTGCTCAAAGCGCTCGGCCCGCTCATTCAGCGCCGGCAGCGACTGCTCGAGCCGCGCCAGCTGCTCGCGCAGGTCCTGGATCTCCTGCGTGGACTTGGCCTTGTCGTCAAAGTAGCCCTTGGTCTTTTCAAGCAGCAGCTCGTTGCCCGACTGGATGGTGGCCATCCGGCTGCGGGCCTCGGCAAGCTCTGCGGTCAGCCGTTCGCGCTCGTTCTTCAGCTCGTCGCGCTCTCTGGCCGTCGTCTCAAACAGCACCTCGGCCTGACGGCGGGCCACGCCGCACTCCTCCAGCTTTTTGCTGATTTCGGAGATGTAGCGGTTGACGTCCTCCCGGTGAAACCCGTTGAAACTGGTGCGGAAAATGCGTCTTTGCTCCACCCGCCGTCTCCCCTTTCCGATTGTGGACATGGTCTACAGTATAGCAGACAAGCCCTCAAAAATCAACGATTCGGCCCCAAAACGATCCTGTGAAGCTCCTTTGCTTCACAGGGGTTTTTCTGCGCCGTCCGCCCCCGGTCCGGCCAGCCGCTGCGGCAGCGCCGGGTCGGGTCGGATGTAGGCGGTCTGCGAGCTGGTGTAGATCACAGAGCCGGGCCGCGCGCCCGATGGCTTTTTGACATGCTTGAGCTGGGTGTAGGTCACCGGCACCAGGTCCTGCTGCGCCGCCTGGCTGTGCAGCGCGGCCAGCTGTGCCGCCTCCTCCAGCGTGCGGTCGGGCACCGGGCGCCCCTCCGACAGCACCAGCACATGCGCCCCCGGCAGGCCCAGCACGTGCAGCCACCAGTCCTCCCTGCGGCCGACGCGGGTGGCCAGCTCGTCGTTTTGGGCGTTGTTGCGCCCCACCAGCACCGCAAAGCCGTCCGACGAGACAAAATGCGCGGGCCTCCCCTGCTCCGGGCGCTGCTTTTGGGGCTTTGCCCCCCTTGGGCGCGCGAGGTAGCCCTGCTGCGTCAGCTCTTCACGGATGGCCGCAATTTCGCTGTCGCTGTCGGCCTGCCGCAGCGCATAGCGCACCGACTGCAGGTAGTCGAGCTCCTCCTGGCCGATGCGCAGCTGTTCCATGAGCATGCGCTCGCCGTTCTTGGCCTTTTGATACTTTTTAAAATAGCGCTGCGCATTGGCGGCAGGGCTCCTGGCGACCTCCAGCGGGATGCGGATGGGCGGCGTGCCCTCCTCGTAGTAGTTGGGCAGCTCCACCGAGGCGGCGCCGGGCGGGACCCGGTGCAGGTTGGCCGTGAGCAGCTCGCCAAAAATGCGGTAGCGGTCGCGGTCCTGGAAGGCCGTCAGCTCGGCCTGCTGGGCCGAGAGCTTTCGCGAGATGCGCTCGATGCCGCCCGTGAGCAGCCGCTCCATCTGCTGCCGGCTCTGCTTGAGCCGGGCCCTGCGCTCCCGCAGCGCGTAAAATTCGTCGAGCAGCGTGCTGTAGTCGGGCGCCTGCTCGAGCCGGTAGAGCGCGCCGTACTGCCGGATCTCGGTGCAGGAGAAGTCGGCCGGCGTGCCCTGTCCGTCCAGCAGCAGCGTCGGCAGGGCGCCCTCGCCGGTGAACAGGGCAACCAGCTCGGCAAACAGCGCCCCGCGCTGTGAGGGCGAGAGGGTGTCCATGCCGGTGTCGGGCGCCCCGGTCGCGCGGAAGACGCACTCGCGCGCCAGCAGCGGCGAGAGCCCCATCACCCGGTCGAGCAGGTAGCGGTCGCCCGGCACCGGCTCCTGCGCCTGCAGGCAGTGCGTCAGCGCCTCAAACCCCTGCGAGAGGTCCAGCTTGTCCGGCCGCTCGGGCAGCCGGTAGGTCACGCCGGGCAGCAGCTGTCGGCTGCGCTGCTCCGAGGGGTCGATGTAGCTCAGCGCCGCCAGCACCCGCTCTGCCCCGTCCAACAAAATCAAATTGCTCGAGCGGCCCATCAGCTCCAGCACCAGCTGCTTCTGCTCGAGGTCCCCGAGCTCGCCGGCCGCCTCAAAGCCGATCCGCACCACCCGCTCCAGCGGCTCCTGCCGCACGTGGAGCAGGCGGGCGCCGGTCAGGTGCTTGCGCAGCAGCATGCAGAGCATCGGCGGCGTCTTGGGGTTCTCCCGCGCCGCCCGCGTGAGCTGCAGCCGCGCGCCGCTCTGGACGGCCGACAGCAGCAGGCGCACATTGCCCTCCTGCGCGCGCAGCGCCATCAGCACCTCCTGCCGTTCGGGCATGTGGATCTTGTCCACCCGCGCGCCGGCCAGCCGGCTATCCAGCTCCCGCGTCAGATGGGCCAGCGTAATGGCATCCAGCGGCAAAGCCCCCGCCCCCGTTCTGCTTAATAAGATGAGATGGTCTGCACGAGGTCGCGGTCAACGGTCCGCGACCTGTGGATCGCAAGGCCGGGGCAGCCGGCCCCGATCAGCGCCTCAAAGCGCTCGACGACAAAGCGCTCGGTGTGAAAGTGGCCGGCGTCCACCAGCGTGAGGCCGAGCGCCTCGGCCTCCAAAAAGTGGTGGTGCTTGACCTCGGCCGTGACCAGGGCGTCGCAGCCCTGGGCGGCGGCCGCCTCATAGAAGCCGCCGCCCGCGCCGCCCACCACGGCCACCCGGCGCACCTCGCCATGCCCGGCGACATAGCGCACGGCGTCGCAGCCCAGGCGCCGCCGGACCTCGGCGGCCAACTCGGCCGGGCGCAGGGCCATGCGCAGGCTTCCGATCCGCCCGATGAAGCCCTCGCCGCCCTCGGGCGGGGGGCCGGCCTCTGGGCTGAGCCCCAGCTTGCCGAGCAGCAGGTCGTTGACGCCGCCCTGCGCAACATCCATGTTGGTGTGCAGGCAGATGGCCGAAAGGCCGGCCCGCAGCAGCCGTATGGCCCGCCCGACCGGGCCCTGTGCGTCCGCGAGCAGCTGTTTGGGCAGCTCGAAGAACAGCGGGTGGTGGCTGACAATGACCCCGCAGCCCAGCGCGATCGCCTCGTCGATCACCCGGTCGGTGATGTCGAGGCAGAGCAGCACGGCCCCGGCCTGCGCACCCCTGTCCCCGACCAGCAGCCCGGGGTTGTCAAAGCCCATGGCCAATTCCAGCGGCGCCGCCTCGACCAGCCGCTCGTACACCTGCTGCACCGTATGGGAACTCCGCACGCTACACACTTCCTCTCTCTTGCAAGACGTCCTCTTCTCCACCTTGATCGGGCGGACCGCCTGCGGCCTCCCGCAGCAGCGCCCGGATGTCCAGCAGCTCGCCCAGCCGCGCGGGGTCGGGCGTTTTGCCCCGCCGCAGGCCCTCGATCTGGGCCTCGACGGCCCGCAGCTGCCGGCTGCGGGCGGTGGACACCAGCCCGGCCGGCCCCTCTGGCTCCCCCAAATGAATCTGCGCAAAGGTGGGCGCCGCCAGCCTGCCCGTAAACTGCGCGCAGAACACGTGGTAGAGCCGCTCCCCTTCGGCCACCAGCCGCTCCTCAAAGCGGCAGCCGTGGCCGTACAGCCAGGCCCGCACGTCGGGCAGGTCGGTCTGCGGCTGCAGGATCAGCCGAATGCGCTCACAGAGGACCTCGGGCCGTGCATTCAGGATGCGCAGCACCGTCTCGCCCCCCATGCCGGCCATGACGACGTCGTCCACCTGCGCAAGGTCGATGTCCCGCAGGCCGTCGGTCTGCACCACCGCAATGCGGTCTGACATCCGGTGGCGTTCGATGGTCCTGCGCGCGCTGGCGCAGGGGCCCTGTCCAATGTCGGAGGCAATGGCGCTGCCGCACACCCCGCGGCCCACCAGCACGACCGGCAGCTTGGCGTGGTCGCTGCCGACGTCCAGCAGCCTGATGCCCGTCCGCACACACTGTGCCACCGCCTCAAGGCGCGGCGACAGCATCGGCAATCTCAACAAGGTCGCCCCTCCTCAACATGGCCCTCCCGCCGGGCAGGGGTCTGCCCCGCCTGCAGGAGGTAACTGTTCTTTATTGTACCGCATGCGCCGCCCCCAAATCAAGTTTTGTCGCCGCCCGGCAGGATCGGCGGTTTTTCACCCGCTTCCTCCCGGTGGCGGTGGGGGCGGAAGGCAAAAAATTATCTTTGCTTACGCAGGCAAACTATGGTACAATTTTTATGAAAAGGGTCGGCTTTCCGATCCGGAAAGCGGGCGGCGCCCCGACCTGGACAGGCTGCCGGGAACAGTTCAGGCCCCGGCCTCTGCCCACTGCGCGCCAGCGCCCGGGCCCCGCGGCCAACGCCCTCGGCCGCAGGCACGGGGTTGCCATCCACACTTTAATGACAAGGCTGAAAGGAGTCGTCTCACATGAAAAGACATCAACAGTTTTACCTCTGCAAGCACTGCGGAAACCTGGTCGGCATGATCAACAACGCCGGCGTCCCGCTGATCTGCTGCGGCGAGTCCATGCTTGAGCTCATCCCCAACACCGAGGAGGCGTCCCAGGAGAAGCACCTGCCCGTCGCCTCCGTGGAGGGCGACCGCCTGGTGGCCAAGGTCGGCAGTGCCGATCACCCGATGGAGGAAAAGCACTACATCGAGTGGATCTACCTCGAGACCGAAAAGGGCGGCCAGCGCAAGAACCTGCTGCCCGGCGAGAAGCCCGCGGTCTCCTTTGCGCTGGTGGACGACAAGCCGCTCGCGGTCTTCGCCTACTGCAACATCCACGGGCTCTGGAAGACCGAGCTGGCGTAAAGCGCCGCTGTACATGCACCGGCAGGAGGCCAAACCCTGTACGGACACCCCCCCCGATAAAACAACCCAAGCAAGCCCAAGGGGCTGCTGCAACCGTGCAGCAGCCCCTTGACTGAGACTGTCAAAAAACCGGTGGTTTTTTGACAAGAGGGCCTGTGCGCTCGCGCCTTCGTTCCTCGCCCCTTTGGGGCTCGAAACGCGCAGGCCCGTTTAGGAGTAGGAACGTCGGCACATGTCCGCCGTTCCCACGGATTTGATGTCGGGGCTGTTTTTGCCACCCGCCTTGCATAGGACCGCCTTTTTTGACAGCCAAGGGGCTGCTGCAACCGTGCAGCAGCCCCTTGGCTATTGAACCCTGTTTCGCCCGTTTGACCCGCTACTGCTTGCAGAAGCGGTCGATCCAGCCCTTGATCTCCTGCAGCCGGCGCACGCGGTGGCGCGGCTTCCCGGCGCGCGAGAGCTCGTGGTTCTCGCCGTGGAACAGGCAGAGCCGGGCCTCGCACTGGTGCCGGACCAGCGCCGAGAACATCTGGAGCCCCTCGGCCATGGTGCAGCGATAGTCCTGTTCTGCGTGGATGAACAGCGTCGGCGTCTTGCACTGGTCGGCGTACTTGAGCGGCGACTGCGCCCAAAGCTTGTCGAGGCCCTCCCAGATCGTGCCGCCGTGCTGATCGTAGGCAAAGTAGTGCCCGTTGTCGGTCAGCGAGGCGTCGGTCATCCAGTTGGAGATCGAGCGCTGCGAGACGGCGGCGCAGAAGCGGTCGGTGTGCCCGATGATCCAGTTGGTCATAAAGCCGCCGTAGCTGCCGCCGGCCACGGCGGTCCGCTGCGGGTCGATGTCGGGGATCTGCTCAAGCACAAAGTCACAAAACTCCATGAGGTCACGATAGTCCTTGCCGCCGAAGTCGTAGCGGATGTCGGCAAACTCGTTGCCGCGCCCGTCGCTGCCCCTGGGGTTGCAGTAGAAGACAAAGTAGCCGTCCGACGCAAATAGCTGCATCTCGTGGAAGAAGACCTCGCCGAACGCGGTCTTGGGCCCGCCGTGCACCTCCAGCAGCCCCGGGTACTTGCGGCCGGGCTCGTAGCCGACCGGATAGATCACAAAACCCTCGATCAGCACGCCGTCGCTGTTTGTAAAGTGGAGGGGCTTTGCAGGCTGGATGTGCCTGGTCGCTTCGATGTGCTCGTTGAAGGCCGAGACCTGGGTCAGCGAGCCGTCAGCCCCGACGCAGTAGAGCTCCTGCAGGCGCATCTCGTGCATGGCGACGACCAGCGGCCCTTCGGCCGTGATCGCAAAGCCGTCCACCGAGCCGCTCGAGCGGCTGAGCGTGCGGATGTCGCCGCCCTGCTCCAGCGCCATGAGCTGCGAGCAGCTGTTCAGCGTGCTCTGGAAGTAAAACCTGTCCCCGACCACCCGTCCGCCGCCGTAGCCGCCGCCGTAGCGGCTGTCGGAGCCCATCGAGCTGTGGGGGCTGCGGTCGGGCGCCGCCAGCAGTGTGACGGTCCCGTCGGGGTCGGCAAAGTAGAAGTCGGCGTTCTGCTCCACGCCGTAGTCCTTTTCGTCGGCGCCGGCGATTAGCGCGCGGCCGTTCCAGAGCGCAAGGCGCCGGATGGTCATGGTCATCTGCGGGACGGCCTCGACCGTGCGGTCCCCGTCGATGTAATAGTAGTAGAGGCCCAGCATCTCCTTGTCGTAGTGCAGCTTGTGGTGCCCGCTGTAGAGGATGATGCCCCGCTCGGGGTCCACGTCGACGTCGGCCACTTCAAACAGCGGGTCGGTCACAGCCTTGGCCTCGCCGCTGGCGGGGTCGTAGAGAAACAGCCGCTCCCTGCGCTTGTTGGTCACCCCACGGCCGTTGTACCAGAAGGGCAGCTCGTCAAAGACCTCGTAGTCGGCCTCCTCGGCCAGCATGTTCACATAGGCCTCGCGCTGCTCGGGCGATGCCCCCACCAGCAGTGGGCGGTTCACATAGGTGTCGGCCACCAGCACATAGCGCCCGTCGGCCAGCTTGGCCTTGACCGAGCAGTCCAGCGCCACCTCAAAGGCGCGCACCGCCTCGCCGCCATGGATGCCGATGCGGTAGAACACCGTGTGGGGCAGGCCGGATTCCTTGCGCTTGCGGTCCCGGTCGCTGCGCAGCGCGGGGAACAGCAGGGTCGTCTCGTCCTCCCAGAGGTAGCTGCGCTCCCGACCGAAGGCGGTGAGCTGCCGGTTTTCCCGCGTGGCGACGTCGTGGATCCAGATGCAGCTCTCGTACCCCTCGCGGTCCTCGCTGCAGCGGCTCACGACATAGGCCGCCGTCTTGCCCGACGGCGAGGAGGAGAGCGCCGAAAGGAACCTGTACTGCAAAAAATCCTCCAGCTCGATTTTGCGCCTGTCAACCTGCTTCATGCCCAAACTCCCTTTCCGGTCCTTTTTCTACGTTACCCCTGCCAGTATAGCGCCCCAGGCGGCACAATACAATCTTTTTGCGCTTTTTGCGGCCGGCGGTGGACAAGCGGGATCGCCCTTGCGAAAAGGGGGTTGTCCAGGCTGAAAAAACCACTTTGGGCGGTGGGGAAACTGGCCAAAACAGGCTGCGGGAGGTGCCCTCCCCTGTTCTCGCCCGTACACCCGGCTGACCGGTGCCCCTGCCCTTGCACGGGGATTTCCCCATGCTCAGTTGGACGCCATTGCAATCATCTTCTCCGCCATCGAAATTTCCATGTCGATCAGGCTGCTGAATTTCTTGCACACCTCATCGATGATGTGCTCGTTATCGCTGACCAGAGACGCTTTGTAGAGCCCGTTTTTTACCGATGTCCACTGCGCGAAAAAATCATCGTTGAAGAATTCTGGATGCGCCGCCAAACCCGACGGCGAATTTTGCAGGTAATTCCGATAGAGGTAGCGGTTGTTGATCATGGCATCCACGTATCTTGCAAGCAAGCCCACCTTTTTTTGCTCCCCGCGGACACATCCACGTATGTTCTCAAGCAAATTTGCCTGTGTTTCCGGATGGGTGCGCACGACTTCCTGCGCCTCCTGCGCAGCGCCGATGGACAGAGGCGTTTGTGGAACCTTGCGGAGCTGCAAGAGGGCAAAGGCATGTGCGCTCATCTCTTCGGGCGTGATCCACATCTCCTTTTGGCTGTACATCGGGTCAAAACAGGGGGAACGCTCCCCTGCCTCTTTCTGCACAATAAAGTAGTGAAAACTGTGCAGCGACTGATAAAATGGATTCCACGCAATGTGGAAGGCGTCCATTCCGACGATGATCCACGCTCCGGGACAAAGCCGGCACAAGCCCTCCTCTGCCACCTGTTTGGAGGCGCAGTTCAGGGGTTCAAGCTTTGCGCCCAGCGCTTCAAGGTTTGCCATCATCCGCTTCGTCAAATAGAGGTCGTGCATCGGGTCATAGGAGAAGTCCGTTTCGGACCACAGCGTGGCAAACGCGTCCCGATACCGCACGCCCAGAAGGGCGGCGACGTTGACAATACAGGCGTGGTAGCAGTTTAACCCGCGAAAATAGACCAGATTCATCAGCGATCCCTGGCCAGCCTTCCGGTTTTTCCGGACGCGGCTTTGGGGATTGCGTCCACTACCCGGATTTTTTGCGGCTGCTTATAGTCTGCCAGACGGGTCCTGCAGTGGGCCTCGATCTCCCCGATCTGAACCTGCTTGTTCATCGGGACAACATCCGCACACACCACCTCGTGTCCGAGCGCGTCGGTCTCCCCGTAGACGACGCAGTCCTGTACGAGCAGGCTGCTCAGGATGCAGGCCTCCACCTCCTCCGGATGCACGTTGAGGCCCCGGACGATCACCACGTTTTTCTTCCGCCCGCAGATGTACAAATAGCCGTCTTCATCCAGATACCCCAGATCCCCGGTATACAAATGGCCATTTTTTAATACGTTGTCTGTCTCCTCCTCGTTTTGGTAATACCCCAGCATGACGTTTGGCCCCTGCACGACGATTTCCCCTGTCGTGTAGGGTGCATCGGTCACACTGCCGTCCACCTCGACCGCAATTTTTACGCCTTTGATGGCGGTCCCGACAGAATCCAGCTTTTCGTCCTGGGTGTTGGCATATTTTGTGATGAGTGGCGCCGCCTCCGTCATGCCGTAGCCCTGCCAAAACCGGATCCCGGGATAGGCTTTTAAAAGCGCCTCCAGCATGTTGCCGGAAACCTTGCTCCCACCGAATCCGAAGTGCTTCAGCCGATGGATGTCATGGGGAATCGGCCTGCCCGCCGTCTGTTCCATCAACAGCGGAACCGAAGTCCCGCCCTCGTAGTGTGTCGCCCTGTGCGCTTCCGCCAAGGCATAAAACACGTCCAGCGTGAACCCTTCTCCAATCGGAATGATCGGAAACGACCGGAGAAGACAGGCGGACAGGATCATCAGGCCGTAGGCGGTGGAAAATGGCGTGGCAAGGATATACCGGACATCGCTCTGGCCGGATTTTTCAAAATTCATCTTATCCAGATAGCCCAGCACAGAGGCCTCCACATTCTTTTCAGAGAGCTGTACGATCCTGGCCTTGCCCGTGGTGCCGGATGTGCTCAAAAGCACCATGGGTTCATCCGGGCCGACATGCACCGCCTCGGGCAGCGCTTCACAGGCACGGGTGGGCAGGTCCTCCAGACAGATGACCTGCAGATGGGGCATGTGGTTGACTCTGATGTCTTCAAACATCCGTCCGAATCTCTTTGAAGTTATGAGGGTCTGCGTCGACGTCTGCCCGAGCAACGGCATGATTTCATGCGCTGTCATCGAAACATTCAGCGGGAGCGCCGTCATCCCGAACAGGAGGGTTCCAAAGAGCGCCGCCACATA